>NZ_WOEJ01000006.1:0-330328 GCF_019400845.1 Pseudomonas sp. MAG002Y | reverse complement strand
TTGCAGGCGCTCCCAGATAATGGGGAAGCGGAAGGTCTTGATACCCCTGGCGCTCCACTGCTGGAAATAGGATTCCACTGGAAAAATATAGTTGGTGCCATTGATTCCAGGTAAGACATGGGGGGCAAATCCCGCACCGGACAGGTTCAGACTAACCAGATCGACCGGTTCGGCTTGGGCGGCTACCGAGCCAAAGGTAAGACCCACGAGAAGGGGCAGGCTCTTGAAGAATCGCTTAGAAAAATGAATGGACGTGCTCATAATCACCATACTGCTCTGCTAGTGATGGGCTAGGTCTCGCGTCCATGAATACGAGGGGGCTGCCCTAAATAAAAAGTAGTGAGGTCTTGGTACTGGGAGATACCAAGAGGCGCATCCTGACGCTTGTGCCCTTGATTACAAGTGACGTGCCAAAACCTTTACATATAAGGAAACATTTAGGATTAAAGTCCTGATAGCTTTGCTAAATAGTTGATGGCGCAATGCTTTCAGCAGGAAGACCGTTCATCGGGTTTGATTTTTCAGGTCGAGTAGGCAGTGCCTGGTCAAGAAGGGACCCGTTGGGCAGTCAGAAATCTGGCTTTCAGGCGAGACCATTCTGGCGCTTTCGCCTATCCGGCTCGATATTTCTTGAATATTTTCATGATCTATTTTCGCTTTCGTCCAAAAGCAAAAACTTCTTGTCGAGATGCGGGATAATGGCAGCCAATTCGCTTATTCACGTTTCGGTAGTTTTGCATGGAAATCAAGGTCAATTTTCTCGATAACCTTCGGCTTGAGGCTAAGTTCGATGACTTCACGGTCATAGCCGATCAGCCTATCCGCTACAAGGGGGATGGTTCGGCGCCTGGGCCTTTTGATTATTTCCTGGCTTCATCAGCGTTATGTGCTGCGTATTTCGTGAAGCTGTATTGCCAGACACGCAATATCCCTACTGACAACATTCGTCTTTCGCAAAACAATATTGTTGATCCTGAAAACCGTTATCAGCAGATTTTCAAGATTCAGGTCGAGTTGCCGGCAGATATCTCTGACAAGGACCGCCAGGGCATTTTGCGCTCCATCGACCGTTGTACGGTAAAGAAGGTGGTGCAAACCGGCCCGGAATTTGTCATTGAGGAAGTGGACAACCTGGATGCCGATGCTCAGGCGCTGCTGATACCGAGCATGGCCTCTGACACGAACACCTTTATTGCAGGCAAGGATCTGCCGCTTGAGCAGACTATTGCCAACATGTCGGGGATTCTGGCCGACCTGGGCATGAAGATTGAAATCGCTTCATGGCGAAATATCGTTCCCAACGTGTGGTCGCTGCATATACGCGACGCTCATTCGCCGATGTGCTTTACCAATGGCAAGGGGGCCACCAAGGAAGCCGCGTTGGCGTCAGCCCTGGGTGAGTTTATCGAGCGTCTGAACTGTAACTTCTTCTACAACGATCAGTTCTGGGGTGAAGACATTGCCAATGCAGAGTTCGTGCATTACCCGAACGAACGGTGGTTCAAGCCAGGCCGTAAGGATGCATTGCCATCTGAAATTCTCGATGCATACTGCCGGGAAATCTACAACCCTGATGGGGAGCTACGCGGCTCGCATCTGTATGACACCAACTCCGGCAACGTCGAGCGCGGCATCTGTTCGCTGCCCTTTGTACGTCAGTCGGACGGCGAGGTGGTGTATTTCCCGTCCAATCTGATCGAAAACCTGTACCTGAGCAATGGCATGAGTGCTGGTAACACGCTGGCTGAAGCGCAGGTGCAATGTCTGTCGGAAATTTTCGAGCGCGCGGTGAAGCGTGAAATCCTGGAAGGGGAGCTTGCCCTGCCTGACGTACCGCAGGACGTGCTGGCAAAATACCCGGCTATTCTGGCTGGCATCCAAGGACTGGAAGAGCAGGGCTTCCCGGTATTGGTAAAGGATGCATCGCTCGGAGGTGAGTTCCCGGTGATGTGCGTCACCTTGATGAATCCACGTACCGGCGGCGTATTCGTCTCGTTTGGCGCGCATCCAAGCTTGGAGGTAGCGCTTGAGCGCAGCCTCACAGAACTGCTTCAAGGGCGCAGCTTCGAAGGTCTCAATGATCTTCCTCAGCCTACGTTTGAAAGCCAGGCCGTGACCGAGCCGAACAACTTCGTTGAGCATTTCATTGATTCCAGCGGTGTAGTGTCGTGGCGTTTCTTCAGTGCCAAGGCGGATTTCGAATTTGTCGAATGGGATTTTTCAGCCGAGGGTGAAAATGCCAATGCTGAGGAAGCCGCGACGCTGTTCGGTATCCTCGAGGATATGGGTAAGGAAGTGTACATGGCGGTATATGAGGACCTGGAGGCAACGGCTTGCCGTATCCTGGTGCCGGGCTATTCGGAGATTTATCCGGTAGAGGATCTGATCTGGGATAACACCAACAAGGCGCTGTCCTTTCGCGCTGATATTCTGAATCTGCACCGTCTGGATGACGCCGCTCTGGAAGCATTGGTTGAGCGCCTGGAAAACTGCGAGCTGGATGATTACACCGACATCACTACCCTGATCGGCATCGAATTTGATGACAACACGGTTTGGGGACAGCTCACGATTCTTGAATTGAAGTTGCTGATCTATCTGGCACTGAAGCAGTTCGAGGAAGCGCATGAACTGGTCGGTGCCTTCCTGCAGTTCAACGACAATACCGTTGAGCGTGGCCTGTTCTATCAGGCTTTGAATGCAGTACTTGAGGTATCGCTGGACGAGGAGCTGGAGCTGGCCGACTATGAAGTCAACTTCCGCAGGATGTTTGGCAATCAGCGCATGGATGCAGTGCTGGGCTCAGTGGATGGAAGCATCCGCTTCTTTGGCCTGACGCCCACCAGCATGAAGCTGGAGGGGCTGGATAGACACCTGCGACTGATCGACAGCTATAAGAAACTGCATACGGCACGTGCCAGGGCCGCTGCTTCTGCCCATTAGCTGTCATTGAAGGCGCGTAGTGGCTAGGGTCGCTCCCAGCGACTATACACCTGGCGGATGCCAGCAGTGCAATCGCCTGATTACCTGCTATTTGAGTAATCAGGCGCACTCGCAAGACGGACCTGTTACCGCGTTGGGGCAGAGGAGAACTGCCCTTTGCCCGGCTACGAATGATGGGTCTGCTCTTTAGAGGAGGTACCCAATGGAGGTGATCGTCGTACTTCGGTGATGTAGATCAGGATCAGCGACACCCACACGATGCCGTAGAGCAGCATGAAGCAGCTTGAGTTGATACCCAGGAAGTCGAGCAGTGTGCCAAACAGGATAGGCAACAGGAACCCTCCCAGTCCTCCCGCCATGCCGACGATGCCTGAAACGATGCCCATGTTTTGTGGAAAATCATCGCCGATGTACTTGAAGGTAGAAGCCATGCCGCAGGCAAAAGCGATACCTAGAATAAACAGCAGTGCTGTTGCTCCCCAAACCGGAAGGCCAAGATGAAAGTTCATCGGTCCCCGGATAGTTTGAACAGTAAAATCGGTTTGCGGATAGGAAAGTAGAAATAGACTGATCCACGCGATCCACAATACCCACCACGTTACAGCATGAGCACCAAGCCGATCTGACAGCAAGCCGCCGAGCGCTCGAAGGGCACCTCCAGGAAGGGAGAAGCAGGCTGCCAGCAGTGAAGCCTGAGCAATCGAGAGACCGTATTCGTTCAGGTAATACTGTGGCATCCAGATCGAGAGCGCTGTAAAGCCCCCGAATACAACGGAATAATACTGACAATATTTCCAGACGCGCCCATCCCGCAGAACAGCCAGCTGCTGTCTAACCGGAACGGAGCGTCCAGGGGCTCTGGTATCCGGTGCGGCAATTATCCAGAACAGAACCGCCGTCACGAGAAGCGCCACGGCATACACACGCGGCACGCTCTCCCAGCCGTAGCGGGCAACAAGGGTGGGCGCCAGGAACATGTTGATGGCGGCGCCAGCGGTACCTGCCCCGAATACCCCCATCGCAAATCCTTTGCGCTCGCTGGGAAAAAAGCGAGCCACGTAGGGCGTTCCAACCGAGAATGAGGCTCCCACAAGTCCGAGTGCCAGCCCCAACAACAGGAATTGCCAGAGTTGGTTTGCGTAGGAGGCGAGCCAGAGAGGAACGGTGCACGTCAGAAGCAGCAGGGTCATCACTGTTCGACCACCGAAGCGGTCTGTCCAGATACCCAGCGGCAACCGGAAAATGGCGCCGGTCAGGACTGGCGTGGCGGTAAGCAGGCCGAACTCAGATGCACTGAGGCCCAGGGAGGTCTGGATAGGGATGCCGATCACGCCAAACATCATCCAGACGGCAAAGGAGATCAGAAATGCCAAGGTGCTCATCACCAGCACACGCAAGGACTGGGTGCTGGTTGAGGATGCGATTGCTGCCGATCCGGTTTTCAAGAGCAGTTCCTCGCGGGAATGATCACAGGGTCTCGGTTCGGGCCGTGGCCAGCGGAACCGTCCGCTGCGGTGCACGATGATCCTGCCGGCCACGCTGAGGGTCGAGCAGGGGCGCTCTCGCCTGCAAAAAGGTCGAAGCCCTTGATGCTGGCGCGTGCGGCCAGTGAGGCGATATAGCCCTGCACGGCCTGCCGCCAACTGGTTTCCTGCAAAAAGGCGATAATTCGCGGGCGTACTGCCTGCAGTGGCGGTACCCGTCCTTTATGACAAGCCAGCACACGGATGATATGCAGGCCGAACCGGCTTTGAACAACTGTGGGGCATACCTCACCTGCTGCCAGTCCGGCAAGGTGGGTTTCGAATTCCGGCACTGTGCTTCCACGCTCGATCAATCCCAGATCGCCGCCCTGCGTGCTTGATGGACAGTCAGAGAAGCGGGCCGCCAACACGGTCAGTGCTGTCGGGTCATCAAGCACTTCTGCAAGCATCGTTTCTGCCTTTTCCCGTGCCGCCCCAATGGCGCGTTCATCACCGGGGTTCGCTGCGATTAGCAAGTGCTGGACCTGCCAAAGGTCAGGACGCTTCAAACGATCAAGGTTGTGCTGGTACCAGCGCTCCAGCTCTGTCTCGGTTGGCTCTGGAAGCTTCAGCTCAGTTTCGAGCAGACGCCTGATGGCGGCCTCGTCGGCCTCCTCACCGGGCTCAGCATCCTGACCGGTGATACCGTGCCGTGTAGCCTCGGCCAAAAGCAGCTCTCGAACGACGAGTGCGCGTGCGGCCTGTTCCCAGGCAGCGGCTGGGTCATCGGCGTCCTGCAGTTGGGCCTCCAGCGAAAGTAGGTCATCAGTAATGGCAATACCGTCAACGGTGATCATTGTCATGTCCCTACTTTTTTTTATGCTCGTCGAGCCGGGTACGGACAGCAGAAGTGCTCTGCTGTAGTCCGGCTGTTATGCCGTCGTCCAGCGCAATGTTGGGCGGAACGCCGAGCGAGGCCCTGTACAAGGCCCACATGGCACCGGGCTGGTCGGTAGTTCCTCCGTGCAGTAACAGCGGTAGGTTACTGCGATCGGCCAGCAAGTCCGAAAACTGCTTGACCTGCTCCTGTGTCGGCAGGTCCTGAACGGGAAGGTTGGCGTAGCGGATGCGTGCGAATTCCGCATGTTGTTTTTCGGATGCGATTTCTTCCGCTGGCCTCAGATCCACAATCATGGCGAAACCTACGCGCTTGGCTTCAACCACACCCTCGTCCTCAATCGGTCCAGCGATAGCCACCAGCGGCGCAACACGGTGGTAAAGCGGCAATCGCTGCTCGGCAATCTGATCCCCGAATGGCGCGATCCCCGGCTGCGGCGCTACATCAT
The DNA here is from genome assembly GCF_019400845.1 of Pseudomonas sp. MAG002Y. NCBI lineage: Bacteria > Pseudomonadati > Pseudomonadota > Gammaproteobacteria > Pseudomonadales > Pseudomonadaceae > Pseudomonas > Pseudomonas sp. MAG002Y. The sequence continues at coordinate 324,576 of NZ_WOEJ01000006.1, read as the reverse complement.
CGGCAGCGCCCGCTGCCAGGGCTGCCTCCATGAACAGAACACCGGATAACAGCCAGAGCATATGCTGGGAAGGCGTCATACGCCCTCCTTGGAAATGTTGGCGTTCTTGCGAACGATCTGCCATCCAGGGCGGCCCAGGTACCAGACAGGCGCAGACCAGACATGGACGAGCCGGGTAAAAGGCACAAGAAGGAACAGCGTCATACCGCAAACCAGATGCAGCTTATAGACCCAAGGCACGTCGGCCACCAGCTGCGCCGAGCCCGGGCGGAACAAGAGAATGCTGCGAGACCACTCGGCAAGCACCAGCATGTAGGTGCCGTCCAGATTTTGCGACGATTCGGGCAGCGTGCTGATCCCGAGGCAGAGTTGGAAGAAGATGAAGAGCAGGATGAAGATATCGGTCGGCTTGCTGGTCTGGCGAATGCGGGCATCCGTCAGGCGCCTATGGATCAACAAAATTCCGCCCACTACGCCGAGGGCGGCGAGCGCACCACCCGTCACGATAGCTAGGATCTGCTTGGCTTTCACGGTCAGGCCGAGCGCATGGTAGACCTCAGGCGGGGTGAGTAATCCTGCAGTATGGCCGACAAAAAGGCCCAGAATGCTGATGTGAAAGAGATTACTGCCCCAGACCAACTGGCGGCGTCTCAAAAACTGGCTGGACTGACTTCGCCAGGAGAATTGGCTGCGGTCAAATCGTGCCCAACTGCCGAGAAAAAAACAGATCATGCACAGGTACGGGTAAAACCCGAACAGGAACTGGTTGAGCCAATTCATGCGGCATACCTCTAGCGTTCTATGAGACGGATGGGTGAAACCTGCACATCACGTTCGAACTGTGCAACCAAGGCGGCTGCGTTCGAGCAGGCACTATCGGCAACTGCGGGCTCCATGAAGCTGACAGGTGCTTCTTCGTAGCGGGCATCCAGTGCTTCAGGGGTATCCTCCTGTTCTCCCTCGGCCAGTCTGGAGGCGACTACCTCGGTGTCTGCTGGCCGTGAGCCTAACGCCTCGATAGCGCGCAGCACTGCAGCATACGGTGTTCCGCGTTTCTCGAGACGACTGGCCAGAAGCGCAACGATCTCTACAATCTCACCGAGTAGGACGGCGGCGTCGGAGGGTGCATGACACGAAACGTATTCCAGAAAGACCGGTAGAAAATCGGGCAACTCATCGCCTGACAGCTCTAGCCCAACGGCCCGATAGTCTTCGACGAGGTTGGCCATGGCCTGGCCCCGGTCCCGTGAGTCACCGTGCACATGACCGAATAGATAGAGCGAGAGGGCGCGTGAGCCACCGTCAAACAGCGACACATAATTCCCTTGCGCCTGTATAGGGTCAGTCGCTGCCAGATGGTCGCAAAAGGCGATGACCTGGTCACGCTGTGTGACGGGTAGCGGTGAGTCATTCAGGATATATCGAATATCCGGCAGGGCCTCCATGAGGGCCTGGTCGGGGTAAAGCAACAGTCCGGCAAGTGCCTTGCACGTTATCATCACGTTACTTCCTGTCGAGAGGGAAGCGCTCACCCCGGGTCTTGCGGGTGTCCTGGCCCCACAGCATGAAACGGCTGTTCCCTTCGGAAGTCATCTGCCCGAAATGGAAGCCGGCAATGCCGCGCTGGTCGTAAGCATTTTCGGCCACTTCCTTATGCGAGGTCGGGATCACGAACCGGTCCTCGTAGTTGGCGATTGCCATTACGCGGTACATCTCTTCGGCCTGTCGCTCTGTCAGACCGACCGCATCGAGCATGGTGGTATCGACAATCCCTTCGATATTGCGCCGACGCATGTAGGCTCTCAGCGCCAGCAGCTTGCGTAGCGTGTCGCGGATGGGCTCCTCTTTTCCCGCCGTCAGCAGGTTAGCCAGGTAGCGGACCGGGATACGCAGGCTGTCTACATCCGGGATGCCTTCAAGGGTAGCCAGGGCGCCTGCATCGGCCGCCTCCTGAATCGGCGACAGGGGAGGGATGTACCAGACCATCGGAACGGTTCGGTATTCAGGGTGAAGCGGGAAGGCCACCTTCCACTCACAGGCCATTTTATAAACGGGCGAGCGCTGGGCCGCCTCGATCCAGTTATCCGACACGCCGTCTTTGCGAGCCTGCTCGATTACAGCCGGGTCGTGCGGATCAAGAAAGATGTCCAGCTGCGCCTGATAGCAATCCTGAACATTGGTTTGGGAGGCGACTTCAAGAATTCGGTCGGCGTCGTATAGCATCACGCCCAGGTAGCGAATACGGCCTACGCAGGTTTCCGAACACACGGTCGGCTGACCGCTCTCGATGCGCGGATAACAGAAGATGCACTTCTCGGACTTGCCCGTATGCCAGTTGTAATAAACCTTCTTGTAAGGGCACCCGGTTACGCACATGCGCCAGCCGCGGCACTTCTCCTGATCGATCAGGACAATGCCATCTTCTTCGCGCTTATAAATAGCCCCTGACGGGCACGCGGCAACGCAAGTAGGGTTCAGGCAATGCTCACACAGACGAGGGAGGAACATCAGAAAACTGTTTTCAAACTCTCCATAGATCGCTTTCTCGACTTCCTTGAAGTTGTAGTCTTGCGAGCGTTTGTGAAACTCGGTACCGAGTGACTCTTCCCAATTGGGCCCCCAGCTGACCTTTTCCATCCGCTCGCCAGTCACAATCGAAACCGGCTGAGTCGTTGGGGCAGCCTCGCTTTCACCTACGCCATGAATATAGGAATATTCGTAATCGAACGGCTCGTAGTAATCATCGATTTCCGGCAACTCCGGATTGGCAAATATCTTGGACAGAATCCGCCATTTGCCGCCGGTCTTCGGTCGCAGTTCGCCGCCCTTGCCAAGCACCCAACCACCACGCCAGCGCTCCTGGTTTTCCCAGTCTTTAGGAAAGCCAATGCCCGGTTTGCTTTCTACGTTGTTCCACCAGGCGTATTCGATTCCCTGGCGGGTCGTCCAGACCTGTTTACAGGTCACGCTGCAGGTGTGGCAACCAATGCATTTGTCGAGATTGAGAACCTTGCCGATCTGCGCCCTGACCTTCATGTCCGCTGCCCTTCCACGCGAGATTCCTCTTCGGTTTTCATCACGGCGATCTTTTCGGACAGCGGTCGATCGCGCCAGTCGACGTTTCTCATCTTGCGCAGCACGATAAACTCGTCCCGGTTCGATCCAACGGTGCCATAATAGTTGAATCCCCAGGACAGCTGGGCATAGCCGCCAATCATATGCGTGGGCTTAAGCACAACACGGGTGACGGAGTTGTGTATACCGCCGCGATTCTGCGTAACCTCGCTGCCCGGCACATTTGCCGTACGCTCGGCCGCGTGGTACATGAACGCGGCCCCTTCAGGTATGCGTTGGCTGACGACCGCGCGTGCGACCAGTGCACCATTGCGGTTGAATGCTTCAATCCAGTCGTTATCTTCAATGTCTGCCTTGGCGGCATCACGCTCGCTGATCCAGACGATTGGCCCACCCCGCGCCAAGGTAAGCATGATCAGATTTTCGGTATAGGTACTATGGATGCCCCATTTCTGGTGAGGTGTGAGGAGGTTGAGGGCAAGCGGCGGATTGCCGTTGTCATGCGCCTGAGCAAGCTCAAGAGACGCCGAGCGCGTATCGATCGGAGGGCGATACGTGGCGAAGCCTTCGCCGAAATCCCGCATCCAGGGGTGGTCCTGATAGAGCTGTTGGCGTCCGGTTAGTGTTCGCCATGGGATCAGCTCGTGCACGTTCGTCCAGCCAGCGTTGTAGGAGATCTCATGGCTTTCGATGCCCGACCAGACCGGCGATGTCAGGATGGGGCGGGGCTGGGCGGCGATATCACGGAACTCGATCTTTTCACCGGCACGTCGTTCAATCAGGTGAGTGTGATCACGGCCGGTTACCTCCGAGAGGACCTGCCAGGCTTTATAGGCTACCTGTCCGTTGGTTTCGGGTGCCAGCGCCAGCACCGTTTCGATCGCGTCGAGATCCGACCGCATGCGTGGGCGATTGTTTGCGCCGGGGTCAGGTAGATTGACGTCACGCAAGTGTGCCACCTCCGCCTTCGTATCCCACACCATGCCCTTGGTACCGTTACCGCGTTCCTCAAGCAGGGGACCCACGCTGACAAAGCGGTCGTAAGTTGCGGGATAGTCGCGGGTAACCAGGGTAACAGCAGGCATGGTGCGCCCTGGAATGCCAGCCGGTCCTCCATGCTTCCAGTCTTGCCCTCCATAGGGCTGGGACAGTTCGGATGGCGTGTCTTTCAGGGTTGGGGTCAGCACTACGTCTTCCTCAACGCCCAGTTGACCAGGCGCAAGCCGCTGGAACGTATTCGCCAGTTCTCGAAAAATGGCCCAATCCGTGCGTGCGCCCCAAACCGGGTCCACCGCGGCTTGCAGTGGATGGATAAAAGGATGCATGTCGGAGGTGTTGAGGTCAGCCTTTTCGTACCAGGTGGCAGTTGGCAGGACCACATCGCTGAAGAGCGTGGTGGTATTCATGCGAAAATCGATGGTAACCAACAGGTCTAGCTTGCCCTCTGGAGCCTGCTCTCGGTAAACCACTTCTTCGGGCCGCTGATCGCTTTCCTCGTTAAGTACATTGTTGCGTGCACCTAACAGGTGTTTCAGAAAATACTCATGACCTTTGCCGCTAGCGCCGAGCAGATTGGAGCGCCAGACGAACAGGTTGCGTGGCCAATTCTCGGGCGCGTCTGGATCTTCGCAGGCCATTTGCAGGGAGCCTGCATGAAGGGCGTCGGCCACGTACGCAGCCGGGTCTTGGCCTGAAGCGCGTGCGGCACGCGCTACATGCAAGGGATTGGTCTTGAGCTGCGGCGCACTGGGCAGCCACCCCATGCGCTCGGCTCGAACATTGCAGTCGAGCATGGTTCCAGACCACGCCGTGGGATCTGCCAGTGGCGAGATCTGCTCGCGTAACTCCATACGCTCATAGCGCCACTGATCAGTGTGGGCATAGAAAAAACTCGTCCCGTTCATCTGCCGTGGGGGACGCGACCAGTCTGTCGCAAACGCGACCGGCAGCCAGCCGGCTTGAGGCCGCAGCTTTTCCTGCCCGACGTAATGCGCCCAGCCGCCTCCGGACTTCCCTACGCAACCACACAGGATGAGCATCGACATGATGCCGCGGTAGGTCATGTCCATGTTGTACCAGTGGTTCAAGCCCGCACCGAGGATCACCATGGAACGTCCTTGGGTCGCTTCGGCATTGGCTGCAAAACCACGAGCTACGGCAATGCAACGATCCCGCGGAACGCCTGTGATCGACTCCTGCCAGGCGGGCGTTCCTGGAATATTCTCGTCAAAACTGCTTGCGCCGTCCTCGCCCAGTCCGCGACTGACGCCATAGCTGCCAAGCATCAGGTCGAACACAGTCGTGATTTCGACCTCGCGTCCGTCCTTGAGCGTCACACGACGTACAGGTATCCGGCGTTTCTGAATAGGGGCATGGTCAGTAAGACCAAACTTGCCTTCGCTGCCAAAGTAGGGGAAAGCAACGGTTGCAGTCGCCTCGCCTAGCAGAGTGAGGCGCGGGGAGATCTCTGCTCCGCTGGCGCCATCCTTGGGTTCCAGATTCCACTTGCCTTTCTGACCCCAGCGGAACCCGGCGCTGCCCTGTGGCGCTACGATAGCATCGGTCATTTCGTCAATCACAACGGGTTTCCAGTCGGGGTTGTTGTCCTGGCCGAGGTTATCGGCAAAGTCGGCGGCACGAAGCATGCGGCCAGCAACGAGCCCTTCGGGATGAGGTTCGAGCACAATCAGGAAGGGCAGGTCTGAGTATTGACGGACGTATTCCTGGAAGTAAGACACTTGCCGGTCGACGAAGAACTCCTTGAGGATTACATGACACATGGCCAGGGCAAGGGCCGCGTCGGTGCCCTGCTTGGGATGTAGCCACAAGTCGGCGAAGCGGGCCACCTCGATGAAGTCTGGCGCGATCACCACACTTTTGGCCCCGCGATACCGGGCTTCGGTGTAGAAGTGAGCATCGGGCGTCCGTGTCATGGACACATTGGAGCCCCAGAGCAGCAGATAGCCAGAGTTGTACCAGTCTGCACTTTCCGGAACGTCTGTCTGCTCGCCAAAGGTCTGAGGTGATGAGGGTGGCAAGTCGCAGTACCAGTCGTAAAAGGACAGGCACGTGCCTCCGATCAGGCTGAGATAGCGTGTGCCGGCCGCATAGCTGATCATCGACATGGCGGGAATCGGTGAAAACCCGACCACCCGATCAGGCCCCCAGGCCTTGATTGTGTGAATGTTGGCAGCGGCGATAAGTTCGTTGATCTCATCCCAATCCACTCGTACGAAGCCACCCAAGCCTCGCACTTCCTGGTAACTCCGCCGTTTGGCAGCATCGCCCTGGATGGATTCCCAGGCCTGAACAGGGGAAAGCGTCTTGCGTGCTTCGCGCCAAAGCGCAAGAAGGCGACCGCGTACCATCGGATATTTGATGCGGTTGCTGCTGTAGAGATACCAGGAATAACTGGCGCCACGGGGACAGCCACGCGGCTCATGGTTGGGAAGATCAGGACGGGTCCGCGGGTAGTCGGTCTGCTGAGTTTCCCAGGTCACCAATCCATTTTTGACATAGATCTTCCAGCTACAGCTGCCTGTGCAATTGACGCCATGGGTAGATCGTACGATCTTCTCGCTTTGCCAGCGGGACCGATAATTGTCCTCCCAGGCGCGATTTTCGTCAGTGGTTACTCCATGACCTTCCGAGAAAGATCCCTTGTACTTTTTGAAGAACAGTAGTCGATCAACGAACTGGCTCAAAACGTCGGCTCCCTTGTCTCGGTCCTTTCGAGCCTAGCAACGACTATTTTGCTTCGCGAATAGGAGTGTTTAATTCCGATAAGCGGTATTGGTCGAGCGAAGCAAGTTGGCACGTTTTGTGGCGAGCATGCACTTGAGGACGTTGGAAGATAGATACGTCTAGGCTCTTGTAATTACACGCTTTTTTTGTGTGGTTATTTGCGCTTAGGGGTGTCTATTTACCGTTTAAAGAACACATAGGGAGCCAAAGAACATTGAGTCGTACGAAAGGTACATGCGCTACTGTCAAGCCCGGACCAAGATCAATGACATTGCCGTTTTAGGTTCAGCCTTTCGGTAAAGGGTAAGCATTCCGGCTGACGCCATCGCTTGTCAAAACGCCTCAATACGGCCGTCAAATGTTCCGAGAACAACTCTTCAGGTTGCTAATACAGAGGCCAGGGTAGTTTGATGTCCTGGAACGTATTATCATGTGCACAGGCGCATTTGGAGTGCGCGTTTCACCTGATCATTAAAAGGACTTAGCCATGACCGATATCAATCAAACCGTCCAGCCTGCTCCATTGCAGCAGCCGATTGTCAGCAATTCGAATATGGCTGGCATCGTCTATGTTCTGTACATCGTAGGTTTCTTCAACGGCGTTACCGCGCTGATTGGACTTATCCTGGCCTATGTCAACAGAGATACGGCAGATCCGATTTCTCGTTCGCACCTGGATTATCAGATTCGTACATTCTGGTGGGGGCTTCTGTGGCTTGTACTGGGGTTTGCTTCAACCCTGCTTATCATCGGATGGTTCGTGCTGCTTGGCTGGGCAATCTGGACGATTTATCGAATCGTGAAAGGGCTGACGGCAATCAATAATCGTCGTGGAATTTAAGTAAGCGTAATCTCGGCTTATATCTAACTGGCCGCCTGGGGTTTGAATGTTTACCGCCGATACCCTGGGCTGGCGTCCAACCCATAGAAACGCACCACCAACAAGCCTGCCTATCAAAACGCACCCATTAGTGTAAGCGCTATCGTTTTCAACACTGTTGCTACTCGTGAATTAAATAACCTTGGAAGATAAGACTGTTCTTATCTGCGCATGAGGTGCCTGTTATTTAGCAGGGGATATTTTTGACGAGCAATCAAGGAAAGTAGATGGAGCATAATCGGACATGATCAATTCATGTCCGATCTGGTACGCAATGAGCGGTTTTCAAAACTTCAATTGCATAACCCTATATTAGGCTTAGACGTTTTTAGGGTTCTGCCCGAAGCGGTTATCGACAAGATCTCCTTCCAGGCACATAAGCACCAGGAAAATGATTCCGCCTACTGCTGGAACGCCACTGATAAGAGCCCACCAACCGCTTCGGTTGGTATCATGAAGGCGTCGGATAGTGACGGCCACATTTGGAAGAATCATAGCCAGGGTATAGACACCACATAACCAAGGGCCCCAGCTAATTACTCCATCTACAACGGCAAGCATAACGGTAATGATCGCGCTGAACAGGGCGAACATCCAATATTCTTTCCGTCGAGCACGGCCATCAAACTTGACGTAGTTACTGACTACCGAGAGATACCATTCCATGTGTTACATCTTCCTTATACAAGCCTGGCGTAAAACGCCAGCATCCTAAAAAACAATGAAGTTCAGGATAGGGAATCAGTAAAAGAACAGATGATTGCGCAGAGCTGCTATTTGCCATGAGAGCAAGCAATGCAAGAGAAATCTTTCCCAGATCATCCATAATCTTTCACAGAAGCCAGTCCATAGCTTCAAGGTGGGCGGTAAGTTTACAGATGAAGTCAACTTGACGCTACAGTAAAAGCGCTATCATTCATTCCAGATAGGTGACCAGTGAGTAATAGTTAGAAAATTCGGCTTTTCAATCACTTAGTTACGTCGAAGGTATTGAATCAGTGAAGTGCCATGGTTGGCGTATCTTTAAGGTTTGGCAACCTGAGCATTGAGATAGCCGCTATTGCTTGGTTAGGTATACCGGCAGGCATGGATTTATCGTACATGCTACCGACTCAACCAGACTAAAAAGTCAGACAGTTGTGTAATAGTTCTGACAAACCGTTCAGGATTATAACGTGTAAATGTTACCTTTAAAGGTTTCCTGGCATGTGGCCTCATAACCAAATCCTGGCCCTCAAAACGATCACTACATAGTTTGTGGTTGCATTTGATAAGTCAGCGTTTGCCTATGAAGTGGGCACGTATGCATTCCCTCGTGCAAACCCCATTGTCTCAACGTTTAAATCCATTGATACATCGTCAGCATCGACTTCTATCGAACAAAATGTATGGCTGTTCGCTGGTGTGCGATGAGTCCTTAGACAGTCGTAGCATGCCAAGCTGCTACAAGTCACACAGTAGGGTTATATCATTGGGTGGGTATCAACACCGCTATAATCGTCGTAACACTTGAGCGAGATCAAAAACGTTTATCCAGATTTCGATACGTTAGGGGTTCACCTCATACGTTCAGGAGTCTCGGATGGCCAAGAAATTTCCTCTGCAGCCTAAGCATCCGGAGCGCATCTGTTGGGGGTGCGATATGTATTGTCCTGCAAACTCGTTAGCCTGCGGTAATGGCGCCAGCCGTACCATGCATCCGGTTGAGCTGTTTGGTGAAGACTGGGATACGTTCAATGCAACCGGGGGTGAGCAGGCAGAAAGCGAGAACCCCGAACATCAGCTGAAACAGTAGGTCCGAACGCGAGCGGGTATCCAATCAACCTATCGTACGTTCGTTTGGCTTAAGCTGTAGTCTCTTCAAATCGGATGAGAGTCTATAAGACGTGCTTACCCTGCGGCATGCCTGGTCAGGTCCCGTTGAGCTGGTGGATGCCAGCGGTACGGGTCACCGATTCGCCAAGCACAGCCATGATGAGTGTGTAATTGGCGTTAATTTGGAAGGCGAGGAGCACATCTGGCTGGATGGCAGGATATTCAATGCCGGCAAGGGATCCATCACTCTGTATAACCCCGGCCAAATACAAGGCGGCGGGGCCCATGAGGGAGCCTTCTGGCGCTACGTAGGGCTTTATGTATCGGCGGACTGGCTGGCCCAAAGCCTTGGGGTCAATCAAGTTGAGTTCGAGCGTCCTTTGCTTTATCAGCCAGCCATTGCAAACCGCTTTGCCTGCGTGGTGCAAATGGCGTTACGAGGCAGCTCCATGAGCAACCCACACGTTCATCAGGCGTTGGTCCTGTTACTCGCAGAGATCACGGAGCTGAGTGGTGTTGCACTGACCACGCATTCAGCCGAGCCAGAGGTGGTTCTTCGTATTCAGGAGTGTCTTGCCGACTCCTTGGCGCAAATGCCTACTTTGGACGAACTAGCCCTTTTGACCCAGCGATCCAAGTATCAATTGCTGAGGACATTTCAAAAGGAAACGGGGTTGAGCCCACATCAATGGGCCATGCAGCTGAGAACGCGGCGAGCACGGGGACTGCTGCGGCAGGGTATGCCCGCCACGGATGTTGCTTATACGCTTGGCTTTGCTGATCAGAGCCACTTGAGTCGCCACTTTCGTTCGGCTTATGGAATACCGCCTGGCCAATATCAACGCCTCTACAGGTCCTGCAATCCTGTTCAAGATTATTGAGCAGGGGCAACCCATACTGATCGCCCTTTCTTTCCGAGACGCCTGATATGCTGACAATCTTCCTATCGGCCTTTTTGTTTGGCGCTGCGTTCTGCCTTTCGCCTGGACCTGTCCTGGCTGAAACGTTGCGTCGTGGCTTGTCCAATGGTTTCAGGCCGGCCCTAATGGTTCAGGTAGGATCTTTGCTGGGCGACGCCGTGTGGGCTGTATTAGGGTTGGTAGGGCTGTCAGTCCTGCTGGGCCATGAGCCGATTCGCATACCCCTAACGCTACTCTGTGCGGTTTATCTGGCCTGGCTAGGCGTTCAGAGTCTCAAGGATGCGTGGCGCCTGCCGGTCGGTACAAGTAAATCAGGTCAACCGCAGCAGGGCGCCTTGATGGCGGGTGCTGCCATCTCGTTGACTAATCCAAAAAACATTGTGTATTGGGGTGCGTTGGGAAGCGCCTTGTCGGGTATAACAGGCGACACTCCCAGTATTGCAAACACAGCGATGTTCTTTAGCGGAGTCATGAGTGCCTCCATTTTGTGCTGCTTTCTGACGGCAGCGCTTGTTGAGGGATTCCGGCGTGCCAGCTCGCCAAACTGGCATAGAGCCAGCCATGCCCTGTGCGGAATCCTGTTGCTCATCATGGCTGGGCTCGCTCTGCATGGTCTCTGAGTGCGATCTTATACATGCGCTATAGAAGACAGGTAACCGTTTTGATAAAGGTAACGGCCAATCATTACAAAGCAGATGGCTACGATGAGAGGCCTGATCAGTCGGGCACCGCCACCGATAACGGCCAGTGAGCCCAGATAGGCACCCACAAGCTGTCCGACTGCCATGATGCCACCTACCAGCCAAAGTACCTTGCCGCCCATGATGAAGATTGCAAGGGATGCAAGGTTGCTCGCCAGGTTAAGGGACTTGGCAGTTGCCGTAGCGGTAATAAGGTCGCGGCCCCGCAAGGCTACCTCGCTGAGTGAAAAGAATGAGCCCGTGCCAGGACCGAAAAAACCGTCGTAAAACCCGATAAGGGGGACAACCAGGAGACGGTGCAGCCGATCCCCCATTCGCGGCTTGCGCTCAACAGTACCTGCGCCTGGCGCAAGCAGGAAGTACAACGCAATACCACCCAATATGAAAGGCACCAGGACTTCAAGAGCGGAGGCATCTACACGCTGAATAACCACGGCGCCCACGGCTGCGCCAATAAAGGAGGTCAAGAAGGGCTTTTTGACATCTGCCCAGGCGATCTTGCGTTTACGAAGCAGGGTCAATGTGGCGATTAGCGCCCCAAAGGTGCTCTGGAGTTTATTGGTTGCAATGGCTTGTACCGGTGGGATCTGAGCTAGCATCAAGGTAGGCACGGTAATCAGCCCGCCGCCACCTGCCAGCGTATCGATAAAGCCTGCCGCAAAGGCAACCAGCCCGAGTAATAGCAGAAAGGTGGGATCCAACACTACATCCATTTCAACATCCTTTGATGACGCGAGACGGATACGATAGAGCAATGCCGGGTTTTGTGTTGCAATGTGGTATTGCAGAAATCGCAACAAGGAAGGCGGTATGTCACTGGCTCAGTTATGGGAACTACAGGCCTTTTGCGCAGTAGTGGATCGCCATAGTTTCGTGAGTGCGGCGCGCCTGCTGGGACGCTCTCCCAGTACAGTGACGCGGGCCATACAAAGCCTTGAGGCACAGCTGGGGCATGAGCTTTTGCAGCGCTCACAAAAGCAGGTCCGATTGACAGAGGCGGGGGAAGCGTATTATGGCTATGCCAGGCAGATGCTGTCGCTGCAGGCCGAGGCAGAGGAATCACTCTCGGTACAGGGTACGTTGGCGCAAGGGTGGATTCGCTGCTCCGCCCCTGAAAGCTTGATGATGGATTTCTTGCCCAGCGTCATGGCGGAGTTTGGGCGGCGGAACCCCCAGATCAGCATCGATATACAGGTAAGCGATGCGGCGCATGATCCTATTGCCGACAAACTGGATTTTGCCATTCGTGGAGGCTTTGCCTATCCCAGCGAGCTGATCGGCGCGCCGTTGTGGAGCTATCGGCGTTACCTTTATGCAAGTCCGACATATCTCGCCATACGTGGTGTGCCTGAAGCGCCCGAGGCGCTTGTCGAGCATGACCTGCTGATGCATACCTCCCCAAGAATTCTCAAGGATTGGTATTTCAGGCAGGGCGATGTCCAGGTCCGTTATAAGGCCCAGCCCCGTTACCGTCTCAGTTCAGGCGTAGCGTTATATAACGCTGCTGTCCAAGGTCTTGGTATCTGCCGGCTGGCGGACTGGCTTGCAGAACCGGCGGTGCAGGCGGGACGTTTAGTCCGGGTATGCAGCCATTATCGACTGACTTCCTCAACCGGGCATGACCCACAGATACATGCCGTTTATGCCAGTACTCAGCTGCCCCAGCGAGTGCGCGCATTTCTGGAGGCAATCAAAAGCGCCGCGCGTGAACGTTACGCCTGAAGCGGTTGAGTCGTTGGTGCGACAGGCCCAATCATCCTGCAGAGGTACAGATGCTTGTAACCGTTTATGGTGTCGTCTTGTTCGCGGCGGCCTTGCATGCCACTTGGAATGCAATCGTCAAAAGTGGAAGCGACAAGATCCTTATCACTGCAGTGATTACCGCTGCAGCGGCATTGATAGCAGCCTTGATCCTGCCATTTGTCCCTCCGCCGGCAGCGCCCAGCTGGGGTTTCATTGGAGCATCTGCTGTACTGCAGGTAGTGTATTACAACCTGGTGGCACAGACTTATCGCGTCGCTGAAATGAACCTGGCATACCCGTTGATGCGGGGAACGGCGCCGCTGCTGGTAGCGGTCATCAGCACGGTGGGATTAGGCGAGCATCTGAGCACGACGGCCTGGGTGGGTATCGGCACGATTTGTCTGGGTATTTTGTTGATGGCGCGCAGACGTGTCTCCAGTCATAGGGCAGGGGTGGGTTTGGCGCTACTTAACGCTTTGGTTATTGCTACTTACACATTGGTAGACGGGGCGGGCGTCAGAATGTCGGGTGCACCGCTGGCGTATACCCTATGGATTTTTCTTCTGACAGGCGCGGTTATGACGGCCTGGATGCTTTGGCGCAATGCCCATGCCTTCGTATCATTTTTCCGCGTTCAATGGCTGGTGGGACTGGTAGGGGGAGCTGGAACATTGGCGTCTTATGGCCTGGCGCTTTGGGCGATGACCCTGGCGCCTGTGGCCGTTATCGCTGCCTTGCGAGAGACCTCGATTATATTTGCGGCGCTCATCTCCGTGCTTGTTCTGAAAGAGCGCATGAGTCGGGGTCGAATTGCGGCGGTATGTGTCATGGCTATAGGGGCAATGATTCTGCGTCTGGCTTGACTAGTCAGGTGGCAAGCCAGATGCCAGCAAGTCTCGCCGATATTTGACGAAGCCGCGCTTGCTGTCACCCTTGAAGCCTGCCCGCTCGAAGAAGGCGTGGGCCTGAGTCCGGTGTATTGAACTCATTAGCATGATCTTAGAGCAATCCTTTTTGATACAGCGTTGCTCGATGGCTCTGATCAGCTGCCTGCCGACGCCCGTTCCGCGTTGCGCCTCGTCAACGATTACATTCTCTACCACCGCAAACGGTTGAAAACCAAACATTGCATCCTTGCAGAAGATCAGCAACGCGCTGGCGATAACGGTGCCGCCATATTCGGCCACTAAAAGCTCATGGACAGGATCATGCTGAAGCTCCTCCAGACGAGCCGGAAGCACAGTAATGAACGCACTGTCCACAAGTTGGCTGTATAGCCGTTGGAGGTAGCCGGCATCGTCAGGTTGTGCACGTCGAATGGTTAACATGCGTGGACGATCTCTGTTGTGGTGCGTTGGCAGACTTTTATCTGTGGCTTTACCGAGGGATATCTCCGGTTGGCCGAAGCATCTTGTACATCGGTATACAGTCCAGCGTAAGACCACGAGGCGAATGGTAAGTGGATACCTTTTCACCTACAAAACCACACTTTCGATAGAACGGCGCCGCGTTCAGGGTTGCATCCAGGTGAAGGTAGTCCAGGTCTGCCTGAACGGCAAGCGTTTCGAGATGCTCCAGCATCTGGCGCGCAGCCCCTTGTCCCATGTAGTGGGGTAATACAAAGATTGCGTCGATCTTGCCGGATGTCAGGTCAACCATACCTGTTCCGATGATGCGCTCATCCGAGACCAGGACATGGAAATGGTCCTCGACATCATTTTCATAGCTTTGCGTAAAGGTGCCACTGGTCCAGATCCGGATCTGCTCGTCACTGTAGGACGATGGGCATTGATGACGAATGGCCTCACAGCGGACTGTCCAGGTGTCCGCCGTGTCTGCGCGGTTTGCCTTGCGAATGTGAAACACGTTATGACCCCTCTGATTGAGCAGCCGGACGGACTCATTGCTTGGCACCACGAGGCGCTATTTGCTGCGTGCAGAGAGGGTACATCCAGGAAGACGCACAGAGCCACAACAGCACACCTGCGCTGGCGACCAGCGCCAGTATTTTAAACGCTTCAGCATAGCCGTAACGGGCTGCGAAAAATCCGCCCAGGCTGGTACTCAAGGCAGCACCGATGCCCTGTACTGTCATGACGGCAGCAAGGCCGGTGTTGAATCGCCCGGAACCATCCAGAATGCGGGCTACCAACCCCGGTACGGCTACGCCCAGCAAGCCCGCACCAATACCGTCGAGCAACTGGACAGGGATCAGAACCCAGGGTGCCTGGATGAATGAGGCCAGCAGGCCGCGAAGAGGCAAGGCCAACAGTGCCAGTATAAACACGATGTAATAGCCCTTGGTCTGGGCCAATCTGGCCGCCAGCAGTGCCATGACGATCATGGTGGCCTGAGCCACGATTACCGTAGCCGCAGTATAGGCACTGGGGTCGCCAGCGGTGCCGCGCGCTACCATTGCCTGGCCCAGCAGCGGGAGCATTGCCGCATTGCCAAGGTGAAAGAGCAGCACTGTAACTGCCACGGTTAGAAGGGAGCGGTTGCGGAAAAGGGCTGACCAGGAAAGCTTTTGCGCATGATCCGGCGAGCCAGCGCGGGCTGCCTCGTGATCAATCTGGTCAGCCCGTATCCTGGCTAGCATATACAAGGCGGCCAATGTCAGAACGCCCATCAGGACGAATACAGCGCCCAGGCCAAACCAGTAGCCGAATACGCCAGCGCCGATTGCAGCAAAGGCATTACCACCATGGTTGAACGCTTCATTTCGACCTAGCTGATGGTCGAACCCTCGTGTTCCTACAAGGCCCAGGGTAAGTCCTGCAATGGCGGGTGGAATAGCGGCACCGGCGATACCGGCAACCATCTGCGCGATGCTGGTAAAGAGAAAAGTAGGTAGAAAATAATTGAGGGCGCAGGCCACAAGAATGCACAAAGCAGCCCATGCAACAATACCGCGCTTGGCCTGTAGTGCGTCCACCAGCATTCCCAGCGGTGTGGTCAGGAGCAAGCCGGCTAACCCGCCTAGTGTCATGACCAGTCCTATTCGGTCCGCGGTCCAGCCCTGTTGCTGAAGAAAGATTCCAAGGAATGGGCCAAGCCCGTCACGAACATCCGCAAGAAAGAAGTTCAGGCCGTTCAAGAACGCAGTGAGCGCCATGTGGATGCATGCCTCTTATGTCCATTGGATAACGACTATTCATCCTGATTTAAAACATTTTGCAACCTTTAAGGAAGAATTAAGCCAGCCTCGTTAGCGTGATCACATCAAAAGCTGCATTGAGGATGCATCACATGAGATCACCTATATCTATCTGGACAACTTGGGTCCTGGCTTTTGCTGACGACACGCGGAAAACCC
Organism: Pseudomonas sp. MAG002Y; assembly: GCF_019400845.1. Taxonomy (NCBI): domain Bacteria; kingdom Pseudomonadati; phylum Pseudomonadota; class Gammaproteobacteria; order Pseudomonadales; family Pseudomonadaceae; genus Pseudomonas; species Pseudomonas sp. MAG002Y. The sequence goes on along the minus strand of NZ_WOEJ01000006.1, from coordinate 308,382 downwards.
GGCAGCAGCTGCGTTAACGCCGTTCTGAACGATATACAGCCACTGATCTCCAGATCAGTCACCAAGGGAGTCGTTTCATGATTGCTCGGATTTCGAGAACGCTGACCTGGATGCACAAGGTTTTTTCCTACGTCGGCTGGCCGCTGTTCTGGTTGTTTATCTGGGATGTCATCGTTACGGCCGATTCGATGTTGCTGATGAACAATCGGCTAAACCTGCCTCTTATGCCGCTGACGCTGCTCTGTTCAGCGCTGGTCGTCCTGATCAGCTTTCGCAATACAAGCGCCTATAACCGGTGGTGGGAAGCACGTACCTTGTGGGGCGCCATGGTGAACAGTTCACGGAGTTTTGGTCGCCAGGTACTGACCTTGATTGATGATCAAGACGATAGGCGAAATCCAATCAAAGCGCTGCTGTTTCGCCGACACGTGGCCTACCTCAAGGCGCTTTCCGCTCACCTCAAGGGCCAAGCTTGCCCCGCGGATGTCGCGACGCTGCTACCTGCCGATGAGTTTGCCCGCCGACATGACACCAATAACTTTCCCAACGATATCCTGAACGCCTCCGCAGCGATTGTGGCGCAGGAGTACCAGGCGGGTAGGTTGGACAGCATACGTCTGGCCCGTATGGAATCTACTCTCGTGGAGATTTCGAACCATCAGGGTGGAATGGAGCGTATTGCCAACACGCCATTACCCTTTCCCTATGTGTATTTCCCGCGGCTGTTCATTTCGCTGTTCTGCCTGATCGTTCCGGTTGGCTTGGTGTCGTCTATGGGGTGGTATACGCCACTGGTTTCTACCGTCGTAGGCTTCATGTTGCTGGCGATCGAGCGGATCGGGACCGATCTGCAAACCCCGTTTGCCAACAGCCAGCACCAGATCCAGATGAACTCGCTGTGCAGCAATATCGAAAAGAACCTGGCCTCCATGTTCAAAGAGCCTTCGCGGCTGGAGTTCGGCTTTATGCCGCGGCGACTCAGCTATCAACCTAGCGCCACCGTTGCGTAGTCGCCAACAGCTCGCCGTGGTCCCTTGGGCGGCACAGTCACCTATCGAGATGCATGTTCTGTTCGAAAGTCTCAAATAGCCATGCATCTCAAAGGTGCCGTAACAGGAATTAATACCAGAAGGCTCAAAAGCGGTTCGTTTACATCCTTTGGATCGATTTTATATTTAGCCTTTTCCTTGAAGAATCGACCGGCGTCTTGGTGATGCACTCGCAGGTGGAAGCCATGCACAAGGTTCATCTACCGCAGGGCAATACCGCGTTACGGATAGCCAGGAACACGCCATTCTTCAGCACGCCAACCGGTGCTGATCTGGTCGATTAACCGGGTCGCCAGTTAGCGACCCCTATGGATACAAGGAAAGGAAATCGTATGTCCCGCTTGAAACCGCTCGCTGCTGCCATCCTGCTGGCCTTCGCCATGCCCTCATGGGCTGAAGTGAATACTGCCGACGTTATGCAGGACGGAGAAAACAACACGGCAACCCTTGAACAGGCCGGTACCGCTATCAATAGCCAGGCCTCTATCAATCAGCTGGGAAGCAGTCATATTGGGGTTATCCAACAGCAACAGGTCAATAACGGTCAGGTATCAATTACTCAGGAAGGTTCTGCCAACGAAGGGCAGATCTACCAGGGGGGCGGCGGCCAAGATAACAGTGTGGCGCTTGAGCAGCGGGGCGATTCGAACCTGGCCACGCTGAATCAGGGTAGCGGAATAGCGCAAGTCGCTGATTTGCGAGCCACCCAGGAAGGAACAGGCAATACTATGCACGTAACCCAAAACGGGTTTGATACGGTGCTCGGTGTTACTTCTCGTGGCAATAACAACTGGGTCGAAGCTGTGCAGTACGGCGGCACCACATCAGGCAGTGTTACGCAGGAAGGCGATAACAATACGGCTTACTTCAGACAGTCAGGCGGTGGTGGTGCTGGCATTAGCCAATATGGCAATGGCAACAGCGCTTCGCTGGAACAGTCCACGCGTGAGTTCGCCAACGGGGGGATATCTCAGTCGGGTGATAACAATTTTGCCTCTGTCAGACAGAGCAATATGTTTGGCGGCCTGGGTGTCTCACAAGAAGGCTCGAATAACGAGCTTTATGTCGTGCAAGGGACACGAGGCTCCAACCTTTCTGGCTCCACTGTTGGCAATGATAACGACGTTGAAATCAACCAGTACAGTGACACCAGCACTATCAACTACAGCCAAACCGGGGATCTGAATATCGCCCAGATCGATCAGGTGGGATATCAGACACAAAACTCAGTGTCGCTTACCCAGAACGGCATCGCCAACCAGGCGCTGATTACTCAGGGTGGCGATACCTTCTATGGCAACACGGCAGGCATTACGCAAACAGGTACGGCAAACCGCGCAACAATTACCCAGCAGTAACGTTTAACCATGAAAATAAACGCCGCGCTGAACGTCTCTTGACGGCAGCGCGGTGTTTAGCATGGACTTACTGCTTTTGAATGAAGCCCTGGATGATATCCAGTGACACGTCGTTCACACCTTGCATGCCCTTCACCTTGCTCAGGGCTGACTGAGCAGCGTCTACCGAACTGTAATGGATGACGCCCATGCCTGCCGCCGAAGAGGCTTGTACCATCGTACCGCCAGTAGCTTTTGCAACCCGCTCGATAACAGCCGCATCCTGTACAAATACCTTCAGGCGCGGAGGCACCAGCACGGCTTGCCCAGAGGTCAGGTTCACTGCGACGCCCATCTCGCTCGGACCTGAGGCAGTGCTGGCTGCCGCCGCGGATTGCGATTTGAGCTGAGCCTGATTACCTTGCGACAGCCTGATCGCATAAGGCCCTATCTGTCCCACCACATTGCTGTCTGCCTGTAGCGTCTGCTGGCGGCTCTGGCTTTGCGTGGTTGACGGCGTTTGAGCAGAGGCAGTGGAGTCGATACGCTGAACCGTTGCGTTGGGCACGAGGCGAAACGGGGTGTTTCCGACATTGAAGCTGGCCCCGGTTGCCGCCTGCTGAAGGCGCGCCGCGTCTGTGGTCTGCGCCTGTACCAGAGGTGTTGCAGCCAGGGTAACGGTTAAGAAGAATAAAGTGGCTATTTTCATGATCAGTGCCCCACCACGCGAAGTTTGAAGTCTTGCAGCTTGGCGGCATTACCCCCCGCATCAACCACATCCGTTAACGAAAGCGTCCAGTCACCCGTCGCCGGCTCATCCAGAAACGCGTTGCTCGCCGCCAGTGAAACGGTGAACCCGGTCCCGGATGTAACATCCGATAGCGTCGAGAAAGGCGTCATGACATAGCTTTTGGTACCGCTTGGCGAGGTTAGAACAGCCTTCAGGTTTGAAGGCTTCATATGGCTGGTCTGGAAGCTGAGCTGTACCGTCTCAACCTTGATGCTCTGATTGATCCGCACGCGCAATGTTGCCGGAGCATTCACACCGCCAATCGGGCTGGCAGGATCACTAGAGGCTTTCCACTGCGTATCTTTCATCGCCGGCAGTAGCTTGGAGCTCATGGCTTTATTGACGGCCGCGGTTGCATCCACCAATCCAAACCCATACCAGTTGCTGAAGTGATGGCCTGCCGCGTTGGTGATCCATCCCGGCTCGATCACTGTGCCGCCGTAGCTTACTACGGGCTGATAAGGATCAAGCGGCCGCGCAGTGCTGGCCAGGATATATTTCACATCACGCTGGGTCAGCTTGGGATTGGCGCCCAGCATCAGGCTCACTACCCCTGAAATTGTAGGTGCGGCTGAAGAGGTGCCGTTCATGCGTCCCCAGTAATTGCAGGAGTTGTCGATAGGCGACTGACTGCCTTCCAAGGCATTGGAAACAGTATTCGCGGTATTGGCTCCGCGTGAACAGCCCATCAGATCAGTGGTTACGATGGCAGGGGAATAGTAGGTCGGCCTGATCGCTTCCCGTACATTGGTAAGGTCCGGGTTATAGGCCCTTTGATTGCCAAATTCGCCACCAAAACCTGAAATCCACACCGACGATCCGGCTGTAGAGTAGGACGAGCGTAGTCCTCGAGCATTCACGGCGGCGGCGGTAATAATCGTGATCAGGTTGTTGTTCGGATCAACCGTTGAAGACGCGCAAGTCACATTTAGCTCGGCTGCCTTTTCAGAACAGATATTGACTCGGCCAAACGCAGTATAGGTAAAGAACTCCTTGAAGGAGTTACCTGCCGACTTGACATAAATTCCGCCCTTGCCATTACGCATGGACTGCATCAAACGCTCCCAGGCGGCCTGCTCGCTAGTAGAAAATGCAGGATAGTAAGGTGTACTGCTGCCCCAACTATTATTGAAGACGGCTACATCCTTGGATTCGTTGCCGCTGCCCCAGGCGTACAGAATGTTTGCATCCTGGCTTGCCGGGTCTGCATCGCTGGCCAGGAAGTTAAAGCCCTTCAGCTTCGCCTCGGGTGCGATGCCTCGTCCTCCTTTTCCGTTCCATCCCATTTCGGCAATGATGCCTGCCACCGAGGTGCCGTGTTCATCGGTATCGACACTCGGCGTCGGATCGTTTGATCCGTTTACGAAGTTCTTCGAGCCATTTGGCACGACGTTACCTGACAAGTCTTCATGACGTATTTCCAAGCCATCATCCACCACCCCAACAATGACGTTCTTCCCTCGTATACCCAGCTCATGCAATACACCCATCCGCAGATCCACGCCGGCAAGTGGCGTGACATCACCGATTACCTTTTGCCCTCTATTGCGTAAATGCCACTGGTAAATGAACAGTGGGTCGCTGCCATTCTGAACATTTTGTGCGGCTTGTGACGATGCAGTGTCTTCGGCAGCGTATGCAATACCGCAGACTCCCCCTACAAAAAGCGAAACTAATAAAAAAATAGGTTGTTTGGATGAGAGCATTATTCCGGTCCTTCGCTTTATCTAGAGATTTAGCCAGGCAGGATTAACGATACGCCCAGATTCGTTTTTCCTGATACGAATATAGAATTAACGTCTCGTTTTTTAAATCAGGTGTATTGACTGTTTGCTTGAGGTGTCTCTTTAAATGCCATTCTTGTGATATTGAATTGAGATTCAAAATGAAAAAAGTGATGGCATGAGCGCATGTTATGTTAATTATAAGTTATTGATAAATAATGTATTTATAATTTGATTGGCTCTCTTGTATGAATGGATCAGTATAACGTATGGCTAAAAAATCCGATAAACGGCATTAATTCTTTTCAATATTTTTTGACTTGGTTTGGATTATATCCAGATGACTGAGTGGTCACTTAATGAATAAAAAATCAATTGAAAGAACGCCAAACAAAGCAGCGTGTGATGTTCGTTATGAAAGATAGGCTTGTATGGGTAGAAGAAAAGAGCTTTATAAATGGATAAGTTTGTGCTGTCGTAACTGATTTATGTTCTTGCTCAGTTAATTAGCAAATAGCAGATCTATTAAAGCTAATTTTTTACGCTTGTCTGCAGTGCACAGGCCTTATGGCTAGAGTGCTTATGGGTTATTCCCTCAAGAACTCGACAGGCAAGTGATTGATCGACACATGGTTCTGTCACCCAGTGTCGATCTAACGGACGTGCAGCTGAGCAGGCGCGACTACTAAGCGGCGGTATCGAAATATCACTGTAGGCGTTGCCCCTGACGCATTCCGTCAGATTTTTTGTGGTATTTCCTTCTTCAGTTATCCCGGCAGCTGCCGATAGCCCTTCCGCATAGATAGATAGGCTGGCCCAAAAAAGAACAAACACACCAGCTGAGTGACTCAAAACGACATTTGACGGAAGGACTTATGAATAGCTGGTTTGGGAATATCAGCGTTACGCGCAAGCTTACGCTGGGGTTCGGTGTGGTACTGGCATTGACGCTGTTTCTTGCCTGGAGCGGCTGGAGTGGTTTGGGAAGCGTCATTCAGCGAAGCCTCTGGATGACGGAGATTTCCAAGCTGAACAGAACGCTGACAGACCTGCGTATCGCACGTCTGCAATTCATGCTGGCGAATGGGGATGAAACCAGCACCGAGCGGTTGCAGAAGAATTTGGGTATCTACCTTGAGCAGCAAAAGAAGCTCTTGGGTAGCTTTACCAACCCGGCCAATGTTGTGCTGCTGAAAAAGCAGGACGGCATCAACGGCGATTATCAGAAGTCCCTGGGCAACATGCGTGACGCATACAAGGTTGCGAATTCGGCTCGTGAGACGATCAAGAGCGAGTCGGTTGACGCGGCCAAGCTGATCGACAAGATGACCAATAGCGTCCTGCTGCTTCCCAGCTATGATGACCGTCGCTTCTCCCAGTTTCAGACTATCTCAAAGACCAAGGAAGACTTGCTGAAAACGCAGTTCCTGGTCAGTGTCTATGCCGCTAATTCAACGTCCGAGAATGAACAGGCACTGCTGGCTCAGATCGAGACAACGGGCAAGGGCATTGATCACATGATGTCCGTGTTCAAGGATGAGCTAAGTTATACGGCCCAGCAGGTAAAGGACTCGCTGAATCGCTATAGCACGGCTGTCGCCGGCTACAAGAAGGCCAATGCGGATATTGCTCAGGCTCGTAAGGAAATGACCGATCAGGGCAATGAGATCGTCAAGATCAGTGAGGAGTTGTATCAGTTCCAGCTGGATCGTCTGGCAATTGAAAGCAGCCATGCGCGTCAGCTGCAGATCGGCAGCACGATTCTGGCTCTGCTGTTGGGTGTACTGGCTGCCTGGGTGATTACCCGCCAGATTACCCAGCCGTTGAAAGAAACACTGGGTGAAGTTCAGCGTATTGCCTCGGGTGACCTGACGGCTTCTGCCCGTGTTACCCGCCGCGATGAGCTGGGTGTTCTTCAGCAGGGTATCCAGAACATGGGCAATACACTGCGTGAGCTGATTACCGGTATCCGCGATGGTGTGACCCAGATCGCCAGTGCTGCCGAAGAGCTTTCCGCCGTGACCGAGCAGACCAGCGCAGGTGTAAACGGCCAGAAGAGCGAAACTGATCAGGTGGCTACCGCCATGCATGAAATGGCCGCGACCGTACAGGAAGTAGCCCGTAATGCCGGTGATGCGTCCACGGCTGCTAGCGAGGCGGACAAGCAGGCCCGCATGGGTGACAAGGTGGTCAACGAGGCGATTGTACAAATCGAGCGTCTGGCTTCTGAAGTAAACCGTTCTTCCGAGGCCATGACCAATCTGCAGAAGGAAAGTGACAAGATCGGCAGCGTGATGGATGTCATCAAGTCTGTCGCTGAGCAGACCAACCTGCTGGCGCTTAACGCTGCCATTGAGGCCGCGCGTGCTGGTGAAGCCGGTCGTGGATTTGCGGTGGTGGCGGATGAGGTTCGCGGTTTGGCTCAGCGTACTCAGAAGTCTACAGAGGAAATCGAAGGGCTGGTGGCTGGATTGCAGGTTGGTACGCAACAGGTCGCGTCTATGATGAACGATAGCCGCAAGCTGACTGACAGCAGCGTCGAGCTTGCCCGCAAGGCAGGCGGCTCGCTGGAAAACATCACTCAGATGGTATCCAACATCCAGTCGATGAACCTGCAGATTGCGGCGGCGGCTGAACAGCAGAGCGCCGTGGCTGACGAGATCAATCGCAGCATCGTCAATGTTCGCGATGTGTCCGAGCAGACGGCGGCGGCAAGCGAAGAAACCGCGGCCTCCAGCGTTGAGCTGGCGCGCCTGGGTAATGAGCTGCAATCCATGGTCAGCCGCTTCCGCGTCTGATCCTCTCCTCAGTGCACGGTACTCGCCGTGCACTGACTCTCCAAGCGGACATATCCAGCTCAGCGCTGTTGGCTTTACAGCCAGGGTGACTACCCAGTTGCGGGCGTCTGTCACGCCCTGGTTGATCTCTGTATCAAAGAGATGCCTGCGCGCAGTGGTCTCGCTACAATAGCCATTCATTTCAATACGCCCATTTATAGGGATAGTGTCTTGGGTCTTGTCTCCTGAGTGCCGACGCTTCGGCTACGCAAGGGAAAGGGCCTCTAGCAGGGAGCTCGCTTGGTATGATCGTTGGTATAGACCTGGGAACCACCAATAGTCTGGTCGCCGTCTGGCGTGAGGGTGCGCCGGAGCTGGTCAGGAATGCGTTGGGAGATACGCTGACGCCTAGTGTAGTCGGCCTCGACGATGAGGGGCAGATACTGGTGGGTAAGACAGCACGTGAGCGGCTGCATACCCACCCCACACGAACGGCCGCCTTGTTCAAAAGGTACATGGGAAGCGCGCAGGAGGTTCGCCTGGGTGAGCGCACCTTCCGGCCGGAAGAGCTGTCCGCACTGGTGCTTAAAAGCCTGAAGGCTGACGTCGAGCGTCAATACGGCGAGCCGGTGACCGAAGCGGTCATCAGTGTTCCGGCCTATTTCAGCGATGCACAGCGCAAGGCTACCCGCATCGCGGGCGAGCTGGCAGGACTCAAGGTCGAAAAGTTGATCAACGAGCCGACAGCTGCGGCCTTGGCGTATGGGCTTCACCAGAAAGATAGCGAAACCTCATTTCTGATCTTTGACCTCGGCGGCGGCACCTTTGATGTCTCCATTCTTGAGTTATACGACGGAGTCATGGAAGTACGCGCCAGTGCAGGCGATAACTTCCTGGGTGGAGAAGACTTCGATCTCATGCTCATGGAACGTTTCGTCGCGCTTCAAGGCCAGCAGAGCGGCTTTCCTACTCTGGAGCAGGTCCGCCAGCCGCTGCGCCGTGAGGCGGAGCGCGTACGTAAAACCTTGGCGCAGGAATCCAGTAGCGAATTTGTCCTGCGGTATAACGAGCAGGAGTGGCGCCAGACGTTTACTCAGGCACAGCTTGCCGAACTCTTCGCTCCGCTGCTGGAGCGCCTGCGGGGCCCGATTGAGCGTGCACTGCGGGATGCGCGAATCCGTGTGGCTGACCTTGATGAAGTGCTGCTGGTCGGCGGTACGACCCGCATGCCCTTGGTACGCAAGCTGGCAGCAGGGCTGTTTGGCCGTTTCCCCTCCATCAGCCTCAACCCTGATGAGGTCGTTGCTCAGGGAGCAGCCGTTCAGGCGGCCCTCAAAAGTCGTGACGCAGCCCTTGAGGAGGTTGTCCTGACCGATGTCTGCCCTTATACGCTTGGCATCGAAACCTCAATCACGTTTGGTCAGCAGAGTGAAAGCGGGCATTACCTGCCGATTATCGAGCGCAACAGCGTAGTGCCTGTCAGCCGTGTCAGGTCGGTACAAACGCTCCATGACAACCAGAGCAAGGTCCTGTTCAAGATCTTTCAGGGCGAGAGCCGACTGGTGAAGGACAATATCAAGTTGGGCGAACTCGAGATTGATGTTCCTCCTCGCAAGGCAGGCGAGGTCAGCATTGACGTGCGTTTTACCTACGATAACAACGGTATTCTGGAAACCGATGTCACCATTCCGTTGACGGGTGCCAACCATCGGCTGGTCATTGAAAACAACCCCGGCGTTCTGAGCCACGATGAGATTCAGGAGCGTCTCAAAGCCCTGGAAAAACTCAAGATTCACCCGCGCGACCAGCAGGTAAATACCCATATGGTGGCGCGTCTGGAACGTCTGTACCAAGAGTTGTTGGGCGACGAGCGCGAGACCGCGGGGTATCTGGCTACCCAGTTTCAACAGATCCTGGAAACGCAGGACGAGCGCAAGATCAGTGAAGTGCGCAAGCAGATTGCAGAGCAGCTCGACAGGCTTGAGCGGGGGACATGGTAAGCCCTATGGACTGCTGGGAAATTCTGGGTCTCGATGATGAGGCCGATGAGCGTACTATCAAGCGGCAGTACGCCAAGCTGCTCAAGGTGCATCGCCCCGATGATGATGCCGAGGCGTTTCAGCGGCTGCGCGAAGCTTATGAGGAAGCCCTGAGCTGGGCCAGAGAGCGAACCGTCGAGGAGGTCGAGGATGCCCCTTGGCCCTCCATACGCACGCCAGAAACCTTTTCCGATGCGGCCGTTGAGCCCGTGCTGCCTGAAGACAATAGTGTCTGGCTACAAGCAACCCAGGCTTATGGCTCGGACGAGGTTGAAGAGCCGGCATTCTTTCCAGGTGATGCACCTCGGCCTCGCCCAGCGCCTGATTATCCCGAACCGGCTCTGAATGCCGAGGCCTTGGCCGGACATCATGCCAGGCGTCTGCTGGAGGAAACCGTTGCCGAGAACCTACGTCAGCAATGGGCTCAGGCACAGGAGTTGAGCTGCGCAGCTCCATTCCAGGCGGGACTGCTCGAACGCTGTCTTAGGCACGATGAAACCGCGCTTCTGCTTGCTGCGGTTGAACTGCTGCAGTGGCTGACACCCTGGCAGAGTGTCGTGCTCAGCGCCGGTCAGGAAGCCTATCTGACTGCAGAGCTTCTGGGACATCAGCGTGAGCATCTCGATGACCTTGGCGAAGCAGGTAACGAGCTAGGCTTTCTAGCGCAGCTCAGGGTACTGAGCAAGCAACCTTGGGCGAGTTCATTCGACAGACAGCAACAACTGCAGGGTTGGGTGCTGGAGATGCTGGACGAGGCCGACTATCTTACCCCTTCATTGTTCGAGGGCGTATGTTGCCTGTTTGGCTGGGATGACCGGAAGGGCATTGTACCTGCGCCGTACGAGACATGGTGTGCCCTGGTAGAGCGCTGTGAGCAGGAGGCTTATGCCCTCCGCCTGCAACAGCTCCTCAATGCAGAGCCGACAACCCCTGAAGGAAGGGCTGCTCATCTGTTGCTGGGGCCTATCTCTCATTCCGAGCAGATTCGTCTCGCCAAGGCTTTCAAGCCAGAAGACAGAGCGGCGCGTGAGACCCTAAGGGATAGTCTGAATCATCGCTACCCTGGTTTGAAGCAGCGTTTTCCAGATGCGCGACTCGATGCGTTTGTCAAGATAGAACCTAAAGAAGGCAAGCCACTTTCGTATGGCTGGGTATGGGCAGGCGCTGCTCTATTTGCACTTCTTTATACCTTGCCACAGCGGTGGCAGGAAGGGCGTCTTGACATATTTACCTTGTTCTATTCCTTGACGCTTTGGCCGCTTGTTGCCGTATGGGTAACCAAACTACTCACGCGCTTGTGGCGACCGGTAGCCAAATGGCTAGAACCGCTCGATTTGATCCTCACTTATAAGGTGCTACCTGGGCGGTTATTCAACCCAGAAGTCTCGCGCTGGACGCTGCTACGCAACGGTATTCCCCTAGCCGTTATGGCCTTATTTATGGGGCAAAAGGCCGGGCTTATTGCACTTGGAATCATGGGGCTAGTAACTTGCGCCTGCTTTGTACGCCTGCCAGCCGGGAGTACCCCATTCGATGCGCTGGTTGCTTACTGGCGACGCAACGATTTTTCTAAAGTCATTCGACTGATCCTGATTACTGCTGCCTTTATTGTTATGGGCGGTCTTGTAGGCCTTGCTACACGCGAATCATCCCCAAATCAAAAGGTACCTGTTTCATCCAGTGCGGTGGAGCAGTGCGTCATGCATTCTGCACCTCAGGTAGCAAAGCTTTGTGACAGCGCCCAGGATGCGCAGGCTTGTATGTTGAAGCTACAAAAACTGTTCAATGAACAATGCAACAGTCAGCAGCCCGAGCCAACTGTCAAAAATAGCGCATCAACATAAGGCTGGACTCAAGAGGCTCAGCTTTAGGAAAGGTTTATGGACCACCCCGCGTTGTGTCATTGGCGCGGGGCTTTTCATCGTTAGTATAGTAAGCAGGTTAAGGCGCTAAGCTCTGTACGAAAAGGCTTCGAGCGAAGGTCAGGCGAGGCAGGAATCGGTAAGGAGGCGGAGTTTACGTGTTGTAAATGAGCATTCCAAATCGGTTTTTTAATCAAGCATCACCGAGCGCAGGTACTTTTCGTATAGAGCCTAGAGTAGTTATTCAAGGAGTAAAGCCAGCGCACTAGACATCCTGATATTGAAATTTATAAATACGATGCGTAAAGTAGTTACTTCATCTGCTCATGGTTGCCATTCTGTAGATTCACTTGGGCAGCCGTGAGCTTAGGCTTTTGACGAAGCGTCACATTTATTCGTTGATATTGAAGTATTTAAATGAGCAAATCCATACTGCAAACTACCACGCTAGGCCCTTATACACTTAAGAGTCGCATTGTATTACCGCCATTGACTCGTTCGCGTAGCACCCAGCCAGGCAACATACCCAACACGCTAATGGCAACCTATTACCAGCAGCGGGCTAGCGCAGGGTTCATGGTCACTGAGGGAACACAGATCGAGCCTCGTGGCCAAGGTTATGCCTGGACGCCGGGCATATACTCACCTGAGCAGATCGAGGGATGGCGACTGGTAACCGACGCGGTGCATAAGGCAGGCGGTATTATCTTCGCTCAGCTCTGGCATGTAGGCCGTGTATCGCATACATCGTTGCAGCCAGAAGGGGCCGCGCCTGTTGCGCCCTCAGCCATAGCCGCTGAGAACGTCAGCGTATTCATCGAAACCGGCCCTGGGACTGGAGTCCTCAGTGCACCTTCAACGCCTCGTGAGCTCAGTACGGCTGAGGTAAAAGAGCTGGTCCAGTTTTACGCGCAGGCAGCCCGTAATGCATTGGACGCTGGTTTCGACGGAATTGAAATACACGCCGCCAATGGATATCTGATCAATCAGTTTATCTCGGCGCACAGTAACCAGCGTACCGATGAGTATGGCGGTTCGCTGCACAATCGTTTGCGTTTCCTGCGGGAAGTTACCGAAGCAGTTGCTGCAGTGGTTGGCAAGGATCGAATGGGCGTGCGTTTTGCTCCGCTCTTTGAGACAACGGATGAGGCGCGGGTGTATCTGGGGCTGGTTGAGGAAAATCCTCAGGAAACCTACCTGGAAGCCATTAAAGTGCTTCAAGATGTAGGAGTAGCCTACCTGTCAATTGCCGAGGCAGACTGGGATAACGCACCAGAGCTTCCCGATGATTTCCGCAAGGCGGTCCGCAACACGTTTAAGGGCCGTATCATCTATGCGGGACGCTATACGTTGGAGCGTGCGGAGCGAGTATTAAAGGCCGGGTGGGGCGATCTGATTGCGTTTGGCCGTCCTTTTATTGCCAACCCCGATCTGCCTGAACGGATTGCCAATGATTGGCCGTGGACTCCAGTGGATCCTGCCACGATGTATGGGGGCACAGAGGTCGGCTACATAGACTATTCTCGATACGAGTCCTGAGAAATTGTTCAAATACCCCTTGGTAAAAATGCCAAGGGGTTCCGCTGTGATAACATTGACTGGCTGTTTACTATAAAGGAACCGTTACCGGATACCAGCAATGAGTATCGATGTCAGCTTGGCGCTTAAAGCGCTCGATAATCCTACCCGTCTCAAGATCCTGAATTGGCTGAAAGAGCCTCGCCGGCACTTTCCAAGCCAGGAAGTTGATCCTGAAACCACTGGGGTATGTGTAAGTATTATCCAGGACAAAGCTGGGCTTTCCCAACCTACGGTTTCGCTGTACTTGAGCACCTTGCAGCGCGCCCAGCTGGTTACCTCTCAGCGTATAGGTCCTTGGACATACTACAAGCGTAACGAGGCGAGCATTGCCTTATTGAAGGAGGCGCTAGGCGAGTTGATCTGATCACGAAGGGCCTGTGTAATCCGTAAGACCTCGCGCCTGATTGCAGCTATGCAAGCCTAGTAGACTGGCCTTTGCGTCTTTATTGATGTTGTCTTCGCGCTATTCAGAGCGCCTTCCTTAAATGCATGTTTGGCCTGCATGCGCTCCTGGTTATCCATAACACCTTAAGTAGAATCCCTTCTTCCGTGGCATTGTCCTGGCGCTGCATTAGAAGCGCTTTGCTAACAGCTATCATATTTACCTGATACGTTTTGCTCTGCATTGCTGTCGCAGGCTAAAAAGATGGTTACCTATGGTACTGAGAAGCCCTTTACAGAAATGTTTCCTGATTGTGTATTCACATCGTTTTAAGAAGACCAGCCGGGCTGCACAATTACATTCCTCAGAGAATCGGTGTTGTAGCAAACAGTTATGGGACATGCTCAAGAATAAAAAAGGCAGCCCTAGGGCTGCCTTTTGTTAGCGTATGCCATTATTTCTTTTCGGCATATTTGCTCTGTAGCGTTTTGGCATGCTCAAGGTGCGCTTCCAGTTTAGGCAGTGCAGCCTGCGCCAGCGCCTTCAGCTCCGGATCCTTGCTGGTATTGGCTTCGTTACGGAAGATTTCGATAGTCTGCTCGTGGGCGACGACCTGATTGTTGGCATAGGCAGCGTCAAACGACTCATCGCGTACCTGAAGGATCATTTTCTTGGCCATATCCATCAGTTTGGCGTTATCAGCGACTTCCAGTTTCTTCTGTTGGGCCAGTTGCTGGAGTTGCTCATTCATCTTGGTATGATCATCGATCATTGACTGAGCAAAGGTCTTGACGTCTTGGGACTGGCTCTTTTCAAGCGCCAGCTTGGCTGTTTCAATCTCAGCAATGCCTTTGGCCGAAGCATCGTCTACGAAATCTTCAGGCGACATGGCCTCAGCTTTCTTGGTATCAGCCGACTGTGCATGGCCGGAGGTGCCGTGTGTGCTATCAGCATGGGTAGCGTTTTGGGCAAAGGCAGTCGCCGTGCCCATTGACAGCAAAAGGGCGCACGTGAAGGCAAATTTTTTAGGCAGTGCTGGGCTCATGGTGATTCTCCTGATCTAGCTTTAAAAAACACCGGATCGCTTGGTGTGCCTGGCGAGGCAGCACTAGCAATTAGTCTCATCTCCGATGATGCTGGGCTTATATAGCCTACTGGTTGTGACTGACATCCCAATCGAGTTGTTCCCAATCCCAAGCAGATCCATGCAAACACTTGTAAAAACGTGTCTCGATATTGACCGTATAAGGCCTCCATGATGGACCGTACCTGTCTGATGCCAGTCGCAAGAAGGTAAGGCTGAAGAAGGCGTCGAGATGAAAAGCGAGATTTCAGCTAAGGAGCTGGGACTGGATCTATATAGTGGAGATGAGAAAGCGCTGTTTGGCTGGTTTCTGGCCAGTTATCTGTTTGGCAAGCGTATTTCGCAAACGATTGCCGCTCAGACATGGCGTTTGATGTTCAAGTCTCACGGCCATGATACGCCGCTAAAAGTATTGGCGTGTGGTTGGCACGGCTTGGTAAGGCTGTTACGGGAGGGGCGTTACACGCGCTATGACGAGTCTACCGCCACGCGACTACTGGAGGTATGCCAGAAACTTCAAGCTGAATACGGCGGTAGCATCATGGATATCAAAAATAAAAGCGGAAGTCGTTCGGATTTCGAAAAGCGCCTGCTAGCCTTCAAGGGCGTCGGGCCAAAGACGTTGGAAATCTTCATGCGAGACGCTGGCCCTGTTCTGTTCCACTAACGAAAAGCGCAAAAAACGTGTCTGATCGCCCTCTTGTGGTAACCAGGAGCGATCTATTGAACCGCGCCTGGTTGCATGCAGTGAAACCTCTTATAGATGAATACAGCTGTGCACGGCTTCAACAGGCATGGCGACGTCATCCATGGCGTGGATCATGCCTGTAGCCAACGCTGCTTCAGGGTTAAGGATACGGGGAGAAGCCTTCAGATAATTACGAATGTCCATTCGCTCGCTCGCACCCGCAGTGCGCTCCATGACGATGTCAGCATAGAGGTCCAGGTCATAATCCAGACTCATGGCATATTCAGACATCCGCGCATGGTCAATTGCCCCATGCAAGCTCCAGTGAAATGGATGAATCAGAAACTTGCTGTGGCGACAGGCTGTGCGGTGGCGTCCCGCCAGGAACAGAATGTTACCCATGGACTCGACGGTCCCGAGGTTGTGCGTATGGACCGGAATCGGAAGCGATACCAGGAAATTGTACATTGAGAAGCCGTAGCTGCAGTCGCCACCCATGGTCGCAATCTTTATGAGCAGGCTAGAGGCGTCCTGCTGCAGGGCAACGGAGCATTTCTCGATCAGCTGACCACACGTAGTTGAGTTGATGGGGCCAGTGAAATTGATAACGTGTGTGGTCATGATGGGTACGACTCAAGGATTGGGTCTGCGATATTGGCAGCGGCTACTACCTAATAAGCAGATCGGCATTCTTGGGCAATCCTTGAGCGTTCATGACAGCAGGTAGGCTACCTGGAACGTTATTGGTTTCTTGAGGCCGACCATCTTGATTTTTAGCGATGGAATTTCTGATCAAGCTTCCATCCTCAACAAAAAAAGGCGCCTGTGCGGCGCCTTTTTCCTGTTGCGGGATTAACTCAATACGCCTGTGAGGTATCGACCTGTACGGCCTTCTGCATCTTCGGTGGCAGCGGGTTGCTAGTATTGGTTGGCAGCGACTGTTGGTACAGGTTGGTCAGCATACCGTCCAACGGCAGGTTATCCGAAGAGTCGCCTACAGAGATCATGTAACGACCAGCATCAGCAAGCCAATTCCATGTGTTCACATCGAAGTAGGCCAGCGAACGCGCGTCCAGCTGAACGGTGACCTGCTTGGACTGGCCGGCTTTCAGGAACACTTTAGTAAAGCCTTTTAGCTCTTTCTTCGGACGGTCGATCATTGCCTTTTTGGGGCTGACATAAACCTGGGCTGTTTCATAGCCATCCTTATTGCCGGTGTTGGTGACGGTAAAGGTGACGTCGATGGTTGAACCAGGTGTCAGCGACTTCGGACCAATCTTCAGGTCAGAGAAGCTGAACGTGGTATATGACAGACCGAAACCAAACGGGAAGAGTGGCTTGGTACGCTGCTTATCCAACCCACGATATCCCATGTATACACCTTCCGAATATGTCATCTCGGTCTGGGCATTGTCACCCACGTACAAATCCGGATTCGGGTAACTGGCATAGGCAGGGTTATCCTGGATACGCTTTTCGATCGAGATCGGCAGCTTGGCAGAGGGGTTGGTATCGCCAAACAAGATTTCCGCCAGGGCCTGACCGCCCAACTGACCAGGATACCAGGCATGTAATACGGCCTTGGACTTCTTCACCCAGGGCTCAAGGTTCATGCCGCCACCGCCATGCAGCACAACGATAGTGTTGCGGTTGGCCTTGATGACATTCTGGATAAGATCGCTCTGGTACTCAGGCAGATCGAATCCATGATCCGATGCTTCGCCTTCGTACTCGCTGTTGAAGCCTACGGCTACCATGACAGCGTCATATTGGCTCAGGTCTTTAGGCGCAGCCAGCGACGCCCAGCTCATCTGCAGACCATACAGGCTACCCGACGTTGGAATATAGTGATCGTTGACGCGGCTATATTCGAGCTTGATGTCGTAGGTCTGGCCGGCTTTGAGGTTATATGCCTTGCCCGAGTGAGAGATTGAGTCCGCCAGGTCGTTGGACAATGGCTTGCCATCGAAGTCGATGACCAGCTTGTTGTCTACCCATAGCTTATAAGCGCCATCACCACGTACCTTGAATACCTGGTCGCCATTGACGGTCGGTTTGATTTTGCCGGTAAAGCGGGCCGAGAAATTATCCTGGTCCGGGCTGAAGCCATCAATGGTAGTGACGCCATTGGCCGTGACGTTCTGTGCCTTCAGGAAATCCCAGTTTATACCGGGTTCAATACGCTTGACGGCGGGCTCGCCCGAGAAGTTTGGATTGTTGAAGTATTCAGCTGTCAGACCTGCTACGGTCTCGGTGGAGCCGGTGCTATCACTGGAGGTATACCATTCCGACGTTTGCGGGTCGAGAGACAGCGCCTGGATATAGGTGATCTGGCTTTGATCCTGAGCCAGTTGCTGCAGGCCTTGCAGCTCGGTGGTATAGGTATTGGCGGCAGACCAACCGGTACCGAAGGGGTAGGGTGGGCGCTGCTTGGCGATATCACCAATCACAGCAATGCGTGCGGTTTTTGGCAGCGGCAGCAGGTTATTGGAAGAGCCTTTTGCTTTCTCGTTCTGTAGCAGAACGATGCCCTGCCGGGCCATATCAAGGGACGTGCTCAGGCTGCGCGGATCGTTGCCTATGTGAGATGCGGTCGGCAGGCCTTTGTCAAAGCCAAAGCCAATCATGGCGCGCAGGTTACGACGGACCTTCTCGTCGATCACTGACACCGGTAACTGACCACTCCACACGTACGGCATCAGAACGGATTCGTTCATCTGTAGGCCGCTGGGCATGTCCAGATCAGCACCAGCCATCGCCGCCTTGTAGCCGTTCTGGATGGAGTTGAAGTCGCTAACAACGAAACCTTTGAAACCCCATTCGCCCTTGAGCATGTCAGCGATCATGCTGTGGCTTTCGCAGGCATAATCGCCGTTGATCTTGTTGAAACCGCACATGATCGACGCAGGGTTGGCATTCTTGACCAGAGACTCGAAGCCGGGCAGGTAGATTTCACGCAGGGTGCGATTGTCGACCTTCACATTCAGGTAATGGCGGTTGGCCTCCTGCTCGTTCGCGACAAAATGCTTGGCACCTGTCCAGATACCTTGAGCTTCGATGCCATTGGCGACAGCTGGAGCTAGCACGGCACCCAGGAAGGGATCTTCGCCGGTCAGGTGCTCAGCAGAGCGGCCATTGTAAGGCGTACGGTACATGTTGAGGCCGGGAGAGAGCAGTTGCTGTCCGCCCGATGCGCGAGTGTCGTAGCCAATAGCTAGACCGTAGGTTTTAGCCAGGTCCACGTTCCAGGTTGCTGCCAGCGCGGACTGGGCAGGGTACTGCACCCCGAACATGGTGCCTTCAACGGTTACGCCAAGAGAGGAATCGCGGGCTAGAGTGCCCGGCAAGCCAAACTTCGGCATGGCACGCATCATGTAGCCGTTATCGATATTGATGTAGCTGATTTTGTCCGACAGGGACATCTGGGACAGGATCGACTCGACTCTGCTTTCGACTTCCGGACCTTGCTTGAGGGGGGCAGCCCAGGCGCAGCTGGCACTTGCCAAGGCTACGGCTAGCAAGGATCTGCTGGCCACAGGAAAAACACGAGTAGGTTTCTGCATGTTGGTGGGGTCCATCCTAGGATTTACGTAATCAGCGTGAGGCTGATCTCATTTGGAAAATGAAGGGCGCTTAAAATAACCGTACTGTTCAGTTTAGTTATTGGACAAGTTCACACTTTTGAAAGCAAGGCGCTATTACTTTGCTTTTATATGGTGGCCTATGAGTATTAAAACGCTATTAAGTTTCCTGGTGTGACGATCTGCCTTAGCATGGCAGGATTATGATGGTGATCATGGACACAGGATGAGAACGAAAAGCCCAAGCAAACGCCGCGAAATAGTGGACGTTGCCTCGAAGGTTTTTATGGAGTTGGGTTTTGATCAGACATCCATGTCTGAAATTGCCAGCCGCGTAGGCGGTTCAAAAGCGACGCTCTACAACTATTTCAGTTCCAAGGAAGAGCTGTTTGCCGAATGTATCCGCGCCAATGCTGCCAAGCATTTTGAGCCAATATTTGCGCACCTTCCGCTAGACGACGATTTGCCCGAGATGCTGGAGCGGTTTGGTAATGAATATGTCCAGACCATTATTCGACCCGAAATCATGCAGGGCCGACGCCTGGTGCAATCGAGTGCCGGAAACAGCCAGGTAGGGCTTATCTACTATGAGAACGGACCCAAGATTGGCTGGTCTCGAATGGCAGAGGTGCTCCGTAACGCCATGGATAACGGTGTATTGGAACCTTCTGATCCTTGGGTAGCGGCGCTACATCTCAAGGCTTTGCTGGAGGCCGAGTTCCATGAGCAGGCTATGCTGGCGTTAGAGCCCGGCATTGACCCGAGCCTGATCGGCCCCGCCGTGCAAAGGGCGGTAGCCTTCTTTCTAAAGGGGTATCGTCCGCAGACGTAACCTGCCGCTTTTTAGGGGGAGGGTTTAGGCTTATTCTGGTGAAGTGCGGAGCATTTCGGTTGCTGCTTCGGTGGCCTGAGGTGTAGATTCACGGTGTAGGCCTTGAAGTATGCCTTTACGGTCCGCTTCGCTGCGGTTCTGGCTCATCTTCCATTTTCCTTCCAAGCGGGAAACGTGGATTTCTATACCGACAATTCGAGACAATTGCTCGTCAATGAAGTCGGCTGGCGCATCGGTCATTCTCCAAGACGTGTCCTGAGTAGCCTCATGTGCACGGGTCAGGCGAGCCACAAGGCCTCTGACCCATTGGGCATCGTCTCTGACCTTGATCCGTCCGTAGGCATGTACGGTGGCATAGTTATAAGTCGGCACGACCCGGTGCGTTTCAAGTTTACTGGCATACCAGGAAGGTGAAATATAGGCGCTTGGCCCCTGGAAGATGACAAGCGTTTCGTCATGACCATTAAGCGCTTCCTGCCAGAGCTGGCTGGCACGCGCCACATGAGCCTTGAGAATGCCTAGACCCGTCTCCTCGCTTTCCAGCAAAAAAGGAAGATGTTCGGCAGACAAACCATGACTTCCCTGTATAACCAAGGCACCCAACGGGTGCTCCTTGACGAAGCGATGCAGAACGGCTGGGTCCGTTTCCTTGAAAGGGGGCGGAAGGTACATGCGCAAGGCTCCGTCAGAGAATCAACGTAACCTTAACGGTATGCCTCCAGAGACAACCATATACAGAACGCAGCAGATTGGACATTACAGTTATGAGGTCCGTGCTGTATTACGGAATGCCATTCCTACCATAGACCAGAAAACCGGAGCGCTCAGCCAGCCGATCATAATAAGTGTTCAAGGCGGGTAGGTGGGGATGTGTTACAGGCGTTTCGAACCATCGGCTCACAGAAAGACCGATCGGAATGTCCGCAAGCGAAAAGACTTCACCTGCTACATAACCCTGGGTTTTCTGAAGCTGGGCGTCAAGTATGGCCATACATGCTGACCATTGGCGATGACTCTGGCTGATTTGTTCTGGATCCTGATGGCTGGATAACCGTCTAACCAGCGCTTGGAAGGCATAGCTCCAGGAGGGGTTCAGCGTAGAGGCCTGCCAGTCGATCCACTGATCAATGATGGCGCGAGCCTTACTCTCCACCGGATATAGAGCCTCTCCATTATAGTGGTTCGCCAGATAGCGAATGATTGAATTCGATTCCCACAAGACGAACCCATTGTCCTGGATAACCGGGACCATGGCGTTGGGATTCAGAGTTAGAAAGTTCGGATCATCCGTTGGCCTGAACCCTGTGCCCCACTCTTCAAGAATGAAGGGAATGCCAAGCTCTTCGCACGTCCACATGACCTTGCGAACATTGATCGATGTCGCCTTTCCCAGAACCGTCAGCATAGTATTCCCCTTTAGAGGTTACTGCTGATTCTACCCATTGCCTGAAATGGTTGGGTATTTCTCAGGACGTCAATGTTTCAAACCAGCCTGCATAGGGCGTGTTGGCAACTTGTCGGCGGTTATAGTCGGGCGCTCCGTCTGTCCACCACACAGGCCCACGCTCACCTAAAGCGCGCTTGGCTTCATCGACCCGGTGGCGAGCCTGCTGTTCAGCCGCTTTGTCGTGGTTGCGCTTCGCTTGGCCCACCTCTCTGCGCGCCGTCATCAGCTCGTGGGTAAGCACCTTGCGTTGCGCCTCTGGAAGTGCAGGATTGGTGCATCGCCAGAGTTGACCACGTACCACGAAATAGCGGCCATCAGGCGTAACGGGGTAGGGAGGCGTATCAATACTCATAGGTCCGCATATATGCCCGTGAAGATTGTTTAGAGCGTTGAGCGAGCAGGCGTATTTGCCCGAAAGGCGCTAGGAAAACAGCAGCGCAAGCTGACCTATGGCGAACACGGAGCATGCTTCATGGATAGTGGTTTAATCGTGTGCCGCAGCGGGTTGATCAACTAGAGGTGTTGTTCAACCCGTTCAAGAAGGGTCAGGTGCTGGGAGTCGCAGAGTACGCAACACCCGTAACCATATCGATTAGCTGGCCGATCGACCACGGTTTGGGCAGAAACCTGACCTTGTACTTGATGCTGGCGGTGGCTGGCGTGTCATAACCGGACATTACGATGATCGGGATATGAGGCCATGTAGCGCCTACATGATTGGCAAGTTGGGCACCGTCCATCGAGCCTGGCATACGGATGTCGGTGATCAGCAGGTCGATATCTGCCGCCTTGTCCTGCAGAAGGGCATGAGCCGCGTCGGCCGACTCTGCGGTCATGACGTTGAAGCCCTCGCCATCCAGAAGCTCACGGACGAATTCCCGAATCACTTCCTCATCTTCTACAACGAGAACAGTGGAGGGGGTGCGGTTGGTACCTTGTGTCGATTGTTGACTATACATATGTCAGTGCTTTTCCAGATATCTGCCAGAAGCCGTCGTCAAACGGATGTACTCGGAGGACTCGGCGTATTCCCTATGTGGTTCGAAGAAATGGACATAAAGAGAGTGATTAAGTGCCAGCCGGAGTCATGATATTGGCGAATTTGTTGTATCCGTACAGGCTTGGCCAAAGCGTTAGGCCTGGATCTGGACGAGTAGCTTACAAGTAAGCAGATGTAGAAAAGCCAGCAAGATGCTGGCTTTTCATGCAGGTACCGTTTATTTTCTGACCCACTTTCCATTGAGCTGGATGTATTGCCCCGCGGGTGTCTTCTCGATCGCCTTCTTGCCGGCGATGGCTTCTACATCACCCAGCTGGATGCCATTTTGCTGAGCCAGACGCTGGTACTCATCGCGGCGGGCCTGATTGATCAGATTGGCAATTTCGGTGCCTTGGCTGCTCCCGTCAACCGCGCCCAAGTAGCCATTGGGTTGTTCGCCCACCTGGCCACTTGCCTTGGCATGGCTCAGGGTGGCCATCGCCTCGTTGAGGCTCATGGCCCAGGCGGGACTGGTGAAAAGCAAGGCCAGCATCAAACTGGCAACACGGATTCGCATGGCTGGCTCCTTAGAATAGACCGCTGTTTTCGCTGAGAACGTTATCCAGTGCCTTGTCTACTTTGATGTAGATTTCATGCTGGATTTTTACGTTCAGGTTGATGTTGATCGGCTCGTTTGGAACCGCGACCTGTACGGTAGGTGTACAGGCTGCTGTCAGAAGGCATAAAAGCAATATGCCGAATAGTGGGCGCAACCCCATCAGGGCTTCTCCTCGGTTTTGGGGCCAGTTTGATCACGACGCAGGCGTTCCTGCACACGACGTTGAATGGTGTCGCTGACTCGGTCAGTCAGTTGCAGACTGGTCAGTAGTTGCGGAATGTTTTCTTCAAGGTTGATTCCAAAGTTGAACGCTCGTCCCTTTTCAATATCAGGGTTGCGGCCCTCCAGGCGGAGTGAAAGCATCAGTGTACCGTCTTCACGGTAATCAACGCCGCTACGCAGTACCTCGTAATGGAAATCGTCGAGCGCATCGGCTACCAGTTTCATCCCGGGATTGCTCCGCCCCAGCGCTTTGATTCGATCCGAGCGGAAGCGTAGCACGCCTGCTCCACGTGCGCCGACAACGCCTTGCTCGACGCGAATACCCTGGCGCGTCCAGTGCAGGGGTAACTGCCCGTCAATTATACCTTCGCCGCTGAGCCCCTCGGTCGGGTAGGCTTCCAATAGTGAAGCGACTTGCAGACCTGAGAGATGCACCGGCAGCGCAAGTGTGAAGTCGCCCAGGTTGCCTTGGCCTGGCGGTATCCACAGGCGACCTCCCAATATGGCCGTTTGAGCCTGTTGCCAGGACAGCGTGCCGGCCAGTGGATCATCCAGCCGAGCGCGATAGGCGCCGCTCAATTCAAGAGGACCTAGAGTAAACCCTGGGTTAAGGCTATCGGCTCTGAACGCAGGCAACGCTACGCTCAGCTGATCGTTATTCAAATCAAGCGCAACCTTTGCAACAACGCCATTCATTTCCAGACGATCGTAAATGCCGCCCAGACCTTGAGCATCCAGATCAATATGCAGGTTCATGTCGCCTTGTTGAGGGATACGAAGGGAAAGCTGACCGTCAAGACGTCCCGTATTGAATTCCAGCAAGGCCGGCCAGGCGGTAAATGTGGCTGCAAAGGGATTTCCAGCCCGCATGAATAATGTGTCCAGTGTGCCTTCTAGGACGAACGACTGACCAGGAGACTGACGAAGCCGGGTCTTGAGGCTGAGGCCTGTATCGGTCTTAAGTGTACCATTTAGACCTAGCGCCCGATCCGTCAACTCAAGCTGTCCATCCCAGTTCCATTTGGCAGCTTTGAGCTGCGGGTGAGCAATGCGCTTGGTCTCGAGCTGAGTGTTGCCCTTCAATGTGAAATGCACGTCCTGCTGATCGTCCAGCCGCCCCATCAGGTTGAGCTCAGGCGAAGTTGCAGATACGTTGTCCAGGCGTGTCCCCGAAGTACCGCTACCGATGTCCAGCTGGCGCGCACCTAGCATGATATTGGATAAGGTCAGCTCAGCATTGCGCTGATCCATCTTCCCTTGCGCCTTTAGTTTGACGTCGAGAGTGTGAACGGCAACGCCGGATTGCTTAAAGTTTGGAACGGTTCCATGCAGATCAAGCCCATCCACCTGGAGACGCCAGGGGGCCTGAGTAGCAACCTTAAGGCGTCCCTTCAGGTCCAGAGCCGCTTCGCCACGGGAGGTTAGGGTAAAGTCGAGGGGGAGCAGCACGTCCGGCTGATCAATAGATGCCGGTGTCTGCGCCCGGATATGGAGTTGGTCGGGTCGTATACCCTGCGGGAGTTGGAGCTGCCAAGGTTGGTTCCTTACTGCAAGTTGCAGATCGGCTTGCAGGGCTCGAGGCATTACATAGCCGTGATCCACTGTAGCATCCACGCTGGCATCGCCTTGAAGTGATCCCAGTCCTGGCACCGGCCAGGCTTGGGGTAAATGCGCATCAAGCCGAATACTGCCTTGTGCATTAAGCAGGGACTGGAGGTCGTCAATTGTGTTAGGTAGGGACAACTGCCAGTTACCTTGTACTCGAAGAGCACCCGGCAGGGATTCAGCGTTCACGGCAGGCATTGGCCACCACTGGTTGATCCAGTCCAGAACCCAGGGGCCTTCATTAAAGGCAGGAATCAGGAGGTCACCGCCCCAAGCCACTCCGTCGCCGTGGGGCGTTAGCGCAGTCCGTAGCACAAGCCTTGGCTGATCATCAATGGCAAGGTTGGCTGTCAGGCGCGGTGCCTCTGGTGTGCCCTCAAGCAAGGCCAGGGTTTGTAATGTGCGCCCCTCATGACGAAGCGTGAGCTCCAGGCTGAGGGGCAAGGCCTGGTTGTTTGCCTGGCTTGCACTCAAGGAGCCTTCCAACCTGCACTGGCCTTGTGCGCAGGGCAGAGACAACGTGAAATCAGGTGCATCCAGACGATCGGGTAGCCATGTCGGTATGGCGAGAGGAGCGTCAAGGTGCAGAGGGTCAATAGGCTCACCGCTGGTACCGTTTGGAATAGCAGCCAGCGCGAGCTCAAAGTGATCGATCCTGAGATGACGCCCGGTCCACTCAAACATCAGTGGCCCGGTGTTGAGTGACTGCTCTGTACCATCTTTATCGGCTTGGACAAGCGATAGGCTCTGTAACCCTATCGAGTGAGTATTCAGATACAGCCCTTGTAGATTCCAGTGTGTAATACCCAGCGAGCGAATCAACAACGCAAAGCCGAGCGAACCGGATGCCAGCAATAACAGGAAAACTACACTGGCCCAGCCTAAACGCCGAAACCAGCGTAGGGCGCGAGAAGAATTGACGTTAGACAGTGGACTCACCGCTCGAGTACAGGCTCGACGTTAGAGTGAAGCGTCTAAACCACTGAATCAACCCTGGTGCCTTCGTTTTGCATTAAATGCTTATTTTTTCTTAGTAATACCAGCCCGTTATAAAGCAACCAAACTACTATGACACTTCTGTAATCAAGGCGAAAAAGCCCCGGGTGTTTAACCCGGGGCTTGGCGAACACGCCAATGTTACAAGCAGAATGTTAAAACAAAGTTGAACACCAGGGCGGCGATGAAGCCGAGTGGCGCTGCCTTGAACAGGAGCTTGGGAAAGAGAGCAGAGCGGCTTTGTTCAGTGGGGCATGAGCCCAGCAGCAGGCTTCCACCGGAAGAGAAAGGCGAAATAGAGGTTGCCTGTGCCCCCGCCACGATGCAGATGAAAATGATCATCGGATCAATGGACAGGTTAGCGGCAATTGCGGGCACGATCGGGAAGAGCGCAGGTGTTACCACGCCCAATGTACTTGAGAACAAGGACATCAGCGCTGCGACTACACCAAAAGCAACAGGTACCAGGACGGCCGGTATATTGGCGCTGATCCAGGATGCCAGGAGATCAACCGTGCCGGCCTTGATCGCAACCGAGATCAGCATACCCACGCCACAGATCATGATGATGGTGGACCAGGGGAGCGTAGCCATGACCTTGCGCTCATCGCCCAGCTTGAGCAGCAGTGCAATCACGGAGAAAACACTGGCGATCAGACCAATATCCATCTTCGAGTTGATAAAGCTGATCGTGTCATTCTGCGGGAAGACAAGGTGGGCGATAGGAGCTAGCAAGACAAGCCCCATCATTAGAAGGGTCAGCCACAGCGTGGTTTTCTGATCTTTCGTGAACGGCGTAGGTGCACTGATGTTGAACGCAGCCTCCCGCATGGATTGTTTGTGCCCGCTGAACAAGAGAAACCCGGTGATGACCAGCAAAGGAATCACGATCGTACTGGCGAAAATACCAAAACTGTTTATAAAGGCGGTTTCTTCCGGAATTCCCGCATTCACCATCAGGCTGCGGAAAATGATCCCGCTTTGGCTGGAAACAAAATTGGCCCCTCCGAGGGCTCCGTAGTTCACCGCCATCGCGCCCACGATGAGACTCATGCCCGTACGTTCACACAACAGCAACGTGATCGGCGCCATGAAGGCCAGTACGGTATAGTAACCCGCGCCTAAGGCAGCAATCAGGGCGGCAGTAACAAAGACGGCGTAGGGCAGCAGATAGGGTACTTTTCTGCAGCTGTACAGCAAATGCTCCGACAGTTTTTCCAAGGTGCCGTTAACGATGGCAAAACTGTAGAACAGGCATACCGAGAAAATGATAAAGAAGATTTTGAGTGGCCAGAGGTTGATGACCTCCGACGGACTCATACCCATCACAAACGAGCCGATCAGGTAAGCGAAGGCGATAGCAAACAGGCCGATATTGATCCGGGTCTTGTACCCGAGAACAATGGCAACGGCAATCGCCGTCACGACGAGCAGACTCATCATAATTGTCTTTCCTTGTTGTTATTGTCTGGTTTTCAGGGCTTGAACTTGAACAGTCTGGCCGGGTTGTCCACCAGCACTTTCCTTCTTTCCAGCGCATCCGGGAGGAGGGAGGTCATTATTGAAAACTGGGCATCATAATCGGTCTGGTCCTCGAAGCGGGTATGAGGCCAATCGCTACCCCATAACAGTTGATCAGAGTGCCCATAGGCGTTGCGCAATATATCAACCATCTGGGTGGCTTGCTCTAGACTGGCCTTGCTTCGATAGGTGGCGGACAGCTTGACCCATATAGCCGAGTCAGGCAGGAGCGACAGGAAGGCCTGATGCTCTGGCGTTTCAGGATCTATACAGCCGGCGGGCAAGCCGAAGTGGTCGATGACAACATTGACCCCTGCATCCAATAGCGTTGGAACGATAAGGCAGAGGTCTTCCATGGCACGCTGGATTTCGACCGACCAGTTTCGGTCGGCCATCTTCTTGAAAAAGGTTTGCCACCGTGGCTGTGAGTAATCCTCCAGCGGAAGCCCGACCAGGTTCAGTCTTACACCCACTACTCCTGCCTTTTCCAATTCATTGAGTTCGGCGTCACTGACTTCGGGATTGACTACCGCTGTCCCACGTAACCGTTCCGGATAAACCCGCAGCGCACCTACCATGAAGTTATTGTTGGTCCCCAGGAAGCTGGGCTGTACCAACACGCCATGGGAAAGCCCGCAATGCTCCAGATGAGCCAGATAGCTTTCCACAAGGGCATCGTAGTCAGGGCTGTAGCGGCGGTTTTCGGTCAGGGGAAGGTCACGGGAAAAAATATGTGCATGTGTATCGATACCCGTGATAGGCATATATGGCTGAGACATGGACACTACCCTTGTTGTGTTTTTGGCAAAGGTCACCACCGCCCTTGCCCATAAACATATATTCATCTATATGAATAGAGGAACGTATAGCGATGCGTGTTGGCTGTCAATGCATCGCCCGGCGGTGCTCGTGGTAAAGTAGGTCTACCAGTCGTTTGGATGACGATATGAACAACGCAAAGCTGGGACAGGATGAGCGTTTACCGCTCTATCAACGGTTGAGTGATGAAATACTGGCCAGGATTGCGTCAGGTGAATGGTTGCCAGGCCAGTCGATCCCCACCGAGGCTGAACTGACCAAGCTCTATGGCGTTGCCATCGGGACGGTGAGAAAGGCAGTGGATACGCTGGTGAGCGAGGGCTTGCTCGAACGAAGCCAGGGCAGGGGGACGTTTGTTCGTCGGCCAAGCTTCAATGCCTCATTCTTTCGTTTTTTTCGCCAGATAGATTCGTCCGGTAGCCAGGCTGTGCCGACCAGTCAGGTACTCAGCCGCACGCTCGAGCAGCCTCCTCAGGCCGTGATCCATGCACTAATCCTCAAGAAGCATGAGCAGGTAGTACATCTGGAGCGCGTCCGTGTCATCGAGGGGCAGCGGAAATTCTATGAGGATATCTGGCTTCCCGGCTCGAAGTTTTCCAGGCTTCTAGACGTAGACCCGGGCAGGTTCGGCAATCTGCTTTATCCCTTTTACGAGCAGCAATGCGGCCAGCATGTCGCATCAGCGCAGGAAACGCTGACGGTGGAATCGGCTTCGGCTGAAACGGCTCGGATTCTGGAAATCGAGGAGGGCAAACCGGTTGTCGTGATCGAGCGTATCGCGCTGGGCTATGACCGGCTTCCCATCGAGTACAGAGTGTCTCGGGGTGCGGCAGAAGGCTTTCGTTACCAGGTCGAGATAACCTAAAGAGTCACTTTAAAATCGGCCGTTTCCAATAACTATCCTGGACGTTCTCCACGGTATGTCTGATCAGACCACGCCTAATCTGCCTCTGGATGACAAGCGTTTTGCTGAGGTAGCCAGTCTTATTTCAACCGCTCGCCAGCGAGCGGTTCAGGCCGTCAACATCGAGTTGATCGATTTGTATTGGCGGGTAGGGGCGTATATCAGCGCCAAGCTTGAAACCGCGGAGTGGGGAGACGGGGTCGTCGATCAGTTGGCGCGCTATCTTGCACAGACTCAACCCGGCTTGCGGGGTTTCACTCGCGCCAATCTGTTCAGAATGCGCCAGTTCTATGAAGCGTACCGTAACGAACCATCACTAGCCGCTCTGGTACGGCAGTTACCATGGACCCACAACCTCATTATTCTCAGTCAGAGCAAGCGCCCCGAAGAGCGTGAGTTCTATTTACGGCTGGCCATGCAGGAACGGTGGCCCAGCCGTGAGTTGGAGCGGCAGTTCAAGTCTGCACTTTTTGAGCGCTCCGTTACGCAACCTGCAAAAGTCTCGGCAGCGCTGAGACAAAGTCATCCTGAGGCGCTGAGTGTGTTCAGGGATGCCTATATGGTCGAATTTCTTGGGCTTCCGGAGGGACATGCAGAGGCTGATTTGCACCACGGACTGCTGCAGCGACTTAAAGATTTTCTGATCGAACTCGGGCGGGATTTCTGCTTCGTCGGCTCCGAGTATCCCTTACAGGTGGGTGGACGGGATTTCGCGTTGGACCTGCTGTTCTTCCATCGGGGCCTGAACTGCTTGGTGGCCATCGAGCTCAAGGTAGGCCGATTCGAGCCGGAATATCTGGGTAAACTCGAGTTCTACCTTGAGGCGCTGGACCGCACCGTACGCAAGGCGCATGAAAATCCGGCAATTGGTGTTCTGCTCTGTGCCAGCAAGGATGATGAAGTCGTTGAGTACGCGTTGAATCGATCTTTGTCGCCTGCGCTTGTGGCGGAATACCAGACCCATTTGCCCGACAAGAAACTACTGCAGGAAAAGCTGCATGAGTTTTATCGGTTGAATATTACTGGTGAATCAGAAAGCTGAGAGATATCGATAGGCGGTCCGTTGCCCTGGCTAGACCTTATAAAACGCTTTTAGCGCGCTAGTTAGCCTAACCACCCGTCGAGCCTTGCCAAAGGTTATGAATCAGATGGCCGACACGTTCTGAATAGAACAGGTTGCTGATTCGAAAACTCTTTTACGGCAAGTCCGCGGCGAGCCAGTAGAGATAGGCAACCATTCATTGCGCTGCTAAAGGTGTTCCGATGTCCAGATCGATCCATAAGAAAGTCGCCTTGTTACGCAAGACTTTCTTTTATGTAGGTTGGTCTTTGTTCTGGCTGCTTGTGTGGGACATAGCCGTCACAGCAGAGGCTATGCTGTACGTAAAAGACCCGATTGACTTGCCACTCACGCCCCTGACATTGCTTTGTTCAGCATTGGTAGTGCTGATCAGCTTTCGTAATAGCAGTGCCTATAACCGCTGGTGGGAAGCGCGTACCTTGTGGGGCGCAATGGTCAATAGCTCTCGCAGTTTCGGCCGGCAGGTTATGACACTTATTGATGATGTGGGCGTAGGGCGTAATCGAGTAAAGATGGTTCTTCTGCTACGTCATATGGCCTATATCAATGCACTGCGCGCACATCTGAAGGGTACCTCATGCGCAGAGGCTGCGGGACCCTACCTGGCCCGGCACGAGTTATCAATGGCTAAAGGCAGCAGCAATTTCCCCAATGACGTACTCAACGGTACCGCACAACTATTGGTTAAAGAGCTAAACCAGGGTCGCCTCGATAGTATCCGGTTGGCACGAATTGAATCGACTCTCGTGGATATGTCCAACTGCCAGGGCGGCATGGAACGCATTAACAACACGCCATTACCTTATCCCTATGTCTATTTTCCAAGACTTTTTACAACGCTCTTTTGCATCATCATGCCCATGGGGCTAGTCAGTACACTAGGCTGGTACACCCCTGTTGTTTCCTCTGTGGTAGGTTTCATGCTGCTCGCATTAGAGCGAATAGGAACCGAGCTTCAGGCACCTTTTGCCGACAGCCAGCACCAGATCGCCATGGATAGTCTGTGCACAACGATTGAAAAGAATCTGCGTTCTTTGCTCCAGGAAACGGCGGCGCATGTAGCGGAGGAGGATCTGGTAGAGGCTATCCGAACAGTGCGTGTAGAACCCGCTGCACCTGCAGAGACCAGTGTCGTGAAATCCATCGCTAACCTGTAGGCAAACCGCCTCCTAGACTATGTTGCAGATGCTCGATAAATGTCCTCACTTTGGCTGAAAGGAAGCGGCGGTGAGGGTAAACAGCATAGAGAATGGGGGTGTAGCTGGTCTTCCACGCTTGCAGTAGCGGTACCAGGCGGCCAGCTTTTATGTCATCGCCAATGATGAAGCTTGGCTGCAGAATAATTCCATGACCTGCCAAGGCTGCAGTTCGCAAAACATCGCCGTTATTGGCCCGAAACATCCCGGATACCTTGACTCGTACTTCTTCTTCGTCGCGTTGAAAGAGCCATTCATTACCCTGGCGCGCGTACGTATAGTTGAGGCAGCGGTGTTGTCTGAGCTCCAGTGGATGCGCTGGCGTTCCATGCTGGTTCAGGTAGAGCGGTGAGGCACACACCACTACGTCGAGTACGGCCAGTTGACGTGCGACTAAGCTGGAGTCGTCGAGCTGGCCAATACGTACTGCCAGATCGAAACCTTCCTCTACAAGGTCAACGACTCGGTCATTCAGTTCAAGATCAACATATACCTCTGGGTATTGCTCCATGTATCGGGCAATTACCGGGGCCAGCTGCAGGATACCAAAGGAGAACGGGGCATTGACCCGTAGCCGCCCCCGCGGATGCTGGACATCAGACTGCAGGGCTGTTTCCAGGTCATCAAACTCGGCCAGCAACGGAAGAATGCGCTCATAGAGTGCACGACCCGCATCGGTAAGGCTTAGCTTGCGTGTCGTCCGGTTAAGCAGTCTCGCATCGTATTTACGCTCAAGAAAGGCGATCAGTTTCGTAAGTCCCGAGCGGGACAGTTCAAGTCGATCAGCGGCCGCAGCGAATGATCCTAGTTCCACTACTTTGACGAAGGCAGATAGCGCAGAAAGCGTATCCATATCGATTTCCAAAATGTAAATAATTCATTTTTATTTACCCTATTTATCTCTAAAAGGGAAATACAAAGAATAGCGGTATCTGACCGATCGCACCTTTTTCTAAGGATTTAACGATGGATACTCGTACCGCTTCCTATGCCGCGCTCCTGTTGCGCTTAGCGCTAGGTATCATGTTTCTCTGGCCCACGGCCTTACAAAGCTGTTCGTTTTTACCTTGCCGGGTACCGCACAGTTCTTTGAATCGGTTGGTTTTCCAGGCGTGCTGGCCTATCCGGTTACGTTCTTCGAAATTCTGGCGGGTGCAATGCTGATACTGGGCATCCTGCCTCGCTGGGTTGCAGCCGTTGCCGCGGTACAATTACTGGCAGCCTCTTCCGTACACTTTGGAAACGGCTGGTCATTTACCGCAGCTGATGGCGGCTGGGAATATCCTGTTTTTCTGGCGGTCACGGCCGCTGCGTTGGCACTCCTGGGGCCCGGTGCCTTGGCTCTGAAGCCATCGCTTCGTAAGGATTAATGTTCTAAACCGCGCTGCATCCTTGAGGAGAACACCATGAGCCGACTTCCCACGATTTTCATATCCCACGGTTCGCCAATGGAGGCATTGGATGCAGGGCGGGCAGGGCAGGCCTGGACGGAGCTTGCCGCGGCGTTACCACGTCCGCGAGCCATTGTGATGGTATCCGCTCATTTTTCGGCGCCATATCCAGTGCTCGGAACGACCGCGCAGCATGACACTATCCATGACTTTTATGGATTTCCTCAGGCGCTTTATGCGCTGCGCTACAACGCGCCGGGTGAACCTGACCTGGCTTTTCAGCTGGCAGAGGCGTTGCAGGCTCAAGGGTTGCCGGTACGTATTGATGCTAATCGCGGGCTGGATCATGGCGCGTGGGTGCCACTGCGTTACATGTATCCTGATGCCGATGTTCCAGTCGTCAACCTGTCCATTGATGAAAACAAGGGTCCTGCCTATCACTACCAGCTCGGTCAGGCATTAGCGTCATCATTGGCTGACGACGTACTTCTTATCGCGTCAGGCAGTCTGACACATAACCTGGGCGATTTTCGCAGGCCGCACCGGTCCGTTCCCCGCTACGTCACAGACTTTCAGGCGTGGATGCAAGACCGCTTGAAGGCTCGAGATATAGCCGCTCTGCTGGACTACCGTGGGCAGTCACTGGAGGGCGTTCAGGCTCACCCGAGTGATGAGCACTTGTTACCTCTTTTCGTTGCATTGGGTGCAGCGGGTGAGCAGAGCGAGGCACACGTATGGTTCAGCGAGATAAACCATCAGATATTGGCGATGGATGTGTACCGGTTTGAGCGCGGCCCTATTTGAGACATCGATAATGAGGTGTGTCTATGGACTACAGATACGGTCTAACCTGAAGCAAAAGTCGGTTACAGGCTAGATACAATAGGCCCTCAAGCTCTTGTCGTCCTACCGCTGGCTTAAGATTTAAAACAGCTTTCCAGGAAAGCCGCAGACGCAAGTATGATCTCCACGTCATTATTTCTTCCGCAAAAAAGACAGTCCTGGGGGCGCCTGGTATTACGCTATATAGCGTTGCCTCCAATGCAATTTTGGGAGGCCAGAGAAGCAGACAGTCAATCGCTCCCATATTAGGTAACAAGACTGTTCCCCAGCGAAAATCCTTGACGCAGACATCTATAATTAGATCGTTTTCCCCAGGATCAGTGATCTGTTGTATAGGTGTAAGTACCAGTACGTCCCGTAAGCATCTGGCAAGGTGTTCTTCAATGGTGCTCTTTTCAGACGGAAAGTCTGGCTCGAGAAACCGGGTTAAATCGCTTCGAGATCTAACCGTTACTGTTCCAAGAAACAAGCGGGATGTTGGTCTGCACGCATGTCGTTTGAACATATTCCTGGGCTGGTCCTGGCTGCGCCAATTAAGTCAACGCTCAATATGATTGCACAAATGTTCCAGATTCAATCGGAAAGAGGCTGATACGATCCCAAGACGATCTGTTTGTTGCCGTCCATGATATCAAGGCGAAAGTCCTAACTATGACAGACGACAGGAAAAGCTGGGTTCACCTGAGCCAGGACGCTGAAACCGGCATCGAGACCATTCGTGCTCATTTTGAGGGTCATGCCTATGATCCCCATTGGCATGACAGCTATCTTGTAGGGTTTACCGAGCAAGGCGTGCAGCAGTTCAGCTGCCGCAATGCGCTGCACGTCAGCACCCCTGGTAAGGTCTTCATGCTTGAGCCGGGTGAGATTCACGATGGCCATGCGCCGGCAGAGGGTGGGTTTACCTACTCCATGCTTTATCTGGAGCCGCAGTGGATCGAGCGTGAGCTGAGGATGTTGCATGAGGATGCGCCTGTACAATGCCTTCCCAGTTTTGGCGCGACACTGACCGATCAGACCGAACTCATGATCGCTATTGCCGATGCGTTCAAGGCGCTCGAATACAGTGAGTTGAGAATAGTAAGGCAGACCGCGCTGGATCAATTGCTGATCAAGCTGACCGACCATGTGAAATGGCGAATGCGGGGAGCTTATGATCCCAGACTTCCGTTGGTGGCTTATCGCGTTCGAGATTATCTTCACGCTCACATGCAGGACGATGTAGGCCTGGATGAGCTTGCTAATACCGTAGGTGTGGATCGATTTCGCTTGACCCGAGCCTTCAAGGCTGCCTTTGGTTTGGCACCGCATGCTTACCTCATCCAGCTGCGACTCGCCAAGGCTCGTTTTATGTTGGCGAAAGGCGATCAACCGGCCGAGGTTGCCATGAGACTCGGTTTTGCGGATCAGAGCCACATGGGCCGTTGGTTCCGCCGCGCCTATGGGCTGACTCCAGCCAGCTACCGCAAGCGCTGCTCAAATCTTCCAGACGCCTCACGCAGCTAACACCACAATCGACTTCAGCCGTATAACTGTGGAGTCGATATGATGATTTCTGTGCCGTTCATTCTGTTCTCTCTGGTAGCCTCCATCACTCCAGGGCCTACCAACATCCTGGTGCTAAGTCACAGTGCCCGCTATGGATTCTGGAAGGCATTACCTATTGTGCTGGGCGGGTGTGCGGGCGCGGCCGGTATCGTGCTGGTAACAGGCGTGGGGATTGGCGAAAGCCTGACGAGCTACCCGTTGATCCAGCTCGTGATGAGCACTGCCGGCGTGCTGTGGTTGAGTTATCTGGCCTGGCAGATCTTTAGCAGCCCAGCCACGCCATTGAATGAGATGAGTGAGTCCATGGCCAATGACAAGCGCGTCGGGTTTGGCGGAGCGGCCGGGTTGCAGCTGATAAATCCAAAGACCTGGATGATGGCCATCGCTGTTATCAGCGTGTTTACGCAAGCCGGGTCAGACAAGGCCGCGCAGGTGGTACAGCTGACATCTGTATTCTTTGTGATATCGATTCCATGTCTGACGGCATGGGCGGTGCTGGGCTCAAGCGTTTCGCGCTGGCTCGATTCTGCCACCCGTGTCAGATACTTCAACCGTCTCATGGGCCTGCTGTTATTGGGATCGGCTTGGCTGAGCCTGCTTTGATGTTTGTCCCATAGTTAGGCCAGACAGCTGCTTGGCCTAACTATGGCTGTCTTCATGTAGTACTTTCAGGATATTTGGCTCGAGCCAGCCAGCCCTTCCATAACCATTTTCTCTCATGAACATCCAGAGGAGCATCGAACGCGTGCAATGCTAGCCACTGGTTGAAACGCAGCTGTTCGAGTTCTTCGGCTGGCTTGCATACCGGCCCACCCAGAACCTGTTCGATATTGTTAAGCAGCGGGGCAGGTACCTGTTCGCGATACAGGCAAATCTGCTCTCTTAAGACATCCAGTGTGTAGGTGAGGATTTCCTTGTCAGAAAACTCAGGCACGGACATAAGACACCTCTTGCAGCATTGATCATTAAGCAAAAACGGTTAAATACGATCCGTCGCGATGTCACATGAAGCGGGTTAGTGCTGAGTCGTTAGTTGGGCAAGCAAAAGCCCCATTTCTTTTACCGGCACGCAGTAGTTCGGGTTACAGGCGCTAAGTTCATGAATAGCCGTGGTCGAGCTAATAGCCTGTCTTTGATCCTCTACGATGCAGATCCCCCCGGCGCCTTTGATAGCGCGCAAGCCCTCGACGCCGTCTCGTCCCGATGCTGATAACACCGCGCCTATTGTACGCGGCCCAAATACCTTGGCTGCAGAGGTGAACAGTTCATCTGCTGAGGCATGCTCATGCCTTGCGGAATCAAGCTGTTTAAGCCTGATCATGCCCTTGGGCTCTATAGTGACTTGATACCCAGGCGGAGTGAGATAGACGCAGCCCGCCACGAGTAGCTCGCCGGGTGTGCATACTTTTACGGGAAGGAAGGTATAGCGTCCCATAAGCGTTACGAGCGCCTCTACAGGACTGTCGGTTGCTACACGAAGCATCACAACGACACAGGTTTCCAGGCGAGAAGGAAACGTGCTGGCGAGCTGGCATAAGGCTCTAAGACCAGGAAGGGGGGAGGTAATAACTACAATGTTGTTGATTGAGCTCAT
Source organism: Pseudomonas sp. MAG002Y (assembly GCF_019400845.1). Taxonomy (NCBI): domain Bacteria; kingdom Pseudomonadati; phylum Pseudomonadota; class Gammaproteobacteria; order Pseudomonadales; family Pseudomonadaceae; genus Pseudomonas; species Pseudomonas sp. MAG002Y. The sequence goes on along the minus strand of NZ_WOEJ01000006.1, from coordinate 271,891 downwards.
CTTAAACTTCTCATGCAAAACGCTGTGAAAGCATGTCCTGATGAAAAGGTAACTCCGGCTTACTGCCCTCACGCTCCGTATGCGGCTGCGTACAGACGGAAAAACAACGGGAATAAAAAACTGTATCGCCGCGAGTACAACAACTTCGCCAACACACTAAACGCGGCGATACAGAGGAGCACACTTCATGAGCTATGACATCACTACAGAACAGGTTCAAATACAACCTGTATTCAATGGAAAGCTGGGTGAAAGATAAGTTGCAGAATTGCTAAGTTATTAAATTCTTTGAACTTTATTCAAATACAAGTTTTGCTAAGTAGATACCAGACGCTGATTAAGATAGCGCTTCGTTGGAACGGCGCAATTGTGCAGATTTGCTTTTTAATCTTCTACATGAAAATTGTACGTGTATAACCATGGACCTATCTGTTACGTCTTAATCCTGTAATATCTTGAAACACTCATCAATCTTTATATACGACCACGCAGCTGAAACAGGTAAGCTTTAGTCCCGGATCACAGCTGCTACTCGCCGTCGACGTTGGACGTAAGCAGTGAGTCAATGGCGTGAGCGTTCAAGGGCATACGATGCTACCGGTCTCATCTACCCAGTGATCACACAGAAACAAGGCTTAGTACCCCTGTTTTGGCTAGTCGATATCGAGCAAGGTCTTCTGCCAGAAACAGCGAGCCCTGGTAATGATATGCAGCCTCACTACGGATATCCTCAATGGAGGGAGACTGCTCCGGATTGGCTTGATAGCGGGCGCTAAAGTGCGTCAGGACAAGATTGGGCAGCCCGCAGGATTGGGCAAAGCTCGCAATCCCGGCCGCTGAGCTATGTCCGAATGTATCGCCAGCCCTGTCTGCAACATCTTGTGTATATGTCGACTCATGAACAAGCACCTGAGCTGGCTGGCAAAAGGTCCGCAGCAGCTCGGGCTGATCGTTGTCACCGCAGACGACCAGGCAGCGAGCCGCATGGGGGTAGTACACATAATCGGCACTTTTAAACGTTTGGCCTTCATGTAACACATCATTGCCTTTACGCAGCTGTCCCCAGATTGGGCCGCGCGCAATACCTTCGGCATTCAATTTTTCAGTGTTTAGATGAGGTTCACGGGCTGTTTCGGTAAACCGATAGCCGAAAGAGGGCACGCGATGGGATAGGGGCGTAGCATCGACCGTCCACCGTGGAAATGCCCACTGCCCCGGCGCCTCAGCCGGCAGAAACTCTACGTCAAAGGGCAGGTACAGCTGGGTGAATTGTCGAGTCGCGTTAAACCATTCGGCAATGCCCGCCGGGGCAATGATGGGAAGTGGCTTCTTTCGGCCTGACATGCCTGCGCTGGCAAGGAGGCCTGGCAAGCCATAACAGTGGTCACCATGGACATGTGTAATGAAGATGGCCTGCAGATCATGCAGCGACAGACGTGTACGCAGTAGCCGGTGCTGAGTGGCCTCGCCGCAATCAATCAGAAACCAGTCACTGCCCATCTCTTCCTGTAGGGCAAGCCCGGTCACGTTGCGTTTCTTGGTCGGTACGCCGGCGGACGTGCCCAGAAATAGTAAATCCACAAATGCCTCTATTTATCGGTGCCGCACCAGTATCAAGACATAGTGTATATCGCAGATGGCTGCAAGGTGGTGAGCATGAGACTTGCCGACCTCCGTGTCGGCGTATTTCAGAACGCTCAGGTTCCAGGCGCGACGTCATTTCTGGCGATTCGGATCTCTTGCACCATGGCCTCGGAAAACTTCTGGGCGGCTGACCAGCGCAGGTGGATTGCATCTATGAAGGATGTTTTGGCGGTAATCCATTCCTTGTCGCCATTCCAATACTGGGCCTTGGTTGGCGCCAGGGCGGTAGCAAGCTGCTGGTCGAAATTAGCCAGAAAGACACCTGTTGGATCTTGCTGGGCTTTCCAGTCAGGATGTAATGGCGTGGATACGACCGTTAATTGCCGTCCCTCCTGGTACAAACGGGTAGCCAGGGTTTGCAGGGCATTGAAACAGGTTGAATCCAGCGCTTCCGGGCGGCCATAAAGCAATTCACGACTGTTCACCGTATTGAGCGGGCCGTCCCCGTAGCGATTGAACACTAAGGGATCGAACTCGATACGGTTGGCGCGCTGATCTTTTACCTTCAAGGCATTGCGCATCAGCGAGCCGGGGGAGAAATAGTGCATGTAGTAAAGCCAGGGTGACGTTTTCTCATACACGTACTGATCAACATCGTTGCGATTGAATACGGCAGCCGAAACACGCCAGCAACCCGCAAAGTCCTGGGGGTCGACCACCATCAGGACATGCCTGACGGTAGGTTCCCGGTCAAGTAGCCAGTTGGCAACGTATACCGACTGATTGGCATGCAGACCACAGAAGGCGCCGTTCAGCGGGCGCGTACCTGGGGAATGCCTGACGATGGCATCACCATCGATATGCCTCCAGGCTACAGATGACCCTATTACCAGGAGGTCTGGCGATTCGATGGGATTTTCACGTAGAAAGCTGAGTTTTTCATCAACGCACAGGCTATTGGAAAATGCCGGTGGGGGCAGGTTATCTGTGCCGCGCAGGCCGAGCAGCAGCATCCAGAACGCCGCGAGGGCACCCGCCATTCCGCCAAATAGTGCAAGCAGGTAGCCGGCAGAAATCCTGCTGCCGGAACTGGAGGTGGGCTTGTCATCCGCTGCTGAAGTCTTCATGACACCGCCGCTCCTTCGAGTTTGGATTGGATCAGCTGAGCGAAATGGCCCACATTCTTAAGTGACTCAAGCTCTGCGGTCCTGAACTTGATACCAAAACGCTGCTCTGCCGCCACGATCAGGATGACATGCGTCTGGCTGTCCCAGCCGTCGATGTTGTCAGCGGTCATATCTGGGGCAAGCACAATGTCGTCGTCATCGAACACGTCGCGGAAGACCTGGGTCAGTGCGTTGAGAATGTCCTTATCGTTCATACGTCAGTAACCTCGATGAAGTGGCGGGAAGTACGGGGTGAGAGCAGGTCATAACGCCAGAAGCTGGCGTTGGGGATAGCGCCTTCAGGTGCTGGGCAATGGTCGAAGCCCAGAGCTGCATAATGTTCGGCAACCATGCCGTTCCGGTCGGTAGGGCGATATTCGCCGATGAGCGCTGCCCAGCCAGCTGCCGTCGCGCGTTTGATCAACACGTCGAGTACGGCCTCTTCTACCTGACGGCCCAGAACGCGGCAGCTCATCAGCCAGGTATCGATAAGAAGTTCATCCTGAGCCCATGCGGTATCTGCACGTGCAAGGACCACACTGATCAGACCGTTATCACCAAACTTGTCACTCAGGCGCACCGCAAGGGTAATGGCACGATCATCCGCTGCAAGGCGCTCGACCTCCGCTTCGCTGTAGCGGCGCGTCGTAAGGTTGAACTGATTGGTCTTGTTAATCAGCTGCGTGGTACGGATCAACTCTGCCGGGCCGATGGTGGTAGCGGTAAGAACCATCTGCAGACCGCGCAGGTAACCTTCCATGTCGGTTGCCTGGCTCATGGCAACCTTGCGTTCGGCGTTAAGGGCGTAGTGACGGCTGCGTGCAGTGTCGTCTGTGGTGAACGAGACTGTCTCGAAATAACCGGCAGCCGCTACACGAGCAGGGTAGTCGGCTACATCCTCGGGAAGTTCCGGCACCGCCACCTCGGGTAGCTCACGGCGAACAATGTCACGCTCAGCCGGGTTGTCGTCGACAAAGACCAGGCTGTCGAGGCCGATATTGAGCATGGAGGCAATACGCCGCAGGTTGCTGGCCTTATCTTCCCAGTTGGCGACAAAGGCGGCGATATCGGAGCGCTTGAGACCCATTTCCGGGTGGTCGAACGCCGCTTCAGCTACTGCCAGATCGTTCTTGCTACAGACCGCGAGAATGATGCCTCGTTTGGCCAGCTTCCCTGCGTAATGCTGGAATGCCAGAAACGCTTCACCGGCCGGTGATCCCTGGCCTATCTGGATGCCATGAACACCATCGTCGCCAATCACGCCGCCCCACAGAGTGTTATCAAGGTCCAGGACCAGGCACTTGCGTGAGAGACCGACCCCGGCAGCAGCAACCCTTGCCAGCTGATCGCCATAAAGGGGGGCCAGCGTTGGGCTGACCAGCTGTTTGGCTTGGTGCCACCGCACAGGCTCAGCCAGACCGGTGCCATACATCCCTTGTGCAGCTTGCCACGCCAGGTCCATCAGCAGTACACCTTCTTCCTTTGCCGCTGCACGGATGGCGGTATTGAGCCGCTCGATTACGGCAAAGGGCGCGGCTGGAACATGGGCTTCGAATGAGCCGAACAGCAAGGGTTCTGCAGTGACAAGCGTTTGCTGAATAACCTGCGCTGCGTAACGTTCCCGGGCGAGGCGCCAGAGGTGGCGTAACTCCTCGATACGCGTCTCAACGGCGCTTGAAACCTGCGCCTCTGATGCATCCAGGGGCAGCTGCAGGGAAGTGTCTTTTGCATCCACGGCCAACAGAATCACCTGAGGGGCAAAGGACGATAGCGCAGGGTCGTCCATCAGTAAGGCCTGTCGATACATGCCATACGGGGCAACATACACGGACAAGGCCAGACGCCGGGAGAGACCTGCGACCCGAATGGCAGGAACGAGATGGTCCACGGTATGGGAGGAAAGCAGGGCGATGCGCAAGGGACGCAAACCCAGTGCTGCCAGATCTCCTGCTGTGGTGAGATCACTCAGTCCTTCTGCGGCAAGCTTATCCAGTCGGATGGTAAGGGTGAAGTCGCGTCGAAATCCGGATAAATAAGCCGCCTGACTGAGCCGCTTGGCAGGGTCTGCCTCTCGCTTGGCCTCGCTGATTGCTGCGCCGAGATCTGGATGAGGGGGAAGCCAGGGTAATAGGTCCATCATGGAATGCTCCTGTTTCGACACTTAGAACTGGAAGTAAAGAAACTCGGTCGGGGCCGCAGAGAACGCAGAGGCCAAGGCAAAAAAGCCCAGTACACCCAAGGCAGCGCCTAGCACTGGCGTAGGCCGCCACGCCACGAAGGGGAACCAGTGTTCGATCCAGTTTTCCTTTGGCCGAAAGTTCAGGGCAGTGCGGAAGTGATGCATCCACTGGCCGATATTGGGCATGGTCCAGACAAAGGCCAGCAACATAGCGATGGCCAGGAAATCGGACTTGTCGAGCTTGGTCGAGACGTCGCTCAGGCCCACCATGCCGGTGAGGATGGCCATTGCAGCGGACACGCTTTCGGCTCGGAAGAACACCATGGCCACCACCACACAGGTGAAGGTGAGCAGCAACGCAGCGACCTGATGGATTCGGTTATCACTGTCGAGCTTCCAGCCTTTACTGACCTTATAGGCACGCCAGCCATGGGCGACCATAAGGTAAAAACCGTGCAGTAGCCCGAACGCTACGAATTGCCAGCCGGCCCCATGCCAGACGCCGGAAATGAACATGGTGAAAAGGGTAGGGTAGGCCACCAGCGCTACAAAGGTACCAAGCGACATTTTTCCGCGCTTGGGCAGGGGCTTACCGGCAGCCAGCCGTGCACGGGTAATCCGCATGACGATGGGATTGTAGATATAGGCGGTCAGAAAGCGTGTCAGCGTCATGTGCCAGCGAGACCAGTAGTCGATCACGTTGCGTGCCTTGAACGGGCTGTTGAAGTTGGCCGGTAGGCTTATTCCAAAAAGAAGCCCCAGGCCGATCGCCATGTCGCTATAGCCGGAAAAATCAAAATAGATCTGGAGGGTGTAGGTAAGCGCGCCGGTCCATGCGTCGAAGAAAGAGGGCGTCACGCCGTCGGCTGCCAATGCAAACACCGGCGAAGCTTTTTCACCCAGCGGGTCGGCGATAACAACCTTCTTGAATAGCCCCAGCAGGAAGATAGTGGTGCCAACAGTGAGATTATCCAGGCGGGGTTTGAAGTTGTTGCGTTCGCGAAACTGCTCCAGCATCTCACGGTGATGGGTAATCGGTCCGGCGATCAGGTGCGGAAAGAAGGTAATGAAAAGGCAGTAGTTGAGAAAATCATGTTCAACAACTTCACCATCGTGTGCATCGACCAAATAGGCAATTTGCTGGAACGTGAAGAATGAAATGGCCAGGGGTAGAATGATGTCACTGACCGTCCAGCCTGTATCGAGCACATCATCAAGCGTACCGAGCAGAAAACCGGTGTATTTGTAGTACCCCAGCAGTGCCAGGTTGGCGGCAATACCTAGTGTCAGGGCCCAGCGGGAAGGGTTGCGAAGTAGATAGCCACCCAGCAGGTAATTAAAGATCATGCTTGCGGCCAACAGCGGAACGTTGGCTGGGTTCCACCAACCATAAAATACCAGGGAGGCGAGTGTCAGCCAGACGATCGCCAGGCGTTGTCGACCCGTCCCACCCAATACAAAAAAGCCTAACAGTACGACTGGAAGAAATCCGGCTATAAACGCAAACGAGTTAAAAAGCATCGTCCTGATCCTCTTAACAACGCCGTTCCATGGCCAAGGGCTCGCCCGGCGACAAGCCAGAGCGGGGTGGTTTCCTTGGCACTGCATCATGAATGGCTATCACTGATATCCACCGCGGCCATCTACTACCGACCGCGCATAAGTGCCTTTCACCGTCGCGTACGGGGATTTTGATCCAAAACGTTTGTGCGCTCGGCCACAGAAAAATCCTATATCCCCGTGTAGCACCTATGCTTAGCGCCTGCCAAAAAAGCTCGCCGCTTCAAGCGGCAGATTTGCTTATTTATGTGATCTAGTTTGCTTTGTATGGAAAGAAAAGCACTGTTTATTAATGTTCTGTTAATGAGTCTTTACCAGATTGCCCATAAATTGTGACGGCTATCACTCATAAATGGGACGCGGTTGTTGTTGCTCCTTAAAACAAATAACGGAATCACAGAATAATACCAGCCCTACTAATGGTTTAAAAAAGCCACCAAACCCATACATATAACCAAGTAATCAGAAACGTAAAAACAAAAAGGCCACCATTAGGTGGCCTTTTCGCTAAACAGACGATTAGCGTTTGGTGCGGGTGGTAGGATCAACATCGTCCATATGATCGGTGCCACGCATGCCAGCCCGGGTTGCGACATCGTCATTTTCGATGTCTACATCGGTACGGCGTACTGTGTCACGAACCGTTTCGTTATGATGAGTCGTTTCCTTACCTACCACGACTTCTTCCACGACTCGAGCGGTCTTCTCAACAACGGCTTCTTCTGCCGTTTCCTGGATCTCTACCGTTCCAGATTTGAAGGCAGAAAGATCGTCAGTGGAGACTGGGCGGTCGACAGGGCGACGTTCGATAACGGCATGCTGTTCGCTGAGGTTGACCGTTTCTTCAACGGGACGCTCACTCATACGTGATACCACTCGTACGCGGCCCAGGCTGTTTTCACGTTTGCCGACCTTCAGCTCTTCTTCCATGACTGGAATGGCCGTGCGGTCAGTCGCTTCAGTAGACGTCTGGTCAGCGAGGGTAGTGGACCCTGCACCCAGTGTAGAAGCTGTGTTGGGGTAGTCACTCGATACCGGCCCGGTAGCGGCGCTGGTGCCCATGGTGGTCGCTGAAGAGCCAATCGCACCCTGGTTGCTCCAATTGGCGCTGCGCTCGTCGATATCAATTGCGCCATTGCGCTCCATGATTTCTTCAACGACACCTACTTGTGCGTCGTCATTGACGGTAACAGTCACTACAGTGGATCCACGGCGTACCGCTTCAGGATAGGTATCGGCGTAGCGGCTATTATGGGTGTCGCTGTCGCTGAAGATTGAGCGGAAGAAGCCGCCGATCTTGTCGGTCATCGATTCATCGTCGTGAGTACGGGTGTCGGACCGCATGGAAGTATCTGTCGTGCCGTCGAGCACGGGGGATTCGTTAGAGGCGGCCATGCGGATGTTCGTTTGGGATACGCCTTTGGACAAAAGCTCACGCTTAACCTGTTCTGCTTCGTTAACGTGGTCAAATGCTGCAACTAGAATGTGCTGTTTCATAAAGTCACCTTTCGTTCTCTTCGGCAGCTGTGCTGCGATTCGATTGGGCGGTGCAGACTGCGATTACCGCGCGGAACCGGAGTGATCTGACTCCGGATGAGAGTGGCTGCGTTCCACAGTCACGTTTTCGCGTTTCAATGTGACCGGCACGGTACGTTGTGCTTCACGAGTGACGCGTTGGACATGAAGTTCTTCCTTCAACATCAAGCGTTTTTCAACAACCAGAACTTCTTCGAAAACAGGGATGATGGTGACATCACCGTCCTGCCGCACCTGTGGAAGGTGAGCGGGGTCGACTGGCGTGTCGAATTTGACCCGTTCGATAACTGTTTCCTCATACCGCAAGGCGTCAGAAACGGTGTATTCCTTGGACTCGACGGTCTTGTTGATCCGGACGCGGCCGGATTCGACAGTCTCTTTATGAAGCTCAGCACGCTCTTCAACGATAGGTATCGTTTCGGTTGCTTGCCTATCAGACTGGTCGTTGTTCATCCGTCTATCCTGCTGTTGATTTCGCTCGGTGTTTTCATGCCCTTCGTGAAAATGGAGTGAGTCATGAACGGTTCGTTCAGAGAAACTTACGAGCGGTAGGGCCGGTTCTAGACTGCTTGAGAGCTGTGTCTAAAACCAGAAGATTTACAGGAACGTAAGCGGTCTGTAGGAGTCGGCCCAATGCAACCGAGCAAGCGTAACGCTGTTAAAGGAGGTAATGAGAGGAGGCGGACGCAGAAACGCCCACCGACATGAAGAAAGGACCTAAGCGCTCAGATGACGCATCCATGCCAAGCCTTCAGATGTATTTCCACGGGGACGGTATTCACAACCGATCCAACCGGTGTATCCCAATTCATCAATCAGCTGGAACAGATAGAGATAATTGATTTCGCCGCTGTCTGGTTCGTGGCGGTCCGGTACGCCAGCAATCTGGATATGCCCAATACCTGCTATGTAACGACGTAGTTTTGCAGAGATATCTCCTTCTACGATTTGGCAGTGGTAGCAATCAAATTGGACCTTGAGGTTGGCAGCACCCACTTCTGAACAGATGGCCTGAGCCTCATCCTGCCGGTTCAGGAAGAAACCGGGCATATCACGCGTATTGATAGGCTCAATGACTACCGTCAGGCCACTCTTGGCCGCTTCCTGTGTCGCATAGGTGAGGTTTTGCAGGTATACCTCACGGTGTGTTGCGCGATCTGCGCCTGCCGGCAGCAGCCCGGCCATAACATGAAAGCGGTCATTACCCAGAGCGGCAGCATAGTCCAGCGCACGGGCGATGCTATCCCGAAATTCAGCTTCGCGGCCGGGGAGGGAGGCGAGACCGCGCTCCCCGGTCGCCCAATTCCCAGGCGGTGCGTTGAACAGCACCTGGACAAGTCCGTAGTCGTCGAGCCGTGCCTTGAGCTCGGCAGCTGGGTAGTCGTAAGGCAACAGGTACTCGACTGCCTTGAAGCCATCGGCCGCGGCCGCAGCAAAGCGGTCGAGAAAGTCGTGTTCGGGATATAGCATGCTCAGGTTTGCAGCGAAGCGGGGCATGGTCTCTCCTTCGAGTGTTCAGACAAAGGGCCAGAGCAACAGGGTCAAGATAAACCCCAGGGAGCCCAGCAGTGTGGTCAGTACGGTCCAGGTTCGCAGGCCGTCGCCCACGTTCAGCCCAGCCAGTTTAGTGAAGATCCAGTAGCCCGCATCGTTGATGTGAGACATGGCGAGCCCGCCTCCGCCCATGGTTATTGTCAACACTACTCAGGAAACAAGCGGCATTCCGTACGGCTCGCCTTGCCGTGAGCACCTGAAAGCCTGTCAATCTTGACGGCAGGCTCTCAAGTGGCCCGCTCCGACGTCCGTCGCCATTGACGGCTCAGCCATCGCCAGGCAATCCAGCCCAGACCCAGCATATAGGCGAGGCTGCCAGGCACCCACATGATGAGGCCTGCCAACTGTTGGTCAGACAGGTCGCCTGATTCGTGGTAAAGCGTTTGGGTACTGAAGGTGAGAAGCGCGCCCAGTAATCCGGTATGCATGAGTGTGAGCAGAAGCGCAAGCAACGCCTGAGGAACACGCGCATGACTGGCATGCAGGCACGACCACCACAATAACCAACCGGTAAAAAGAAAGCAGATGTGTTCGGTGACATGCCACCAGAGGTTATCCAGGGCGAGCTGGTAAGGTTTAGGGGCATGCCAGCCCCAGATCGCCAGCGCATGGAGCAGGGCTGCAGCTGTTGGATAGCGACCGGCCTTCAGGATGGGATGCCAGACGCGTCGGCCGCGTCCACGTAACGCAGCCTGCCACTGGGGCAGCGGTCTGGCGAGCGCCCACAGGGGCGCAACGATAATCATATAGAGCATATGCTGGACCATATGCATTGCTGTACTGGTTTCCGCCCAGCCATCGAACGGGCCAAACGTTGCCAGGACTACGACGACCATGCCGGCATGAAACCAGAGCGCCTCGCCTCGATGAGGCGGAACCCGGCGCTGCCCTATGTAATAGAGCCCCCACATGGCAGCCAGCAGTACAGCGCAGCCCCATATAGGTAGACGTTCGGTCAGATGACCCTCTAGTAACCCATGACCATAGGCCGAAGGCGCAATACCCAGCAGGATTATCAGGGCTAGAGGCATGGCGGCATCAACAGAATGGGAATACTCACAAACAGCGTGGCGATTGCGCTGACCAGGTGCAGTCCGGCGCCCAGCGTTGCCAGGAAGCGTTGCCGACGTGCCTCCTCGGAATCGCCGAGGCCAATAGCCTGCCAGCAGCGCCGTGCATTCCACAGCAAAAAGACCAATGTGGCGAGTGTAAGCAAACCCAGCATGAGGTTTATACGATTGAGGGCACCAGCTTCTGCAGCGGGCGGCGCGATCTGGCAGGCTACTGTAAGCCCCCCGTAGATAGAGATAAACCACAAGCTCCAGACGACAAGGCCTGCAACCAACTGTAAGGGATGGGCTGGACGCATCAGTAAGGATTCCAGGTCAGAGGAAACAGCACCGTGGCGATGTAGCTGATGGCAACTACCGTTGTGGTGTAAACCCACCACTGCAGCACGATCTTGGGCTCATAAGGTGCATTGATCCCTACATACCCCCAATACACCCGCAAGGCCTGAAGCGCAGTAGCCAGGACACCTACCACGGCGTGGAGCAGGCTGTAACCCAGCATGGTCAGCAGCACGGCATCGTGGGTTGTTTCGGTAGGCTTCAAAGGCGCTTCAATGATTACCAAGACCAGCAGCAGCGTATGCACCAGGCCAAGCACAGTGATACCTGCCAGTTGAGACCCTAGGTGCGTAATGTGCTTCTCCCTGAGCTGACTCACGACACGGCGCAGCCAGCCGGTGACGATGAATGCCGGCAGCAACGCGGCCAACATAAGTCCATGGTTGAGCGGGTTCTGCGAAGGAATCTGCCAATTGGGCGACACGCTCCACAGGTAGAACCAGCCGAACAATAGCGAGAGGTAAAGGGAGCCGTTGGAAATCAATGTGGTTCCCATGCCCCAGAGGCCCGGACCGTCAAACGTACGGGAGTGCAAGGGAGGCTCATCCGGCTGGGTATGCGCATCAGGCGCTGCCTTGGGATGAGCGCCGTTTTCCCAGCTCCAGCGCAGACAGATGATCAACGCCGCCAGCGCACCCAGACCCGCTAACGTATAGGCACTGGCTAACAGGCAGATGCACATCACAGCTAGTACAGCCGAAAGCACAAAGGGCCACATCGAATTGCCGGGTAGGTGAATCACATGGCGTACCCGTCCGGTAACCGGATCGACACCCCAAGTTTCCCGGCGACCATGACTACTGACCGAAAGGCCATATTCGCCATTGGCGATCGCTTCCGGCAGATGCGGCTGGTCCCACAAGGGATGGCGGGTCGTCACTTCCGGCAGGCTGATGAAGTTATAGGCAGTGGGTGGCAATTGCGTTGCCCATTCCAGCGTATCCGCCTTCCATGGATTCTTACCGGCCTTCTCGCCAAAGCGAAAATGCAGGAACAGGTCGAGCAGAAACGTCGCAACGCCAAAGGCCATGATGAAGCCGCCAATCGAGGAGATCAGGTTGGGCAAATCCCAGCCCAGGCCGCTTTCATAGGTATAGACCCGCCGTGGCATGCCCATAAGGCCCGTCCAATGCATGATCAGAAAGGTCATGTTGAAGCCGATGAAGGTCAGCCAGAAGCCCCACCGCCCAAGCGTCATGGAGGGCATCCGGCCTGAGAAATGCGGTAGCCAGTAGTAGATGCCGGCCATTAGCGGGAAGAACATGCCGCCTACCAGCACATAATGGAAGTGGGCGACGACAAAGTAGGTATCGTGCACCTGCCAGTCGAACGGCACGAGAGAGAGCATCACGCCTGTTAGCCCACCTGCAACAAAGATGACGATAAACCCTACCAGCCAGAGCATGGGCAGCTCGAATCGAGGCTTACCCAGCCACAGGGTCGCAATCCAGGAAAACACCTGAATCCCCGTTGGCACCGCCACCAGCATGCTGGCCGCCGAAAAGAACAGCTGCGCCAGTTGGGGAATGCCGATGGTAAACATATGGTGTACCCATAGACCAAAGCTGATAAAGCCTGTCGTCAGCACACCCAGTACAACCCAGCGGTAACCCACCAGCGGACGCCCGCAGAACACCGGGAGAATGGTCGAAACGATACCGGCGGCCGGTAAAAAGATGATGTAAACCTCAGGGTGGCCGAACAGCCAGAACAGATGCTGCCACAGCACAGGGTCGCCTCCGCGGGCCACGTCGAAGAAGGGCAGATCGGCAGCACGGGAAATCTCCAGCATCAGGCTTGCCAGTATCATGGGCGGAAAGCCGATCAGGATCATCATGGCTACTACGAGCATGTACCAGGCGAAGATCGGCATCTGGTGTAGTCCCATGCCGGGCGCGCGCGCTCGAAGAATGGATACGACGATCTCGACGCCTGCCGAGATAGCGGAGATCTCGACAAAGGTAATTCCGATCAGCCAGAAGTCCGAGTTGAGTCCCGGTGAGTACACCCGGTCCGACAGGGGCGTGTACATGAACCAGCCGGCATTGGGAGCTACATCCAATAGCAGGCTCGACAGCAGGATCAATCCACCGAACAGGTAGCACCAGTAGCCAAGGGATGAAAGGCGTGGGAATAGCATATCGCGTGCGCCCAGCATCTTGGGTAGCAGGTAGATGGCGAGACCTTCCAGAATCGGTACGGCAAACAGAAACATCATGACCGTGCCGTGCATGGTGAAGACCTGGTTGTATTCGTCCGGTCCCAGAAATGTATTGCCCGGGATAGCCAGCTGGGTGCGAATCAGCATGGCCAGAAGCAGTCCAACCAGAAAGAAAAACAGGCCCGTCACCAAAAAGCGCACCCCAATGGTGGTGTGGTTGACGATACTGAGTGCGCGCCAGCCACGGGGATTACCCCAGACCTGATCAAGATCCTGATGAAGACGATCCTGTTCGGCCTGCTCGCCGTAGGTGTGGGCGGTCATGTCGCTCATGGGGTAAGGGTCTCCAGCCAGTCGGCAAGTACATCGAGTTCCGTATCCCCCAGGTGATCCAGCGGCGGCATGCGGTTTTCCGGCTTGAGGGTCTGATGCTTTGAAAGCCAGCGGCGAATGGCGCCTGGTTCATTTTTGAGCACTCCGGCGCCCAGGTGGCTGCGGCTACCTACGTCGCCCAGATCCGGCCCTATCAGCAACGTTTCGCCTGTGATCCCTCCAAGCGGCGACTCAAGTCCGCTGACCTGATGACAGGCGGCACACTCGCGCTCAAAGAGGCCTCTGGCTTCGGGCTTTGGCGCAGGCGCCTGCCATTGCTGTCGCGCCTGGATCCAGGTTGCGAAATCCTCAGCTGTCTGGACCTCGCTGTAGAGAATCATGTGGGTGTGCTGCATGCCGCAGAATTCGCTGCATTGCCCGCGGTGTGTCGCTGGTCGGTCCGCTTCCAGACGGATGACGTTTGTACGGCCGGGAATCATGTCGATCTTTCCGCCCAGGCGCGGAATCCAGAAGGAGTGGATCACGTCCGCGCTGCTGACGTGAATATCCAGCGGGCGACCGGCCGGAAGGTTCATCTGGTTGGCCGTTACCACGCCGCTTTCGGGATAGCGCACTTCCCACCACCACTGATGACCGATCACCTCAACTTTGAGCGGCTGTACGCCTTCCACTGGCAGCGGCAGCATGCGCTTACCCTGAGGAATGCCAAAGCTGAGCAATAGCACGATACTGACGCAAGGCAGCACAATGCCTCCCCAGACAATCCAGCGGCGGTTGTAGCGCGCAACCTTTTCCTCCGGTACAGCTGCCGGCGGGCGACGCATTCCGATCAACCAGAGCGCTACTACACCTACCAGGACGACGGCGGAGAAACCAAACATGGCCCACCAGGTCCAGGCGACGGCCCGGGCTGCTGGGCCATAGGGGTCGAGCATGGACTGTGTACCGCTACAGCCGGTTACCAGGGGAACTGTCAGTCCCCATGCGGTCCATTTAAAGGTCTGCCATCGACTGGAGAGTCCTGCATGCCTGCGACCGATAACATCGAAAGCCGCGCCGCCGTAGCGGGCCACCCGATTCATCCCATGCTGATTCACTTTCCCGTCGCGGCACTGATCGCACTGGTGGGTGCCGATTTCGGCTTCTGGTGGACGGGTGATGAGTTCTGGGCACGAGCCGGACTGTGGTTGGCAGGTGTAGGGGCTACGGGTGGTTGGGTAGCCAGTATCGCCGGACTGATCGACATTACTACCGTGGCGGATATACGCCGACGTATTACAGCATGGTGCCATGCCATTCTGGCCGTAATGATGTTGTCCCTGGCTTCGCTCAACTGGATGGTGCGGTATCAGGGGGGTGAAGAGCTCGTGCTCTGGAGCTTTTACCTGACCGGCGTTACTGCTGTACTGATTTCCCTTGCCAGCTATCTGGGGGGCCGTCTGGTCTACGAACATGCGGTTGGGGTGGACGTGGAAAGCTGATCGGTTGGTCATGCGCCGCTCCAACCTGGCTTGGCCAGGACAAGATACAGCGTGCCCCCGATAGCCAGACTGAGCGCAACCGCCAGGCCTATGCTCCATGCCCGTATGGTCCTGGGCGCCAGGTTATCGCTTTTCAGAATCAGCGCACCACATAAGGCGTGACCTACTACCATGACGGCTACCAGGCTGAGCTTCAGGATCAACCAGGGATCGAAAAGGCTGTGACGGATGAACAGAAGTGTTCCGCTGATAATCGCTACCAACGCACAAGGGGTGGCAATGAGCGTGAATACATAGCGCAGCAGCTCAGGCCTTAGCAGCTGTAGGGCCGGAACGGGAGCGTCTAGCTCTGAAGTAATGTCGCCTGTACCAGACCGATAAGGTCTGTCGGCCTTGTGTATGTCATGAACCTGGGCCATCAACAGGCCCGGTAGATAGAGCAGGCTGCCGCACCACCCAATCAATCCCAGAAAATGCAGCAGCTTCAACAACGGCATAAGTCGTCCTAATGATCCAGATACATGCTGGCCTACGGCCGGTCCTTGGGGTCCGACCCCATGAGGTTTGCAGATGTTCGGATCAGGGCGTAGCGGGTTGTAACATGAATTGTATGGATCGGTTCAGGCGATTCCTCACCCATGGCTACAGTACCCAGCCTGTCCGGGAAGGAAAAGAGAATCCATCATGAGGCCATGGCCTTCGCCTGAATGGGTTTCTGGCTTTTCAGGCAAAGGCTTCTGAGCGTAGAGCAAAGCCCGCCAGTGCGGGCCTTACGTTAAAGAAAGCGACAGCTTTTTTAGCTGTCGCCAGGCGCATCTCCATATCCTCTGGAGCACGATTGGGTGGCCGGATAGTCGCGTGCCCCTGGCTGGCCCGGTGGTGCTGGGCAGCCTGGTAAAGCAGTTGGGAGCCCTGGAGGGAGAACCTTGGTTCAGTGCTCGCCTACGCGTTCAAGGTCATCGGCAATCAGCGAGATAAGGGCATTCTGCTGTCGACCGGAAAGCTGGCGGAAGCGCTGGAGCAGTTCCCGTTCGTGCAGACTCAGGGTCGGGCTGTCCATGCGCATGTCGGGATCAGCTTCCAGAAGGCCGTCCTGCACCAGACTATGCTCCAGGTACGAGATGATTTCGGAGTTCATGCTGCGGTGGTGGTTGCGAGCAACCTCTGCAATACGCTCACGCATGCCTTCAGGCAGCCGGAGGACGAATTTTTCGGCGGTACGGGTCGAGTAGGATCGAATGGCTTGTGGCATGAGTCTATTCAGCTCCGTGCTGGGGTAGGGACAAACAGCTGTGCAGTGAACCGCTCCAGCCAGGTTTCGACACGGCCCGGCAGCTTGTGGCTATCGAGCCGTGAAACACTTAGATGATCGACAGCAACAACCGGCCGGCGAAGAACACCAGCACTAGCCCCATCGTACGTTCGAACCAGTGCCCCATGCGCAGGAACAGTTGTCGCACACGAGGGCTCGAAAACAGAAAGCTGACGATCATGAACCAGGCTGCGTTCACACAACACATCCACAAGCCATACAGCGCCTGGATTTTCATTGGGGTTTGTGCGCTCACCACGGTAGTAAAGATCGCCAGAAAAAACAGGGTTGCCTTGGGGTTGGTAGCATTGGTGAGGAACCCAATACGGAATGCTTTGCCGATGGTTTGCTCATCGACAGCCACCGTGCCGCCTTGCACTTCATCCAATGCCTGGGTCGGCTTGCTTTTGAGCAGGCTGATGCCTAGATAAAGGATGTAGGCGCCCCCAACGACTTTTGCAACACTGAGCAGCCAGGGAGTGGCGTGCATCAGGGCACCGATGCCCAGCAGCGTATAGAGCACATGTACCGAAATGCCTGCTCCGATGCCCAACGCCGTAAACAGCCCGACCAGACGTCCGTAGCGAACGCTCTGGCGTACCGTGATGGCAAAATCGGGCCCTGGTGCGACCACCGCCAGAAAATGGATGATGGCAAGGCTTAAAAATTCGGTGAAGTAAGAGGATGTCAATTTCAACTCCAGAAGGTCAACGGACTGCCAGCGCCTCGGTATCCAACAAAACACGACAGGCTGAGGCGTAAATGGTCCGAACCGGGAGTGACCGCATGCATCTTTCTTGAGTTGAAGAGAATGAGGTCACCCGGCTCCGGTCGGATTTCAACATCGGGTGGTCCCAGCAGGGTGGGGTCTATCCCATAGCTTGTGCCACGCAGGGCGTCGAACTGATCGGGCGTAAGCTCGGTTCGCCAGAGCTGCAGGGCGCCGCCCTCGCTTGGCATGTTCAGGTAAACGTTGCAGGCCATCTGGGCCTCAAGGCTCATGGCCTCGGTGCTCTGCGGAGCATCCTTGGCAAAGATGTCGTGATGGGCAAGGAAGCGAACGCCCGGTTTGACGACGCGGGAAAGCCCTACATACATCTTGCGTCCATACAGGGTTTGCAGCCGGGCGCCCGCAGGCCAGACTTCATCGAGCGTGCAGCGCAGCAGATCGATAGGGGACAGATACGGCTGGCAACGCCGTCGCAGTTCTTCAATGTTTTCGTAGACGCTTTCAAAATAGTCCGCCAGCCGGGGCGGCTGATTTTCAGCCTCGTAAAAGGCCATGCCGATACGGCCGATACTGGGTGCGTTAAGGTAGCTTTCGAAACCCTGTCCGAGAATTTGCTGGGCTATCTTCGACGCCAGTTCCTGAGGAATGAACTGCCTGACGTGGATCGCCATGACCTCTTCGTTAGCGAGAGCGTTGATGGACGACGTCTCGAGACGCTGCTTTTCAAGCATCATGAGCAGGTTCCTTGGGTGATAGGGTGACTTCCTGGTGTGCTCGTATGGTCGTTACACGTCGCAGACCCTGA
Organism: Pseudomonas sp. MAG002Y; assembly: GCF_019400845.1. NCBI lineage: Bacteria > Pseudomonadati > Pseudomonadota > Gammaproteobacteria > Pseudomonadales > Pseudomonadaceae > Pseudomonas > Pseudomonas sp. MAG002Y. The sequence continues at coordinate 254,081 of NZ_WOEJ01000006.1, read as the reverse complement.
CCATCGTGTGATCACGTCATGGGGAAGTCACATCGTAATGAACGGAGAGTTTTCCTTTCTTTTCCTTGAGCAGGAGATCCTTCAGTCCGTTAAGCTCCCGCGAGGAGCGAACATGCGTGCCGCCACAGCCGTAAGGCGTAAAATCGCCAAAGCCAACTCTACGCTGGCCTTCGCCATCGAGGGTGATGCTGACCGGTAGATCCTGTTGCACGTACTGGTCGAAATAGGATTCCAGCTGCTCTGCATCCAGAGGCCGAGCCTCCTGACCGGGCATGAACTCAATACGGCCTTCTCCTGGCCAATGGTGTGCCTTGACGGGTTGCCAGCCAAACGCCTCTCCGATATGACCGATCAGATGACCGGCCGAATGCAAGTGTGTATGCAGTCGACGTCGGTTCTCATCGACACGGGCTTGCACGGAGCCCAGTGTTACAGGCTCTCGTGTGTAGTGGACGATACGCTCGCCGTCCTGTTTGACCATGACGACCTCTGTGTCGCCCAGCCAGCCGGTATCGCTGGGTTGCCCGCCGCCCTGGGGATGGAAGGGCGTGGCGGCCAACTCCACCGCATAGAGATCTTCCCAAGGGGCACAGGCGGTAACTTCAACCTCCATGACCAGAATGTCACTCGAATAATACAGACGCTGAGTCATGTCTAAAGCCCTTTGCAAAGCAGATGCCTGCCCCATTCTAGGGAAGGGGTGATATTGTGATAATCCGCCTGCATTCCAAAGGACTTTTGCGCGGTGAGCACAAATCTATCGATCATGCTAATGGGCGAGATGGTTGTTTTCGTCAAGGTCGTCGAAACCGGAAGCTTTTCCGAGGCTGCACGTCAGTTGGGCACGACACCGTCTTCCACCAGCCGAAGTGTAGCCCGGCTTGAAAAAGCCCTGGCGACACGCCTGCTCAACCGGACGACACGCAAGCTTCGTTTGAGCGAAAGCGGAGAAGAGGTCTATCGGCGCTGTGTCGACATGGTGAACGCTGCGCGCGCCGTCATGGAGGTCAGCGGGCAGTTCAGTCAGACGCCGGAGGGTGTTATCCGCCTGAGTGTACCGAAGGCAGTAGGGCGATTTCTGATTCATCCGCACCTGCCCGAATTTTTGCGGCTCTACCCGCATGTGGATGTGCAGATGAATCTGAGCGACCACTATGTCGATCTCATCGATGGTGATGTGGACCTGGCTATCCGCATTACCGATCAGCCACCGCCCGGTCTGATGGGGCGAGAACTGGTGCAGATCGACCATCTACTGGCGGCTACACCCCATTATCTGGCAGAGCATGGCACGCCGGAGCATCCTCGGGAGCTGACAACGCACAGCTGCATTTACCTGGGGCAGGAGCCGGCCGATTCACGCTGGCGGTTCAGAAAAGGCAACAAGAGCGTGAGCGTCAACGTTCGCGGCCGTTATGCCGCTAATCATACCGGCGCGCGATTGGACGCTGTGCTGCACCATATCGGTATCGGCAGTCTTCCCTATTTCACCGCGCGCTACGCCTTACGCAAGGGCCTGATTGTTCAAGTGCTGCCTGAGTGGTCATTCCAGACGCAATACTGCGGAGGAGCCTGGCTACTCTATCCAGCAACCAGGCACCTGCAACCCAAGCTCAAGGTGTTTATCGATTTTCTGGTCGAACGACTGAGTCAGGAGCCAACCCTCCATGACGATCCGGAGATCGGCATGGCAGTGACCCAGTACCGGGAATACGAGATGCCGGAGGCAGGCGGCGACTGGTAGCGCCGCCTGGAGGGTTCAATAGCCGATTGCGGCGCCTGCGGGACGGCGTACGTCGTTGGAGCCGTAAAGAAAGCCTTCCCGCACCCGCCCGGATACTGCCGAGTCGTTGCCGGAGTCATCTGCCATGACACCAGGCGCACCCGGCAGGCCCACCATGATCAACTCGGCTGCTCCCCATGGTGTCTGCTGCACCATGGTATAGCCCATCTCCTGCAGGAGCTTGAGGCTATCGGCAGATACGCCGCGTTGCTCGTAATACACCTCATCCGGCATCCATTGATGATGAATTCGTGGCGCATCGACTGCTTCCTGAGGCGGCATCCCATGATCAATGACGTTAAGGGCGGTCTGCAACGTGATAGAGATGATGCGCGAACCACCGGGTGAGCCCAGAACCATGAAGGTTTTGCCATCTTTGTTGATCAGGGTGGGCGTCATCGACGACAGCGGCCGCTTGCCAGGAGCTATCGCATTGGCTGTGCCTTGAACAAGACCATACAGGTTCTGCTCACCCACCTTCACGGTAAAATCATCCATCTCATTATTCAAAAAGAACCCGGTTCCGGGCGCAATAACGACTGATCCGAATCGGCCATTGATGGTATAGGTCGTGGAAACGGCATTTCCGTGTTCATCCATGATGGAGTAGTGCGTGGTCTCTGGCTTTTCTCGTGTTTCCATGCCTGGAATAACCTGCGCCGACGGGGTGGCCTTGTTGGGAAGAATCCGGTTGCGGACCTGGGCGGCGTAATCTTTGCTGGTGAGCTGCTCGATGGGATTATCGACAAAGGCCGGATCGCCCAGAGAGGTGTTGCGGTCCATGTAGGCCTGCCGCATGGCTTCGGTCAGGGTATGGATATAATCCGCCGAATTGAAGCCCATGCTTTTCAGGTCATAACCTTCAAGAATATTGAGGGTTTCGCACAAGGTCACACCTCCCGAGCTGGGCGGTGGGGCAGACACAAAGGTGTAGCCTCGGTAGGTACAGGTAAGCGGTGCGGTTTCGTTGATGGTGTAACGCGCAAAATCCTCTGCCGTCAGGATGCCGCCCCCTGCCTTGGCCGCCTTTTCGACAGCCTGGGGAATGCGTCCCTGGTAGAAGGCGTTCGGTCCCTCTTTGGCGATGGCAGCGAGGGTGTTGGCAAGGTCGGTCTGTATCAGACGGTCACCCGGCTGAAGTGGAGAGCCGTCCTTGCGCAGGAAAAGTCGTGCGGCTTCCGGATCATGCTTGAAGCGTTCAACGGTAGTGTCGAGGATATCGGTATCCGCCCGGGTCAATACAAAGCCTTCCCGTGCCAGCCGGATCGCCGGCGCCATGACCTGCTCTCGGGTCAGCTTGCCGTACCGCTGGTGAGCGGTGTCCAGGCCCAATACCGTACCGGGCACGCCAGCGGCCAGATAGCCATATAGGCTGGCGTCTTTACGGACCTTGCCGTTGCTATCGAGATACATATCTGCACTGGCGGCAGCAGGCGCCTTTTCGCGAAAGTCGATAAAGGTATCTTTGCCATCCGCCAAGTGGATTGTCATGAAGCCACCGCCACCGATATTGCCGCAACAGGGATTGACCACGGCCTGCGCATAACCGACAGCAACGGCGGCGTCGATGGCGTTACCCCCTTTCTTGAGAATATCCACGCCTACCTGGGAAGCCAGCTGTTGCGACGAGACGACCATTCCATGCCTGGCCTCCACGGCAGGGCTTGAGGCCGCAAACGTAGGTGCAGGGGTCAGAAGCATGCAGGTAAAAAGCGATACCGCTGCAGCAAATGGCAATGTCCATCGGGCGAACATCAAGGTCTCCTTGTTGGGATTGTTATAAGGCGTAGCACATTGAACCGGTGGAACCGCGCGTGCACATCGCTATGGATACTAAAGGCTGCTGGGTTGCATTGAAATGCCGGTTGTAAAAAGGCCGGACGAGGTCCGGCCTTTCATGCACCGCTATCAACGAGGCTGAAGCAGCAGCGCGACCAGTGCGCTCCAGCCGGTCTGGTGGGAAGCTCCAAGACCGCGCCCGTTCTCACCATGGAAATACTCATGGAAAAGCACAAGGTCTGCACAGTCTGGATCATTCTGGAGCTGTGGATAGGCCATCATGCTGGGACGGTGGCCGTTTTCATCCTTGAGGAACATGCGTGTCAAGCGCTCGCTCAGGCCGCTGGCTACCTCTTCCAGGGAGGCGAGGTAGCCGGAGCCAGTCGGATACTCTACTGAGAAGTTGTCCGAGTAATACAGGTAGAACTCATGCAGCGATTCGATCAACATATAGTTGATCGGCATCCACAGCGGTCCCCGCCAATTGGAGTTACCGCCATATAGCCGGGAGTCAGATTCGGCGGGTTGATAACGTGCGCTAAGCATGGAGCCGTCTTCCTGCCGCATCTCGAAGGGGGCTTCGGCATGTACCTTGGACAGTGAGCGGATGCCGAATGGTGACAGAAACTCCTTCTCATCCAGCATTCGCGCCAGGAGACTCTTGGTCCGCTGGCCACGCAGCAGCGCCAGCAGGAATCGGTTGCCCTGACCGGGCTCGGTCCAACGGGAAACCAGTCGTGCCAAATCAGGACGTTGCCGTACGAACTCCTTCAGACGATCCCGCACGCCAGGCAGGCCTTCATATTCCTTGGACTCTAATACCTGCACGGCGAACAGCGGGATGAGTCCTACGATCGAGCGCAGCCGCATCGGCTCACAGGTGCCATCGCCACGGTGCAGCACATCATAGAAGAATTCGTCCTGCTCATCCCAGAGTCCATCATGGCGCTCTTCACCCGCGTTGATCGCGCCGGCGATATGCAGGAAGTGCTCGAAGAACTTCACACCAATGTCGACGTATACCGGGTTTTCCTTGGCCAGCTCCAGTGCAATGCGCATCAGGTCAAGCGCGTAGGCAGCCATCCACGCAGTTCCATCGGCCTGATCCAAGTGAGAGCCGGGCGGCAAGACGGCGGAACGGTCGAAAATGCCGATGTTATCCAGGCCCAGGAAGCCCCCCTGGAAGAGATTGCGGCCTTCGGCATCCTTGCGATTGACCCACCAGGAAAAGTTGAGCAAAAGCTTATGGAAAACGCGCTCCAGAAACTCGCGATCACCGTGTCCCGTCAGTGCTTTTTCTTGCTGATAAACATGCCAGCAAGCCCAAGCGTGTACGGGAGGATTGGCATCCTCAAAGTTCCATTCGTAGGCCGGTAGCTGCCCGTTGGGGTGCATGAAGCGGTCTTTGACTAACAGAAGAAGTTGCTGTTTGGCAAAGCCCGGATCGATCATGGCATAGGCCACCGCCTGGAACGCAAGATCCCATGAGGCATACCAGGGGTATTCCCACTTGTCCGGCATTGATACGATGTCGAAATTGACGAGATGCCGCCACTGAGTATTGCGACCGCTCTTGCGCTCCTGGGGCGGGGCAGGACGATTGGGATCACCATCAATCCAGCGGTTGACTTCAAAATAGTAGAGCTGTTTGGACCAAAGCAGGCCGGCAATGGCCTGTCGCTGCACATTACGAGCATCCTCATCGATGATGTTGTGTTGCAACTCTGCGTAAAACGCGTCTGCTTCAGCGCGACGTTTGGCGAAGACCGCTTTTACATCGAGATGAGGGTCAGCGGTTTCTGGTGCAAATCGCATATAGATAACCGACCGGGCATTTCCCTGAAGATCCAGTACGAACCGTGCAGCGACCTTGCTGCCAGAGTCTCGGCGAATCGTCTGCTCATCCCCACTCACCACGTAATCGTTGATGCCATCCTTGAACGGACCGGCCGCCTCGACGCCCTCCAGCTTTGGTTTGTTGGTTTCGTTGTTGCAGAAGATCCATTCGGGCGTGACGTCACCCCATGCGGTAGCGATATAATCCGCCCAGTTGTAGTTAGTTGCCTTGACTTTTCCGTCGTCCATGATGGATAGCAGCGGTCGCTGCGGCGCTCCGGTCCATACCCAGGTGTTGCGTGTCCATAGGTGGGGCATGACATGTAGGCGTGCCGCCTCGGTAGAGCGGTTTACCACCGTGACACGCATCAGCACATCGTCCGGCGTGTTCTTGGCGTATTCAACGGTTACATCGAAATAGCGGTTGTCGTTGAAGACACCCGTATCGAGAATTTCGTACTCTGCATCTCCCAGCCCACGGCGACCGTTTTCTTCTACGAGGTCAGCGTAAGGAAACTCGGCGTGAGGATACTTGTAGAGCATGCGCATGTAGGAGTGGCTTGGAACGCCATCCAGATAGAAGTACAGTTCCTTGACGTCTTCGCCATGGTTGCCTTCGGCGTTCGTCAGGCCGAACAGACGTTCCTTGATGAAAGGGTCGCGCTCATTCCAGAGCCCCAGCGCCAGGCACCACTGCTGGGCTACATCCGAGAAACCGGCCAGCCCGTCCTCACCCCAGCGATAGGCACGGCTGCGTGCATGTTCGTGCGGGAAATAGCTCCAGGCGTTGCCATCGGCACTATAGTCCTCACGCACCGTTGCCCATTGGCGTTCACTCAGGTAGGGACCCCATTTCCGCCAGTGCTCGGCATCTACGCCGGAAAGCCGCTGACCTTCTATTGTATTGAGGATGCCCGGTGCTGGATGTGCCGTCATCGTATCTCCCGTGATAATCAGATTGCCAAACTCCAAGCGCGAACAGGCGCCCTTGATGAGGTATAGACATCTTTTGGCTCAGGAGGATTCACATTACACGCTTGCTGCACTAACCGAGCCGTTTATACGGCTTGATATGGCCGGGCCAAACGCGTCGGCAAGCACGTTTGGCGTCGGCGTTAACCTGAAACCTATTCATGTTCGGCAACCTTTTCTTACAGTTACATAACCCCCTGATATGGCAGTACAATGGCCTATCGCTTTGCGATCACCAGTAGAGAAGAACAGGCACCTGTTTTCTTGCGGGTGCGAGGTGGCTGCTCTCGTACATACCCTTTCACGAGAGAGCTCATGATTTGCCAGGCCTTATGAGGCTTTTGGAACGCTCGCGTAGGCTTACCCGCCGAGGCGGCACCCAACCGGTAAGCCATGAGCATTCCTGTCATTCACGTGTGCGGGAATCCTTCCAGTCCGTCAGGAAAGACCTATAGAAACACGCCTGATCGTCACACCGTATTAGTCAGAAAGGAACGGCAGTAGATGTTAAACAAACGGATTACCTTGATTGCTTGTGGCGTATTGAGTGCTACCCAGGCATTGGCAGCTGAAACCCAGACCTCCAACGGGTTCATTGAGGACAGCAGCCTCAAACTGTTCCTGCGCAACGCCTACATGAACCGTGACTATAAGCACGGTAATCAAGACAAGGCGGAGTGGGGGCAGGGCGTAACAGCCAATTTTGCATCTGGATTTACACAAGGTACCGTAGGGTTTGGCGTCGACGCATTTGCTTTGTACGGTCTGCGCCTAGACGGTGGCAAAGGCCGCTCGGGTGCTGGCGGTATCGATTTCTTCAAACAGGGCGACAGCGGTGAGGCGGCCAGCGATATCGCCAAGGGCGGCGCCTCGATCAAGGCACGTTTTTCCAACACGACCATCACCTACGGTGATCAGATGCCGGCGCTGCCGGTCTTGAACTCGGACACCTCACGCCTATTGCCGGAAAGTTATACCGGTACGCTGATTACCTCGAAGGAAATCGATGGGCTTGTCTTCAACGTAGGGCGTTTCACCGAGGAGTCCCGCAAGAGTGCCGAGGGACGTGATAGCGGTGGGCTGAAAAAGATCGATGTCATCGGTGGCAGCTACAAGTTCACGGATCAGTTCATGGCATCGCTTTATGCGTCCGATGTCAAAGACGTCCTGAAAAAGCAGTACATCAACCTGAACTACGTCCTGCCCATCGATAAGGACCAGTCTCTGACGTTTGACTTCAATGGCTATAAGACGCGGCTGGACAAGAGCTTTGCCCAGACTTATTCAGGTGATGCCGATGCCCGCGACAACAAGATCTGGAGTCTGGCGGCTACCTACTCGGTAGGGCCTCACTCCTTCACTCTGGCGCACCAGCGCAGCACGGGTGATATTGGCTATCCCTACGGCTGGTATCAGAACGCGGGCGGCATAGGTGACGGCGGCATGACGATCTTTCTTGCCAACTCCTACTGGTCGGACTTCAACGCCAAGGACGAGCGTTCCTGGCAGTTGGGCTATGGGCTGGATTTCTCCACCTATGGGGTTCCGGGCCTGAGCTATCAGCTGGCTTATGTTCGCGGTGATCATATCGATGCCGGAGATGGACGTGGTAAGGAGCGCGAGCTGTTCAATCAGGTGAAATATGTTGTTCAGAACGGCCCGGCCAAGGACCTTTCAGTACGTCTGCGTAACTCCATCCTGCGCACGTCGAACAATGTCCGCTCCTACAACGATGACGGTAACGAAGTGCGTATCTTCATCGACTACCCAATCAGTATCTTCTAAACAGATGCCGGCTGGATAAGCCGGCAAGGCGGGTCGCTTGAGATCAACGACCCGCCTGGTTTACCAGACGCACTACTGATGAAAGGCCTGACTTATAAGTGGCTAGCGTCTTTTGCAGTAAATGGCGTCTGAATACCTGACACTAGGTTTCGATCATTGGCGGCGGGTCTGAGCAGTACCCAAAATGTCTAGAAGAAACATTCATGACAAGATGACGCTTTAAGGACAAACGGTCGATATTTGCATACAAAATGTCACAAAGAGGGCATAGCGTGAGGTGAACAGTCCTATAAGGTTCCCTCGTATGTCGACGATCCAGGCTCATGATGCGGCCCCCGCAGCCACGCGTCCCCGGCTGGACCAGACGTTCAGTCGCCGAAGTGTTTTCCTATTTTTCTCATTGCTTTTTGCCGGCATTCTCATCAGTTCCTACGGTATTGTCAGTGATGTCCGTGAAGCCGGATCAGTGGCTACCACCTGGTTGCCGTTCGCATTGCTGGGCCTGGCTCTAGTCATTGCGCTTGGATTCGAATTCGTCAATGGGTTCCACGATACGGCCAATGCAGTTGCTACCGTTATCTATACGCATTCACTGCCTGCCCAGGTCGCTGTCGTGTGGTCCGGTTTTTGGAATTTCATGGGTGTGATGCTTTCCAGCGGCGCCGTGGCATTCGGCATCATTGCACTGTTGCCGGTTGACCTCATCTTGCAGGTCGGCTCCAGCAATGGCTTTGCAATGATCTTTGCCTTGCTGATTGCCGCCATTGTCTGGAATTTGGGAACATGGTGGCTTGGGTTGCCAGCGTCGTCATCCCATACCTTGATTGGTTCGATTCTGGGCGTCGGGCTGACCAATGCCTGGCTGGAAGGGCGAGACGGCAGCAGCGGGGTAGATTGGAGTCAGGCGCTGAAGGTGGGGTATGCGCTTCTTTTCTCACCCCTGGTAGGATTTATCTGTGCGGCGCTCCTGCTGCTGACATTGCGTATGCTGGTCAAGCAAAAGGCACTCTATCAGGAGCCCAAAGGCACTCAGCCGCCCCCGTTCTGGATTCGGGGGATGTTGATCCTTACCTGCACCGGCGTGTCGTTTGCCCACGGCTCCAATGACGGTCAGAAGGGAATGGGGCTCATCATGCTGATCCTGGTAGGTACCTTGCCAATGGCCTATGCGCTGAACCGTGCAGTGCCCGCCACGCAAACGCCGCAGTTCGTTGCTGTAGCTCAGGTGACTCAACAAGGAATTGTAAAGGACGTACCTGGCGCTGCACCGGCCGATCCACGTGGCGTACTTCTGGAATATGTACGTACCCGCAAGTCCACGGAGGAGGTCATTCCGGCGTTGGGTGCAGTGACCGGGTTGATCGCCGATGAGGTGAAAAGTTACGGCACGCTGGCCAACGTACCTGCCCAGGCCATGATGAACGTGCGTAACGACATGTACCTGACTTCAGAAAGCATCAGCCTGCTCAAGAAACAAAAGCTCGATACCTTTTCCGACGACACGCGCAACAATCTCAATGAATTCAAACGCCAGATCGATGAGGCGACACGGTTCATTCCACTTTGGGTAAAGGTGGCGGTAGCCATTGCGCTGGGTATGGGCACCCTGGTTGGGTGGCGACGGATCGTCATTACCGTGGGCGAGCGCATTGGTAAGACGCACTTGACCTATGCTCAAGGCGCCAGTGCCGAGCTGGTCGCTATGGCTACTATTGGCGCAGCCGACCTGTATGGCCTGCCTGTCTCGACCACGCATGTCTTGTCCTCGGGTGTAGCGGGAACCATGGCAGCCAATGGCAGTGGCCTGCAGATGTCTACGGTACGCAACCTGGCCCTGGCCTGGGTATTTACCTTACCCGCCGCGATGATGCTTTCAGGGTTGCTGTACTGGCTCTTCCATGCCGTGTTCTGATAATAAGCTGCCTGTGCGGTACTCCTGTGCCTCGCCAAGCAGCCAGTCGCGAAAGGACTGTAATGCTTGAGATGTGGTCGTACGCTCGGGGATAGCAAGATAATACGCACGGTCACTGCGGTAGCTAGAGGTATTCAAGATGGTAAGCCGCTCCTGCTCCAGCTCGTTCTGGATAAGGAACGGTGGAATCAGCGCAACCCCCATTTCATGGATGGCGGCCTGAGCCAGCATGGAAAACAGCTCGTAACGCGGACCATGCAGGTCATGAGGGAATGACAGGCCCTGCGCATTAAACCATTGTCGCCAGGCATAAGGCCGTGTGGTCTGTTGCAGCAGCGGAAGCGCTGCAACAGCCTGAGCGGTAATGCCATCCTTGTGATCGACCAGTGCCGGACTGCACACCGGCACTGGGTATTCGTGCATGAGAAAATGGGTTTGTGTGCCTGACCACTCACCGTCTCCACAGTAAAGCGCGGCATCGAAATCGGTGTCGGCAAAGAGAAAAGGGCGGGTACGGTTGGTCAGATTGACCGTTATGTCTGGATGAAGTACTTGAAACCGCTTAAGGCGTGGCAGGAGCCATTGTGTCCCAAAGGTGGGTACTACCGCGAGTTCGAGCCGGCCTGAGCCATGCTTGCCCATAACAGCCAGAGCGTCCCGCTCGGCTGCATCCAGGTGCTGGGCTACCTGCCGGCTATAGGATAATCCCGCTTCAGTAAGTAGAACACCCCGGCGAGTACGGCGAAACAGCTCAATGCCCAGAAAGCTCTCCAAACCTGCAATCTGCCGGCATACCGCACTTTGTGTCAGAGCCAACTCATCTGCGGCCCGGGTAAAACTCTGGTGTCTGGCAGCAGCCTCAAAGGCAATCAGCGCAGCCGTACTGGGTATTTTTCTTCTCACATGTACCTCTTGCTCACAGACAAATGCCTACAGCAGCGGTAATCATCATGGCGTGAAGTGAGTTTTACGCACAACCCTGTGCACATTGCTCGGTTGCAGCACAGTTAGGCGTCTTCTAGCCTTGCTTCACAACAAGATCACCGGAGTGACCTGCAATGGCAGCCAATGCACCGTTCAATTGGGAAGATCCTCTCCTGCTTGAGCAACAGCTCAGCGATGAAGAGCGGATGGTACGCAACAGCGCCGCGCAATTTGCACAGGCCCAACTGGCGCCTCGTGTCCTGGAGGCGTTCCGGCATGAGCAGACCGACCCGTCGATTTTCCGCGAAATGGGGGAGGCAGGCTTGCTTGGCGCCACGATCCCTAGTGAATACGGCGGCAGTGGACTTAATTATGTGTGTTACGGCTTGATCGCCCGTGAGGTAGAACGGATCGACTCAGGATACCGCTCCATGATGAGTGTTCAGTCGTCTCTGGTCATGGTGCCTATCTATGAATTTGGTACTCAGGCACAACGCCAGAAATACCTGCCAAGGTTGGCCTCAGGCGAATGGATTGGTTGCTTTGGACTGACAGAGCCGGACCATGGCTCTGACCCAGGCTCAATGGCTAGCCGGGCAAAAAAGGTAGAGGGCGGCTATCGCCTCACCGGTAGCAAGACCTGGATTACCAACAGTCCGATTGCCGATGTGTTTGTTGTATGGGCCAAGGATGAGGCCGGTGATATCCGCGGATTCATTCTGGAAAAAGGCTGGAAAGGTCTCACCGCACCTGCCATTCACGGCAAGGTGGGACTGCGTGCCTCAGTAACGGGAGAAATCGTAATGGATAACGTCTTTGTCCCTGAGGAAAACCGATTTCCAGAAATACGCGGCCTGAAAGGTCCCTTTACCTGCCTCAATTCCGCCCGGTACGGGATCAGCTGGGGCGCATTGGGTGCGGCCGAGTTCTGCTGGCACACCGCTCGACAATACACCCTTGATCGCAAGCAGTTTGGTCGACCTCTTGCTGCAAATCAGCTCATTCAAAAGAAGCTGGCCGACATGCAAACCGATATCACGTTGGCCCTGCAAGGCTGCCTGCGTCTGGGACGAATGAAGGACGAGGGGACGGCCGCTGTGGAGATCACTTCAATCATGAAACGCAACAGTTGTGGCAAGGCACTGGACGTTGCCCGTATGGCCCGGGACATGCTTGGAGGCAATGGTATCTCTGACGAATTTGGCATTGCGCGGCATCTGGTTAATCTTGAGGTGGTCAACACCTACGAGGGAACCCATGATGTGCACGCGCTCATCCTGGGACGGGCACAGACCGGTATCCAGGCCTTCTTTTGATCACTCTCAGGGAGGCTGGCTCATGGCTGGAGCACTTGCAGGCTTACGAGTCCTAGACCTGTCACGGGTTCTTGCCGGGCCTTGGGCCGGACAAATCCTGGCGGACCTGGGGGCAGAAGTCATCAAAGTCGAGCGCCCCGGGCGAGGAGATGATACACGTCATTGGGGGCCGCCCTTTTTAAAAGACCCGCTAGGGGCGAACACGGGCGAGTCGGCCTATTTTCTGTCAGCCAATCGCAACAAACAGTCGATAGCCGTAGACTTCACCCAGCCCGACGGTCAGCAGATCCTTCGGGATCTGGCTGTTAAATCCGATGTGGTGCTAGAAAATTTCAAGGTTGGAGGCTTGTCAGCCTATGGCCTGGACTACGCCTCGCTCAGTGCTCTTAACCCGGAAATGATCTACTGCTCGATTACCGGTTTTGGTCAGAGCGGCCCTTATGCACAGCGGGCAGGCTATGACTTCTTGATACAGGGGCTTGGCGGCCTTATGAGTCTGACAGGCCATCCGGATGATGACGAGGGCGGTGGCCCGGTCAAGACAGGGGTTGCGCTGGTAGATATCCTGACGGGGCTGTATGCCACGGTTGCTGTTCTGGCTGCGCTGAACCATCGGACTCAGACCGGTGAAGGGCAGCATATCGACATGGCGTTGCTCGATGTTGAAGTGGCCTGCTTGGCCAACCAGGCCATGAATTATCTGGTCTCCGGTGAGTCGCCAACGCGCCTTGGCAATGCCCATCCCAACATCGTACCGTATCAAGCCTTTCCAACAGCTGATGGCGATATGATCCTCACGATTGGCAATGATGCTCAGTTCCGCCGGTTCTGCGAGGTGGCAGACCGGCTGGATTGGGTGAATGATCCTCGTTTTGCCACCAACCAGGCGAGGGTCGTCCATCGTATGGAACTGGTTCCGCTGATTCGGCAGGTTACCGTTTTCAGGCGTACTGAAGAATGGATCGCCCTGCTCGAAGCGGTGGGGGTGCCCTGTGGTCCGATCAATTCAGTGGCCCAGGTTTTTGCCGATAAGCAGGTAGCGGCACGCAGTCTGGCCTTTACGATGGCGCATCCGCTGGGACAAACCGTTCCGCAGGTGGCAAGCCCGATACGTCTTTCTAGAACGCCCGTGGAGTACCGACGTCATCCACCGCTGCTCGGTGAGCATACCGAGCAGGTGTTGCGGTATCTTCTGGGCCACGGCGATGCCAGAGTCAACGCCTGGAGGCAGGCGGGTATAGTCGGTTAGCCTTTACGCCCGAATGCCTGAACGGCCAAGGCCAACCGCTCTACCGCGTGGCCGATCTGCTCGAGCGATGGCGCAGCAAACGACAGCCGTACCGTAGAGTGGTCAGGGGCTTCGGCGTAGAAGGCGCTGCCTGGAACGTACATGACCTTATGCTCAATAGCCTGCTCAAGGACCGCCTTGGCATCCAGCCCCTCTGACCAACGCCCCCAGACAAACAGCCCGCCGGCCGGTATCTGGCATTCGAACCGTTGGCCAAGGTGTGTCTGTAGACCGTTCACCAGGGCTTGGCACTTGGCATGGTAAGCCGCCGTAAGCACCGGTAGATGGCGCTCTAGAAAACCCTGCTTCAAGTAGGCTTCGGCAATGGATTGCATCCAGCCGGAGGTACACAAGTCAGCGGTTTGCTTGGCGATCGTACAGCGTTTGAGTACCTCGGCAGGCCCTATCATCCAGCCAATACGAACCCCAGGCGCCACGATTTTTGAAAGGCTGGACAAATAGACTACCTGATCTCGGGTTTCCGGCTGCGTGCGAGCCAGGTCTGCCAGCGTGGGAATGGCAACACCGGTAAAGCGTAGATCACCATATGGATCATCTTCGATAATCAGCAGGTCATGACGCATCGCCACCTCCAGCAAGGCGCGGCGGCGTTCCAGACCAAGCGTAAGTCCGGTAGGGTTGGCAAATGTGGGGGAAAGATAGAGAAACTTCGGTCGTTGCTCCTGCGTACAGCGGGTCAGCTGACTATCCAGTTGCGCAGGATCGATACCGTCCAGATCCGAGGCGACGGTTTCTATTCTGGCCTGAGCCAACCGTAAGGCTTGAAGCGTAGCGGGGTAGGTAGGTTGTTCGACCAGAACGGCGTCACCCGGCGACAGCAGGACGCGAACCAGCAAATCAAACCCTTGTTGCGAGCCAGACGTGACGATCAGATCGTCCGCCTCACAGGGAATACCACGCTGGCGGCTCAACTGAGCAAGTGCCTCGCGTAGTCCCGGCAAGCCTTCACTGCTGGAATATTGCAGGCAAGCGACTGGATTGCGAAAGGCCACTGTCATCGCCTCTGCCAGCCCTGCTTCATCAAACAGATCGGAGGCAGGGTAGCCGCCCGCCAGCGAGATCATGCCGGGTACGGAAAGATACTTGAACAACTCTCGTATGGGAGAGCCTTGTGGCGATTTGAAGACAGGGTTGAAGGTAAGCATGGGAGATTTGCCGTTAATCACGATGCGAAGACTATGCGTCGGCCGCTTCTCTCACTACAAACGAGAAAAAGTCATAGGCTGTTGAAAGAAAGGAATTCTAGTGATTTGCCGTTTCGCTTGACTTTCCTGCTGAACCGGTTAGCTTTGTCGCCCATGAACACCTTTATCACACCCATCGCTGCGTATTATTACTACCTGAACTCTTTCGGGTGGTAGGTGCTGCGCTGCATTCCGAACCGCCTGTGGCGGCTCGGTGAATGCAACCTCTCCCAGTCTCCGCAGGCCAGAAAGCCAAGGAGACGTACTCAATGAACAAGCCCCAGCAAGACCTGCTTCACCTGTTGGAAGAACGTGGTTTCGTCCATCAGATCACCGACCGTGACGGTCTTGGCCAAGCGCTCAATAACGGACCAGTGACCGCGTACCTAGGCTTTGACGCAACGGCTGATAGCCTACACGTCGGGCATCTGCAAGGTCTCATGCTCATGCGCTGGATGCAGCGTGCAGGGCATCCGATCCTGCTTTTGATCGGTGGCGCCACGACGCGCATTGGCGATCCCAGCTTTCGGGATAGCAGCCGCCCGGTGCTGAACGACGCCCAGATCGCTCAGAATATGTCCGGTATTGCCAAGGCATTTACGACCTA
The DNA here is from genome assembly GCF_019400845.1 of Pseudomonas sp. MAG002Y. Lineage (NCBI taxonomy): Bacteria > Pseudomonadati > Pseudomonadota > Gammaproteobacteria > Pseudomonadales > Pseudomonadaceae > Pseudomonas > Pseudomonas sp. MAG002Y. Next base: position 238,674 of record NZ_WOEJ01000006.1, on the reverse strand, counting down.
CCTGGAAGTGGGCGATACGGACGGGCAAGCCCGGGTAGTAGACAATGCCGAGTGGCTTGATGGGCTGGGTTACCTGAATTTCCTCAATACCGTAGGACGGCATTTCTCGATCAACCGCCTGCTCACGTTCGATGCCATCCGTAATCGCCTGGATCGTGAGCACTCTCTGTCCTTCGAGGAATTTGGCTACACCTTGCTTCAGGCTTATGATTTCGTCGAGTTGGCCCATCGGTATGGCTGCACTCTGCAGTTGGGCGGCGCTGACCAGTGGGCCAACATTATCAATGGCGTTGAGCTGTCACGTCGCCAGAATGGCCCGCAGCTCTACGGGCTTACGATGCCGCTGTTGACCACGAGTGACGGCAAGAAGATGGGCAAGTCGGCACAAGGCGCGGTATGGCTCAACGGCGATAAGCTATCTGCCTATGATTTCTGGCAATTCTGGCGCAACTGCGATGATCGGGACGTACAGCGTTTCCTGGCACTGTTTACCGAACTGCCTATGGACGAAGTACGTCGCCTAGGCGCATTGCAGGGTGCAGAGCTTAACGAGGCGAAAATCGTTCTGGCCAACGAGGCGACCCGTTTGTGCCATGGCGAAGCGGCCCAGCGTGACGCGGAGACAGCGGCACGGGCGTTGTTCAGTGAGGGCAGCCAGAGCGACACACTACCCAAAGTGGAAGCCAGCCGCGCCGCACTGCAAACGGGCCTCACCCTGACCGATCTTCTGGTGGCTAGCGGACTACAGGGTTCGCGCAGTGCCGTGCGCCGACTCGCGGACGGCGGTGGGCTACGCCTGGACGACGTGCAGGTCCAGAATCCGGACGAGCCCTTGTCTCCCACGCTGGAGGGCAGCCGATTAAGCCTGGGCAAGAAGCGTCATTTTCAGGTTGTGCTGGTGGACTGAAAAAGAAAAGCCCCGGTGTTCCGGGGCTTTCTCTATCTGGCTTTGCGTCGCAAACCGCATCACAAGTCGGTTCATATCCACAGCTAGGCGAGACAGTTCCGCGCTGGCCATAGTGGTCTGGTTGGCACCTGCGGACGTCTGTATCGACAAGTCACGGATGCTGACCAGATTGTAGTCAACGGCCCGGGCTACTTGGGCCTGTTCTTCAAACGCCGTAGCGATCAGCAGGTTTTCTCGTTGTAAGACTCAGGCTAAGGGACGGGCAACGCCCCAATAATGGTACGTTAATGGGCGTAAGCCCGTTAAATAAAACGTTTTGAATTCAATCATTTCGAATTTGGCGTCATGGATAAGTTTGCTTATTTCCCGGTTCAGATGGCAGCCGCCCACTACTTGGGACCAGAGTGGCGTCATCCGATCTTGCCATACACGCACCGCTTCATCGGGGGCTTGTCCATGCTCGCAGAACAGGAGCTGTCCTTCCGGCTTGAGTACGCGATGCATCTCTTTAAGTGCAGCGGCCGGATCTGGAATCGTGCACAGCGAATAGGTCACCACAACCGTGTCGAAGGAGCGATTCTCAAAGGGAATCCGCTCGGCCGACAGGCCAACCAGTTCGACGTCAAGGCCTGCGCGTTGAGCACGAGACCGAGCCAGCCGGTGCATATCCAGGGAAGGGTCCAGCCCGACGATACGCTCTACCCGAGACCTGTCATAGTGCTCAAGGTTGAGCCCGGTCCCGATGCCAATTTCCAGCACCTGACCATACGCCAAAGGGATAAGAGACTGCCGCTGCAGGCGTACGGGTTTAATCCCGCAGGCAATATCGAGCAGATAAGGCAAAACACGACGCTCGTACCAGGAACTCATGTTGAACAGGCCACGTGATCCGTTGAAAGACGGTACTACTGTATCCGGTCTGTAAAACAAAAGGCGGGGAGAATACCCCGCCTGGCTCAGGCGATCATTGCTGAATCATCGAGGCCATATTGGCTGTACCCAGTTGAGAAACGATCGCTTCATTACCTATGCCTGAGCGCTCAAGGCTTAGGGTGTGGTTGGTGCCTTCCTGCACCAGCGCGAAATGGTCATTCTGAGTATTCATTTGAGTCACTGTCATGACCAGCCCATCCCCGCGCTGCGCCATATCCAGGGAGCTGTCAGTCGTGTTTCGTTGACTTAAGTTCATCTCATTGTTGTTACCGGTCTGCTCGGCCGTAATCTCATGGGCACCCGCACCCCCCATTTGCACCACGGTCATGCGGTTATCGTTGCCGTTTACCGTAGCTTCCAGGCGGTTGGTCATCTTGGTGGTCAGGTAGCCAGACCACCCCCATTGCTGCACATCCAGAGTATTACGGTCACCGTTCTGGCTGGAGATGAGAGTATTGCCGTCACTTCCCTGACGGACGTTCATAACGTTGTCGTTCCCATTCTGGGAGGCCTGCATCAGAGACCCGCTCAGCTCGCCCTCGATAGGCCCCAAGCCGCTCTGCTGCACCTGAACGATATTGCCATTACCCTGCTGATTGACCTCGGCCTCCTGACGACGCCATTGCTGTTGCAGGTCGATCAGGTTGTTGTCACCGTTTTGCACAAGGTCTGCATCCATGAAGTATTGAGCATCCTCGCCCTGCACAACCCTCATGGTATTGCCATTGCCCAGGGTGCGGGCACTGAGGCTGGGCGTCCCACTCATGTTTTCCAACCGGAAGTCGTGCAGGTTGTGAGTACCCTCCTGGTAGCTCGTGACACGCCCGGCGTTATTGCTGCCCTGATCGATACGCGCCTCGTTCACGCTGCCTCGCTGCGTAACCGCCACGGTAGACCATCCGCGGGTGTCCTGATAAATATCCACCAAGTGGCTTTCACCACTCTGATCGATATCAATAGTCCCGCGAGTTCTTTCTCCCTGGTAGATCGATGCCGCATTGAGTTCGCCCGTTTGCAGCACCGTTTGACGGGTGTCGGTGCCCAGTTGGACCTGAACGCTGTGGTTGCCTTGCCCGGTTTGTGTCAGCGCGGCCGTATTCTGCGCACCGCTCTGAGTCAAGTCGGCCGTATTTGACGCGGCGTAACTATGGGTGGTGCCGAGTAGTCCGATAAGCAGTGCGAGTGGTTTCAACCTGAACATGACGGATATCCCTACGATCTAGTAATGACCTGTACGCGCTTTGCTATTACAGGGCCGGTGTTATCCGGCCTTATGAGCGTAGACGGAAATCCGAAATATGTAGCGAAGGAAAATATCAGATGAACCATAAGCCCTTTTCCATCCTCAGCTGAATACGGGCATGGGCGATGTCTCGCATGATGGCAATTCCAACGCCCGTACCATACCCCACTCAAGCCGATAGAATCGCTCGAAGATACGCTCACGTTCATCTGATGGAATACCTGGCCCACTGTTTTCTACTTCTAGGATGACCGCCTGGTCCGACAGCTTGACTCGCATTGTGGTGCAACCTTCAGGCGGGATATGGCGGATGGCATTGTCGACAAGATTGACGCAGCAGAAAGGCATTGCCTTGTGTTGAGGCAGCCTGCAGCTCAAGCTCCAGATCGAGGTGTCTAGCATCTACCGCCCAGTATAGTGAAGAACCGCCTCTTCAACCTGTTAGTCCAGGCGCAGCGGGGTGAGGGCGAACGTATGCAAGTGGGAGGTTGAGGCTCGGGCCAAGGTCAGTAGTTGATTGGTCTAGTGAATCATCCGCTCGCAGGCTCAACGTGCGACTACTATCAAGAGCGCTCACATATCGTTCGCATAACCATTGGCGTTGGGTATGCAAGCCGACAAGCGGGGTGCGCAACGGGTGCGCCATATTATCGAGAAAGGCGCGCTGCGCTTCTGCACCCGAGTGGATACGGAGCAGTAGGCGATTGAGCGCGGCAATAATGGCGGAAGGCTTCTCAGGCCGCTCTGTTACTCAACGATGTCAAAGTACGGTAATGGTGCGTTGCTGAACAGCAGCTATACCCTCAGCTGAACCATTACATTAAAAGTAAAATCTTAGCAAAGTCTTATAAGACATTGATTTTCATGATAAATATTTATGTTGATAGATGATAGGTATCTTCCTTCAATTTATCGTGAGGCCAAGCCGTCTACATCTTAGAAAATGCGTTAAAAGGTCAGAGAGTTAAAGTGATTTCTCGTTAAAATTAGTGATCAACATTAGATTATGTTTTCAAGCTATTGATTTTAATACGGATTATTTTGCATGAATGGTTTTTTGTGATCGCCTCGCTTACAGCTACATAAAGCGTTGAATCACAGGCACTCTCTGAGGGTCCATAAGTACTCTAGGTTTAATCACGAGGGTCAATCATGGGACTGTTTAGCTCGATTCTTGACAAGCTTGGCTTGGACGGTGTTAGTAACGAAGAGCAGCGAAAGGCTGATGTCGGCGTTATCGATGCCAGCAAAACGTCTACACGTATCGTTACCGATTCTGAAGAAACCAATGCGGCCTACAGCGCTCGTGCCGAGCAACTACAGGCTCCAGCAGCTACCGGCGTGCAAAATTCGATGGATATTTCGGCGCGTCTCGACGCGATGGCTGCTAATCATACTGATCAGCTGAACTGGCGCTCCTCTATCGTCGACCTGCTCAAGGTACTTAACCTGGACAGCAGTTATGAATCACGCAAGGAAATGGCCGCCGAGCTTGGGTGTCCTGCCGATAAGCTTGGAGATTCGGAGCAGATGAACAACTGGCTACACAAGGCCGTTATGCAAAAGCTGGCCGAGCACGACGGGACGGTTCCTCCCGAGCTTAAGGCGTAACCGGTTTTGGAAGGCAGGCATCCAGCTCAAGGATGCCTGTGAGACGCCTCTGACGGTCAGGTATTGCCCATCAAGGGATCGCTAATCGAATGGCGGCCAGTTTCAAGTCTGCCAGCCAGACGCCGTTCCCAGCTGCCCTGATCAGCCCGAACCGTAATGTCGTACCATCCACCACTCACGCGCGTCGATATACGCTGTTTATGTGTGGCACCCGCACCAAGCTGAAACTCGTGGGGCTTTTCAAACGTATAGGGACACCGATCAATCTGAACGGTCATAGCCTGCAGGCTTGTATTGGTGATTGTCATGACCAGATTGTGGCTTTTACCGTCACGCTGCAGCCTTACTTCTGGCTGCGGAGCCTTGAGGTTGCCACGCAGTGCTCGATGAAAGCCGTTAGGCCCCAACAACCACAGGTCGTAGGCGCCACCATCTGTAGTGATGGGGACCCAGACATCACTCAACAGCTTCCCTGCCTCGATGGTATAACGGCGAGGGATATCCTCAAGATGCAGCCGATCGTATACATGCAGCACGAGACCTTGCACGCCTGTGTTGCGCATGGTCAGGGTTAGCTGGCGCGTCTCCGGACTGGCTTCCGCTTCGACCTCGATCCGATACGGCAATGCTCGGGAAGGGCGAGCCAGACGTCGCTGCACAGGGACTTGTTGTTGGTCAGCAGGCGGAACAGGGACCTGTGGTAGCTGCTCCTGTTTTTCCCGCAACTGATCCGCTGCACGGCGAGAGGTAGTCTGCAAGGGCGGCAACAACTCCTGATTCGGATCGACAAAATTAAAGGCAGACGTCAAATCGCCGCATACCGCTCGCCGCCAAGGACTGATATTGGCCTCTTTTACGTTGAAGCGCTTTTCCAAGAATTGCAGTACCGAAGTATGGTCGAAGACCTGCGAATTCACCCAGCCGCCTCGGCTCCACGGCGAAATGACAAACATCGGGACACGGGGCCCTGGTCCGTACACACGTCCATCGGGGGCCGGCTGGTCCTTCGAGCCAGGAGGTGCTTTGTGCTGGAACACTTCGGCATCGAAGGCAATGGTTGATTTACCTGCCAGTGTTCCATCTGCGCGTAGGGAAGGAGCGGCAGGTGGCGGCACATGGTCGAAGAAGCCATCGTTTTCGTCATAGTTGACGAGAAGTACCGTCTTGCTCCAGATCTCTGGATTTTCAGTCAGTGCATTAAGGACTTCCTGGGTATACCAGCCTCCCTGAACAGGACTGGAGGGACCGGGGTGCTCCGAATACTCCGCTGGTGCGACCAGCCAGCTCACCTGAGGCAGCTTGCCTTGTCGGATGTCGCGTCTGAAACTTTCGAACATGGTTTCAAGGTCGTTGCTGTTCGCTGCTGGCATCGTATTACCGTTGCCTTTGTACAACGGGGCGACGGCCTCCAACGCTTCGCGATAGACGACGAAGTCGTTAAAGTCTGCAGAGGGCTGGGCGGGGTTGCCAACCTTGACGCTTGCGGCACGGTATTGGCGGAAGCCTGCATAGGCATTATCACCAAAGTTGTCCGGCAGGTACTGATAGACCTTCCACGAGACGCCCGCATCCTCAAGTCTCTCTGCATAGGTCGTCCAGTCATATCCCTCATCGGGCGGCCCCGGAGCATCCCACTCGTTGACAACCGCTGCGACGTTAGAGCCAGTGGGGCCGTTGGTACCGGTCCAAAGAAACAGGCGATTTGGTGCTGTTCCACCTAACAGCGAGCAATGGTAGGCGTCACACAGCGTGAAGGTATTGGCCAGGGCAAACTGAAAGGGCACCTCGTTACGCTCGTAGTATCCCATCGAAGTCAGCGTCTTATAGGTTGGCCATGCACTCAAACGACCGCTGTCCCAGGCCGCCTGGGTGTCTGCCCATGAATGTGGCGTGTCATGCACACGCTGGGCGTTACCTTTTCGGCTGTCGAGGTGATAAGGCAGGATAACGCGCTCTTGACCTTGCTGCTGCCAGACAGTGCGTCCGCCCGGCAATGGAATCGTCAGCCGGTCAGCAAAGCCGCGTACGCCCGGCAGCGTTCCGAAATAATGGTCGAATGATCGGTTCTCCTGCATCAGGATGACTACATGCTCGACGTCCTGAATAGTACCGGTACGGTTGTGGGCGGGGATGGCCAATGCCCGTTGGATCGAGGCGGGTAGCATGGCGATGACCGACCCGACGGCCGCTGCCTGCAATAGATTTCTGCGGGTGAGAGAAGGCATGACTCGTTCGCTCCCTGTACGTGCTGAGGTGGTTAGCCGGAACAACTCGTTACATATTTGTACGGGTAGCAGGTAGCAGAAATATGACACCGCGAAACGATCTGGAATTTATAGGCAGGTTTATGACGCGTGTGTCTGCCAGATGAATCGGTGCGACTGGGCAGAGCCATATCGCACCCAGGCAGGCAGATCAGGATTTTTCAGTAATAATGAATTGATTGGTGCCGAGTTTATGTGCTCCCCAGGAAACGGCGTAGCCCTGGCCAAGCCTTACCGCCTCGGAGACAGCTACCGCCTCGCTGTTGTAAACGCAAGCCAAATGCCATGGAGTGTTCCGATAAACTCCCCAGCCTTTGACCCAGTCCTGGTCGTTGGGATCTCGTTGTAGCTCACGGAGTAGCCATTTGAATTCCATAACAGCCTTCCTTGTAGCAGTGGGACAAGGTGATACAACCATGACGCCCCTCAGCGCAGCGGGCGATTCCGGCTTGTGGCAAGTGTAGCCAAGATCATTGCGTTAGCTTGGTAGACTTTCCGAAAAGGCAGTATCGACTGCAACGGCAGCGATAGCACCACGATGACATTGAACATCGAAAACCGAAGATGTTCATGGGAATGAAGGGACTGGGCCGGAAGAAAGGGCCCCGTCCCTGGGGCAGCATGCTCAGCTAGGCAGGGTATCCTGTCTGCCTGCATATTTCTTCGGCTGCCAAATCAATAACTTGAGCAACTTTTTAAAAAAGATGATTTTTTGCTAACCGTTTATCCCTTTAGACAGACGGCACGCTGTAGTGGCGAATAAATAGCAAAACGCTGCCTCTAACAAACACTACTGCCTGGTTCTGCTTGCATCATGAAGTGTCTGTCTCGCCTTACCTACATTTTTGCTGACTCATTTGCTCTTAAAGGCATCATCGACCAAGAGGGTAGCCTGACGATTACCGCAGCGCCTCTTGATGGAGGCGAGCCTTATACTTGGCGTTTTTCCGCCCGGTATTTGAAAAATGGTGCGCTGTTCCAGACGCTGCTGGACGATATCGAGCATGAGCTGCTCAAACACAACAAGCAGAAGGCGCAGTTGCAAATAGACGACCTGGTAGGAACGCCCGTGGGGCAGGTGTCTCGCTAAAGGCTCATTAGATCACCTGCTATCGTTTATTTTTTGCCGTTGCCCCCATCTTGATTGCATTACCGCTGCGTGCCGTTGCGCCGTTGGCGCTGTAATACAGCAGAGGTGTTCAACCTCTGTCTCTTCTCGACGTCAAACGTATTATCGCCTACAGCAGGATCTGACAGCCTATGAGCCTCGTCTATGGCATCTGCTCGGATGCACATTTGCATAATTGGTCAGCGTTTTCCCGTGTCGACAAGAATGGGCTCAATAGCCGTCTCGGTCATATTCTGGATCAGATTCAGGTGGCGGCGCATGACCTTCGTGCGGCAGGAGGACGTACGCTCTACATTACAGGCGATCTGTTCCATGTACGTGGCTCCGTTTCGCCCACGGTCCTTAATCCAACTATCGACCTGTTCGCACGGCTTACGACAGACCTGGGCCTGAACATTCGTGTGTTACCAGGTAATCATGACCTTGAGTCCCGTGACAGTAGCGCGCTGGGCAATGCTTGCGAGAGCTTGCGTACCATTCCTGGTATTGAAGTGATTTCAACGCCAACGTTGTTCGAGAATGACCATGTTGTCATGGTGCCTTGGTATGACCGACTCGATGATGTCCGCCGGCATATCGACGCTTGCCTGACAGATTTGAATGCAAAAGGGGAAGCCCCCAACGCATGGACCCTGATGATTCATGCGCCAGTCAATGGTGTTCTAACCGGCTTGCCAGACCATGGCTTTAACGCAGCAGAGTTGGCCCGATACGGGTTCAAGCGCGTTTTTAGTGGGCACTACCATAACCATAAGCGCTTCAAGGGTGAGGTCTATAGCGTAGGCGCCACCACCCATCAGACTTGGAACGATATAGGGACCCGGGCAGGCTATCTCTTGGTCAGCGATACCAACGTGGTATTTCGTACCTCTTCTGCGCCCCGCTTCATGGATCTGGATATTCGCTGGGATGAGCACGAAGCCAGGGAGCAGTGCAAAGGTAATTATGTGCGGGCACGGCTGGGCGAGGCGACCGAGGAGGAGATTTCCCACCTTCGTGATCAGCTCAAGACATGGGGTGCGCTGGGAAGCCTGGTACAGGCCATCCCCTTGCCACGCTCTGCTGTTATGCAGCGTCGCTCGCCGGTCTCCAGCGCACCGACACTACGCGAATCGATCCGCGGGTGGGTGGAGGAAAACAGCACGCATGGTGACGCGCTGGTAGTACTGTGCAACGACATACTCAGCGAAGCCGAGGCGATCGATCCATGAGGATACAGAGCCTTTCGATTACTCACTTCATGGCGATTGGACATGTCGAGTCGCTTCCCCTGAACGACAAGGGTCTGGTACTGATCCAGGGCGAGAACCTGGATGATACGAGCCAAAAGAGTAACGGCGCTGGCAAGTCGTCAATCGCCGACGCACTGTGCTGGGCCCTGTATGGCGAAACCGCTCGTCAGGAGTCTGGTGATGCGGTGATCAACCGTACCGCAGGAAAGGGTACAGAAGTCAGACTTGAGCTGCTTGACGAGACGGGCGCACGCTATCGCATCAGTCGTCATCGCAAGCATCGCCAATACAAGAATCAGTTGCGCCTTGAGCACTTCATGGGAGGCGAATGGCAGGACCTGACCAAGGGCTCGGATAAGCTGACCCAGGTGCTGGTCGATAAGGTCATGGGCTGTTCGCACGAAGTGTTCGTTAACGCGATCTATCTGGGTCAGGAGGCTATGCCCGACCTACCTGGGATGACAGACCGAAACCTCAAGCTCCTGGTAGAGGAGGCCGCAGGTATCCATCAGTTGCAACAGGCTTATGAGATCGCTCGGGCCCGACTTAATCAATGTAAGGTCGAGGTAGGAGAGCTCACCACTCAGGCCAAGGCCTTGGAAACAGCCATCACTACCTTTACCGCCAATGTCGAGGCGGCCGAGCAGGATCGCGAGGCGTGGATACATCAGCAGAGCGCCGCCGTCCAGACCGCTACCCAGCACTACCATGCCGTTCGGGATGCATTTGATGCAAGCTTGGGAGAGTATCTTCAGGCACACTTGAAAAGCCTGGACGAGCAGGCCGCGGCCGTTCGTAGCAGGATCACCGCGTCCGATGAGGAACGCCGGCAGGAGCGTATCCATGCCAAGACGCTTCGAGAAGCGGAGCTTGCTTATGTCGCAGTCCAACAGACCCTGGAGCGTGAACAAGCCAAGACCCAGCGGCTCGCTCACACGTTGGAGCACATTGACGATCAAGTAGGTACTACGTGTTCTCAATGCGGTCGTGTCATCGAACCACAGGATCTTGATGCCTCACGGGACATGACCTGGCAATCCGTGAAAACGCAGCAGGAAAAGGTACTTGCGCTACAAGATCAAGCGAAGACAGCGAAAGAGGCGCTTGACCAGTTGGAAAACAGCCTACGGAATTATCGCCAGCAAATGACTGATGTCTCCGAGCAGAGTGCAGCCCTGGAAGCGCTTGAGCAGCAAAGACGAAAAACCCAGGCTGAACAGCACGCCTGGCAGGAACAGGCCAGGCAGCTACAGGTGCTGAAGGACCGCATCGCGCAGCTCGAATTAGCAAAGAATCCGCACGACTCAGCCATACAGCGTGCACGTGAGCAGTTGGCACAGGCAAGGGTGAGACAAGAAACCTTGACGGCTACATTGAGCGCAGCGCAGCAACGGCTTGCACTGGCGGAAGAAGCCGCCCGGGTATTCAGCCCGTCAGGCGTTCGTGCGCATATTCTGGATAACGTGACCCCCTACCTGAATGCTCGGACGGCTCACTACTTGTCTACATTGACAGACGGAAACGTGACCGCAGTATGGTCTACCATTGCATTGACGGCCAAGGGAGAGTTACGTGAGAAGTTCTCTATCGATGTGGTCAGCGCAACCGGGGGTGAGACCTTTAAAAGTCTCTCAGGAGGAGAAAAGCGTAAAGTCAGGTTAGCAACCGCCATGGCACTGCAAGATCTGGTCGCATCGCGAGCCAGTAAACCCATCAGGTTGTTTATGGCAGACGAGATTGATCAGGCCCTTGATGAGGCCGGTCTTGAGCGATTAATGTTTTTGCTGGAGGAAAAGTCCCATGACAAGGGAACGGTCCTGGTTATCAGCCATACGGATCTACGCGATTGGATTCGTAACAGCATCACTATAACCAAGGAAAACGGACAGGCTACCGTAGAAGCTGCATATACCATCTAAGTGGTGCTGGCTCATTGGATAGCCAAAAGGGCATTTGATGCGGGCTAGTAAAAATCAGTCTGCTATTTTTTAGTGTTAGAGCTAAGCCAAGCGTCCCTGCAGGCTTGCCAATGGATAGGTGAGGGAAATCATGCCGCGTTGTCCTGACTCTTGCGTTCCTGGTACTTCTTGGCGGCTGACTCGAGACTGCTGACAATGCTGTCATAGACGTCAACGGTCATCTTGCTGGCGTCCGGGTAATCCGTTTCAAACTTCTTCTGAACAGCCGGGCTGCACTCGCTTACCGCATTTTCGATACGCTTGAGCTGACTCTTGTTAATGTAAACAGCAGGCTGGCGGTTGGCATTGGTCTGAGAAGCATCATTGGCATCGTCATCCTCTTGGGCAATACCTGCAAAGGCTGCCAGGGAATAACGGCGATAGTACGTAATCGCGCTACCAACCCCTTGAGGGTCCATTTTCATGCAGGGGCCCAGCAGAGTATTGCTGATCCATTGACCCGACTCGTGCATCAGTACCGTTTCGACACTGACCTTACCATCTTCAAAGCCCGGCATTTGGACGATCGAAAGGCCGAACTTGCTCAAAATCGGTCGGGTTGTATTCAATACTTCAGCCAGATCCGCATACTTGCTTCTGAAGTGCGGATTAATGCTTCCCTTCGTGGCGTTTTCAATCTCAGCCTGTGCGGCGGCCAGGGCCTTGGCAAGGGCGTCGATGTTTTCTGACATTTTCATACAGATATCTCCAAGGCAACATACCCCTTACCGACGGGATAGGGGTGAACGTCGAGGACTGATGAGAAGGGTTTAAAGAGGTGTTTCAGGCAGTCCATCCTATATGGGGGCAAGCGGGCTAAAACCAAGCTGAAAGCCACGAACTGCCTAACCTTTCGTCGGCTGAACACTGCCTTTAAAAAGCTTCTCAGTTATCAAACGCGCTACTACTTGGACCACAGCGAAAGCGGTTTATCTGCAAGCGTGCAAAGGTTTGTAATGGCTCAGAATTTATGAAGCGCGAGGGATATCCCATGGCTCAAGGCCTGCCCGGTCAGTTGGCGAAGCTCCTCGTCAGCGTCGTGTTTCGCTGCCTGAACAAGGCGATCACCCAGAGCACCTTCAAAGCATGCAGGCGTTGCCTTCAAAATCTCGAGCCCCTTGGCAGTGAGGACACAATCATGAGCGGTTCCAGCCACTACATCGCCATGTTCGATCAAGCCTGTATTGCCAAGCCATTTGACCGAAGCGGTAAAGAATCGAGCCTCATCCGCACAGGGATTAAAGTCATCTATTTCATTCAGGCCCGCCGCCTCGATGTGCTTTTGCATATCAGTACAAAAGAGATTACGCGGAATAGGGAAGGCCTCGTACAACTCACCAAAAAGCCGACCGACCAGATTATCGAACCGTTCAATGTTGGTAGCCATGGGCACTCCTGAGTTGATTTCACTCCATCATAGCTGACATCGTAATGCGCAGGAGAGCACCGTCTGGCGAAAAGCGCTGTAAATCAAGGTGTTAAATATAGTCGTGCCTTTTTCTGGCTACGCCATCCCCTACTTGGGATGAGCACAGAGTTGCGCTACGATTAGTCTTACGATTTTTATTCTTTACGTAAAGTGAATAGCCATGAGCCGTAACGGTATAGACAAGGAGAAGGTGGCCACTGCCATTCGGCAGCTAAAGGAAGAGGGCCGGTCTGCCTCTGTACCTGAAATCCGGGCGCTGACAGGAGGCTCGTTTACAACTATTCAACGCTATAAAAAAGAAATCGAAGCTGACGAGCAAAGCCTTTCAGGACCGAGCGGACGGATCAGGGCGGACATGCTGGCACTGATCGAACAACTCGAACGCAAGTTGCTGGAGAGGGCCCAGCTGGAAATAGACGAGGCCGAGCAAACGCTCGCGGTTCAGGCGAAGTCGATAAATGAAAAGCTCAAACTTGCCGATGAGCGTGCGAACGCCCAGCAAGAGCGTATCAAGGACCTGGAAGCCAGACTAGCGAAGGCCGAAGCGCTCGCAGCAGATTACGCAAACCGATACAACGCAGCCAATAACGAGCTGGCCAGGCAGGCGGTAGACCTGACTCATAGCCAGCGTGAGTCGGCTGCCCGTGCCCAGCGTATCGAAACGCTAAGCAGTGAACTCAAGACGGCACGGGATGCGTTGGAAGGTTATCAGGAAGCGATGCAGCGCCAGCGGCTGCAGGATCAGGTGCAGTCGGACTCCGCCGTCAGTGACTTGCGCAACCAGCATCAAGCGGTTCTGGCCGAGAATGCCTCTTTGCGGGAGCAGAACATCCAGCTGATTCGGGACAATGAGCGACTCCAGGCCTTGCATACCACACAGGCCCGGCATCTGGATGACCTGGCCCGTCAACTCGATCAGGAGCGCGCCACCGGCAAGGACCTGATCAGGCAGATCGCCCGTCTGGAGGCGCGACTGGAATCGCATCAGCTTTGAGATTTGCCCTCCGGGGCAAGTTGCTCATTCAACTGCTCAACCAGGCGTTCCACCGGAACCGGTCTGCCCAACAGAAACCCCTGCGCCTGATCACAGCTCAGGATACCTAGTGCATTAAGCTGCTCGGCTGTTTCGACACCTTCTGCGGTCACAGACATCGAGAGCGCCTTGCCCAGTGCAACAATGGCCTTGATGATGGCCTGATTGCTGTCGTCACCCTCGCTTAAGCTCATGACGAAGCTGCGATCAATCTTGATGCCATCGAATGGATACTGGCTCAAGTAGCTAAGCGAGGAGTAGCCCGTTCCAAAGTCATCCATGGAAAGCTTTACACCCAGCGCCTTGAGTTCATGCATCAGGGCCAGTGCGCTTTCAGCGTTGTCCAACATCACGCTTTCGGTAATTTCCAACTCAAGCCGCGCAGGCTCAAGTTGCGTTTCTTCCAATACCTGCCGGATACGCTCTACTAGGTCATTACGCTGGAATTCGATACAGGACAGATTGACCGACACGAAAATGGGGTCTTTCCATTCGAGCGCCTCGCGACATGCCTTGCGCAAAACCCAGTCGCTCAAAGGCACTACAAGCCCGCTCTGCTCGGCCACCGGTATGAATACAGCAGGACTCAGCAAACCGCGGGTAGGGTGGCTCCAGCGTACCAGTGCCTCTGCGCCAATGATATTCCCGTTCTGGATACTAAAGCGCGGCTGGAAGACGAGTCGTAACTCATCGCGCTGCAGGGCGGCCCGCAGGTCTTCCTCGATTTGCTGGCGTTGAAGCAGCCGCTCGTTCATCGCGCTGTCGTACAGCCGCCACGTATCACGTCCCGCCCCCTTGGCCTCATAAAGTGCAATGTCCGCAAACCGAAGTAGCTCGCTCTTGATAACCCCATGGGCAGGCGCCTGCACAATACCAATGCTGGCGCTGACACGAACCTCAAGTTCGTCAATCATGATCGGAGCAGAAAGGCAGGCCAGCAGACATTCTGCCAATACAGAAGTGTTTGGCTGCTTTTGCCCGGTAAGCACGAGGACAAACTCATCGCCACCCTGACGGGCAATGAATACGCTGCTATCCATACACCGTTTGAGCCGGTTGGCCACTTCGATCAGGACCTTGTCACCAAAGCCGTGCCCTTGAGTATCGTTAACGTGCTTGAAGTCATCCAGGTCCAGATAAAAGATGGTCAAAGGACTCTCTGGCGTAGGTCCGTTTCCCAATTGCTCCTTGAGATACCGGTACATGTACGTCCGATTGGGAAGCTGCGTCAGCGGATCATACTTGGACAGATGCTCGTAATGTGCCTGAGCTTCCATTTCGTCTGTAATGTCGCTGAGAGTTCCGCGAAATCCGGATAAGACGCCCTCCGTCCAAACAGACCGAAGATAAAGGTGCCCCACACGTTTATGTCCTCCGCGGTCCATGTAAAAGCATTCCAGGGCTTTTGGGACACCTGCTGGTTCCTGATCTTGTTGGGCGCTTGCCTGGAAGTCCGTTTCGCTGAAATCAATAAGCTCCTGCAGCGGCTTTCCCAGCCACTCGTGAACACCAAAGCCGGTGCTGATTGCGAACCGGTCAGAAAGATAGGTCAGCTCACGTCGGGCATTCGTTTCCCATATCCAGTTTGAAGAAGCCTCAGCGACATCCCGAAAACGGGCCTCGCTATGCGCCAAGGCTTCATGGCTGCTGTCGATCAATGCAGCCGCACGCAGCGATCGGCGCTTGAGCTTGATTAAAACCAGATAAAGAGCAAATGCCGTAAGCACCAGCAGAGGCAGCATTACACTTAGCAGTACACCGCCAGGACGCTCTGCGTGCCAGCTGAGCAGAAAAGGAACACCATAGTTCTCGCTTATGATAAGGCTGGCGCTATCCTTTTCTGCCGGCCCGGCCTTCAGATTGACAATGCTAGAGGCCGCACCTATCGACGCCAGCTTCGGCTGATCCAGCCGTTCAACAAAGAGCAGGATGGGAAGCTGGTCTCGCCTGGGTAGATACGTCGTCTGGGCGGGCTGGACCAGAGCTGCCGAAACAATCGCCGGTGCAC
Organism: Pseudomonas sp. MAG002Y; assembly: GCF_019400845.1. Lineage (NCBI taxonomy): Bacteria > Pseudomonadati > Pseudomonadota > Gammaproteobacteria > Pseudomonadales > Pseudomonadaceae > Pseudomonas > Pseudomonas sp. MAG002Y. The sequence continues at coordinate 222,927 of NZ_WOEJ01000006.1, read as the reverse complement.
CCTCCACCTGAAAAAAGCCCTGAACATGCATAAGCGGAGGCTCGCCTCGGAGTCGCTCCAGCATTGCCGGCAAGTCGCCCTCGATCCACTGGAGTGCATCCTTGGGGTCGACCGTATCCTTTAAAAAGGCATAACGGGTATTTTGCGAGCCGTCGACAACCAGGACGGCGTCAAGCCCATATTGCGACAGCAGCGAGCCGGCCAGCTTATCTTCTTCACGCGCCCATTTCGTATCGACGGCAGGGTAGAGATGGGTAAAGTTCTCGTCCCAACGGGCATAGTCCATGAGTGTCGCCACCGTGGATTTCTTGCGGGCATCGATAGCATTGCGCAAGGCCTGCTCACCACTGGTAACGGCCTGACTATCCAGAGACCAGGCGATATAGCTCGTAACGGCGCCTGCCAAGGCGAACAGGCTCAGCATCAGAACGGTAAACATCAGCACGGAGCGATGGGTGAGCTCTGTGTGGCTTTGTGAACGAAACGGCTCGTCCTTTTTCATGGCTGGCGGGGGCGGAGAAATAGGCATGGTCAGGGAGGCGATTCGATAATCTGCTATCAGGTTGTTTTATATCGGCCTACTTCCTGACCGCTGTAATAAATAATCCGATTCAGGCGACATGAGGCACAACCAGACGGATCAACAGACCATCCGGCAACTTTTCAGCAGGAGTCCTCAAGAATTCCGCATTGATGCCGCTTCAATACGTATCACTTTGCATGTCCTCTCTGGTCCCCTTATCAAGGTTATGTCTATGAGCCTGCGCTCCCTGAAAATTGCATACCGAAGCCTGTTTTGCTTTGGCGTTATCGCGGTTATCCTGACCGGGCTGGGGGTGTTCAGCCTGGCTCAGATGTCTCATATCCAGAATCAGTCCCGAAAGGTAGAACTGAATTCATTGCCCAGTATTGTCGAAAGTGACAATCTGGCACTGCAAATGGCCCGCATTCGTATAGAGGCGTTGCGCCTGATTGCCTTGCCAGATGCTGAAACGCTTCGAAAGACTCAGCAGAAAATCAAAGATTTGGGACAGCTTGTTGAAGCTGGCTTCAAACGCTATGAGCCTTTAATCAGCACGCCGGAGGAGGGCAAGGCGCTACAGCAGTTGCAGGCTATCTACCGCGACTATATGACTAATACCGATCAGCTCGTAGCGTTAATGGTCAGCGGCCGGATCGATGATGCCCGTAAGCAAGTCATGGGTGGCATGGCCAGCCTTGGCTTGAGCATGAACGAACAGACCGAGAAATTGCGTACCCTGAACCAGCAAGCAGCCAAAGCCTTTGGCGAAGATGCACAGGCAGTGTATAACAACTCCGTATCCATTACCCTGACAGTTATCGGCTGCGCCCTGGGCCTTACGATCCTGCTCGCCTGGCGTCTGACCTTGAGTCTGTCCAAGCCTATTCGCGAAGCTGTGCAGGCTGCGGAGACCATCGCGTCGGGCGATCTGACCCACCGGCTGGAAACAACCGGTACAGATGAGGCTGCTCAGCTACTCAGGGCTATGGGAAAAATGCAGGGTAATCTGCGCGATACGCTTGAGCAGATCAACCGTTCGGCTGAGCAACTGGCGGCTGCGACTGAAGAAATGAGCGCAGTCATGAGCGAAAGCACGCAGGGGCTTCAACAGCAGAATAGCGAAATCGAGATGGCAGCCACTGCAGTCACCGAGATGAGCCAGGCTGTTGAAGAAGTAGCGGGTAACGCGACGTCGACCTCAGTCGCCTCCAAGGCAGCAGCCGAAACCGCGCGCCAAGGGCAGCGTCAGCTTAACGATACCCTCAGTGCTATTGGTGTCCTGACGGACAACGTTCTGAGCGCTTCTGAGCAGGCACGTCAGCTGGCCGAACAGACACGCAACATTAGCCAGGTGCTGGATGTCATCCGGTCCGTAGCGGAGCAGACCAACCTGCTGGCGCTAAACGCTGCAATCGAGGCGGCCAGAGCAGGGGACGCGGGTCGCGGGTTTGCTGTTGTAGCAGACGAGGTACGCTCACTGGCACACCGGACCAGTGATTCTACCCGCGAAATCGAGGCCATGATTGGCAGCATTCAGCAGGGGACTACTCATACCGTAGACGCCTTGCTGACCAGTGCGGATCAGGCCAGGCAAACCCAGGAGCAGGCTGAGGCGGCAAGCCATGCACTAGGCACAATCAACGATGCAGTCAACGGTATCGATGAGCGTAACCTAGTCATTGCCAGCGCCGCTGAAGAGCAGGCACAGGTGGCCCGAGAGGTGGATCGTAATCTGGTTCGTATTCGTGATCTGTCTATTCAGACGTCAGCGGGCGCAGAACAGACTCATACAGCCAGCCAAGAGCTTTCCCGTCTGGCTGGAGACCTAAGCGGCATGGTTCGCCGTTTCAGAGTGTGACCGACCGGCAGAGCGATGCTGATTAACAGGCATCGTTCTGCTCTGCGTTTCGGCTAGGTAACGCAACGGAATGTAGTAAATGCGCCCCTTATGAAAGGGCGTTTGTAAGGCCTCGTTGCAGTCCATGCCCTCAGGTAGGTTCATGTTTCATCCTGATTCAACCGTTTCGAAGAAATTCAAACGCCTCTCACTGGAAACGTTGACGATGGCCTTTTTGGGCCTCGTCTTCGTGTCTTTGGTTGGGTTTGATTTCTGGCAAAGCTGGCATGCGCGAAACGTTCAACTGCAGCAATCCGAGAGCACAACGCTCAACTTGACTCGTGCGTTGGCCCAGCATGCTGAGGACTCGTTCCAGGAAGTGGATGTAGCGCTCATGAGCCTTCAGCACTTGCTAGAGCAGGGTAATGAGATATCGTTTAAACCAGACGCGCTGCATACGCTGCTTGAGAAATATGCGGGCTCCCTAGAGCAGGTCGAGGGCCTGTTTGTTTTTGACGAGCATGGCAATTGGAGGGCAACCTCTTTAGGTGAAACGCCATGGAAAGGTCAGAACTCAGACCGAGGCTACTTTAGGTTTCACAACCTGAATACGACTGAAGACCCCTTCATTAGCCGTGCCATTCATTCCCGTTCTACAGGCAATTGGATTATTCCGATATCCCGGCGTGTTACCGATAAACAAGGGCGTTTTGCGGGTGTAGTGCTGGCTACAGTCAGGATGGAGTATTTTCTCGACTTCTACAGACACATCGAGCTAGGGCCTTCAGGCGCCATTGTGCTGGCCATGCCGGACGGCACGATTCTAAGTCGACGCCCTTTCAAAGACGAGTATCTGGTAGGTAAACACCTCGCTCAGAGCTACGTTATCACCACAGCATTGACTCAGGCGCCTTCCGGCATCGTGACTATCAAAGCGGTAATTGATGGGGTGGAGCGCCTGTATGGCTATCAGCTGATAGATAAATATTCCTTGTTGGTAATGGTGGCAATGAGCAAGAAAGAGCTCTTGTCGGACTGGACCGGTGATACGCAACGCTCAGCCATCATTGTCGCCAGCCTCATTATCGTAATGTCGCTGTTCGGCTTGGTGTTAATGCGTCAGATCGGGCACGCCAATACGGTAAAGGCTGAACTGATCGAGGCGCATCGTGCACTGGAGCGGCAGGCCTTGTCTGATGGGCTGACCGGATTGGCCAATCGTCGCTATTTCGATATGGCATTGCATCAGGAACTCAAGCGGGCAGAACGCTCGGGGCAACCGCTAAGCCTGATCATGCTGGATATCGACTTTTTCAAGGGCTACAACGACTATTACGGACATCCTGCAGGCGACTATTGCCTGAAACAGGTCGCACAGGCGCTAAAGCATAGTCTCCCTCGATCGGGTGATTTTGCGGCAAGGTATGGTGGTGAGGAAATGGCGGCCATCTTGCCAGCCTGCGACAGCCAAGGCGCCCGGATAGTCGCTAAGCGTATTCAGGACCAGATACGTAAGCTAAGGCTTGAGCATCACAACAGTCCATTCGGCGTGGTCACTGTCAGCGGTGGTATTCATACGTATATGCCCGGCGAGGACGGCGCCCTGACTGGCCAAACATTGATTGAATGTGCAGACAGTGCTTTATATGAAGCAAAACGTTATGGGCGAAACCGGATGGTGGCGACTGAGAGTAGTCATACGTGATTAGCAGAGGAGACGTGAGAGGGGTTCCGGAAATGGGCTCTATAAGCAGGTCCGGTACTACTGGTAATCTTAATACTCTATTTAACATAAGATATATTATGCGAATATAATGATAAGTCTCATAGGAGCATGATCGACACATTTCCCCAGTTTTTCATTTCCGATTAAAGCACTAATCGGAAATTCATGGCCTGTGGTACAAACTACTCACGTCTTACTCTTACGATCAATTTCCGCTTGTTCTTGTTCAGGTGGTTTTGCCCACCAAGGTTCACGACTGATCAACCTCGCCATGGTCTCTACCTGATATCTCTGTACAGTAAACATCAGCGAAACGGTTTTTTGATAATTTCTGCGTTACAGATTAGCTGGTTGAGCCTCGTACAACTGCAGACATAAGGTTGGTAACGTTCCCTGTTAGTGCTCTGACCACCTTATCTCTTTCGATAAGCTTTTAGGTTTAAAGATCTCGATCAGTCATGGGCTTGAAAGTGATAACTCAGACTGGAAAAAAGAATCAACCGCCTGTTTAAGTGCTAAGGCAGGATCGAGTTCCCTATACTGTTGACTCAATGTCATCGCGGCCCTTTTGAATCGCGCCTCCCTCAAAACCGTTGCGACGGCCTCTGATAAATCCTGCGTGGCGGGACGATCTGTTTTGAGGTTGATACCTGCACCTGCCCACGCTACCCGTGCTGCAACTTCTGCCTTGTCTTCCGAGGTGCCTGCAATCACAAGCGGAACGCCATGTCGCAATGCCTGTTGTACGCCACCGTACCCGCCGTTGGTAACCATGACATCGACGTACGGAAGCATCTGCTCATAAGGCAAATAGTCAGCCATGTAGGCATTTTGGGTAACAAATGGCTTGGTGTGCTCCCCTGGTTTACCGGCTGTAGCAATTACCAGCGCGTTACTAGCTGCAAGAGCATCAAGCGTTGGATATACCAGGTTCTCCAGGTTACGAGCTACGGTGCCTTGAGTGACAAAAATAACAGGCCGACCCTCTGCTTTCGCTGCATCGACTTCACCCCACCAAGCTGGCAAAGAATAGGCTTGTACTTGGCTTGGCGCAGTACCTATCAATTTTACAGAGGGAGGAAGACAGGCTCCGGCATATTCCAGTCCTGGAACAGTCATCTGCAGAAATATGTCCGGAAGTAGCGTGGTGGCATCCATAAAGGAATAAGGCATAGGCCTTGTACCGAATGTGCCCAGGGCGGCATCAAGGGCTGCTTTTGAGCCCCGCATCTCCCTGCCAAAATCACGACTTAACTGTACATAACGTTGTCTTTCGTGTTCGGTAGTAGCAGGAGGAAGTCCTTTACCAAAGGGTGCCAGATGGTCTGCACTAAGCATTAGAGGTGTTATCCCGAGTGAGATCAAGCCGGCAGGTCGTGCGCCAGAGGATCGCAGCTGGAATGGCCATCCTCCTGCAAACATATGATTGGTTATGAGCACAGCAGGCTCATCGCTTTCGCCTAGTACAGCTTGAACTGTCTTGGTCTGGTCGACCAATGGCTGGATAAATAGGACGCGGAAATCGAAGTCAAGCAGCTGAGGACCAGGCCGCAGCTTTTTACGGTCAGGAAAGGTTTGGTTGACATCCCGCGCATCATAATCCGCTGTACCTTGTAACGTAACATGCCGGATACCTTCCTGCTCAACACGTTCTTTTGATGCAGACCCCGTAATAAAAGTGATGTCGTACCTCTGCTCTTTCAGGCGCGGCAACAATGACAAAACGGGAAGTACATGACCTACCTGGGGCGTGGTTGCAACGATAATTCGAGGCATCAAATAACCTTAATCAATGGTGTATGAATCAAGGTATACCGGTCATCCATGACATCCTTACTAAGGAACACTGACAGGCTTTCTCGTATGTCCTATGTCGTGCTGATGTTTGAAGCGTTGGCGAGATAGCTAGGCCGAAGGTGGCGCCAGGACCATCTATGACGGTTCGAGAACATCTGGTTAATGATTAAATTGGCTAAAACCCTTTTTTAGCCAATTTAAGATTTGATGGAGCAGTAACATCTAAGCAAAAAGAGTTTTAGGTTGCACTCAGATCAATCTGATTACTAATAAAATCCTTAATATCCTCAGAATTAATCCTTTATTTTTTCTAGAATCAATCCTTCAGCTAGTAGCGCTGCGATCAAGCGTGTCTAACAATGCTTAGACCGCTAAATAAGAGCAGGCTAAAGACCCACCCTCACCTCTATATGCCATTGCTTTTTTAAAAAATTAGTGGATGTTCGTCTAGAGCTTGGGAGTGCCGGCAGTCTTTTACTTGGTGGAACATAACCTTAAATCATCACAAAAACGCACCTCTCACGCTTGCTAAGTCAAGGAAAAGGCTGAACATATGCTTACCATCAAACCTCTTGCTGCTGCCATCCTGATCATAATCAGCTCCCAAGCTTTCGCGGAGATGAATACTGCCGAAGTACAGCAAGTCGGTACTAACAATACAGGTTCGCTAGAGCAGCAGGGCAGCGGAAATTACGCCTATCTTCAACAGGACAGCCAAGAGAATAGCCAGGCTGAGATCTTTCAGAACGGCACTAGCAATAGTGGATCGGTTTATCAGCTACAGGGTTCCGATAACAATGCTGATATAACTCAGCGGGGTGATAGCAATAACGCCACTGTCCGTATTGGCGAAAACGGAGGTGGGAATACATTCGGCTCAAGTGTCAGTGCGTACCAGGAAGGTAATGCGAACACGCTTGATCTTACGGTGACTGGCTATGCCGCAGGTGTAACGACGTCTTCGGTTGGTGACAACAACTCAATTCGCGGTGAAGTAACCGGTGGTATTTCTGGCGCCACGTTGAGCCAGGTGGGTAATAATAACGGTATTGATATCAACCTTGGATCGTCATCGTACGCCTCAGTTAATCAGGCAGGTAATAACAACACTGCCAGTGTTTCAGGTTCCTCGTACAGGATGGGAAGTAACAGTACTGAGCTGACGCAAAGCGGTGACGGCAATCACGCCAACACATATATGGGCAGTCAGTTCGGCAAGATCACACTGATACAGGATGGCTTGGGTAACCAAGCCGATATTTATTCCAGTGGGCGCTCAACTACCCTCTCGGGTTCAACCCTTGGCAACAATAATACTGTGGATATCGATCAGTCAGTTGAAACCGGAAGCGCTATATTCGCTCAGTCTGGTGATGAGAATATTCTAAATATCGCGCAGCAAGGTTTTGTTGACAATTTCACTGCAAACGCGACCCAGTTGGGTGTCGCCAATCACGCAAACATTACCCAAGGTAGTGAGCTAAATGGTGCATCGGCAGTCGTGACCCAGTCTGGTAACAATAACGCGGCTACCATTATTCAGCGCTAAGCCATACCGCCAGCGCTCGAAATAGCGCTGGTCTTTTGATTTAAGCTCTTAAACGCTCTCCCCTGCGTTAGTTTGCTAAGCTTCTATGAAAAGCGATTTGTCTGGCTGTCGTGCCTGTTGAAGATGTGTTTAAACCACCACAACCTCAACTGTCCGGCTCAGCGGCTTAGTGCTCCGAACGCTTATGCCTCCTACAACGCTCTGAGCAGTAGCGTACGTCCTCCCAGCAGCGCTCCCACTTTTTGCGCCAGGCAAATGGTAAACCACACACTGGGCAAGTTTTGACTGGAAGTTGACTCTTTTTCAAAGTGCTTCGTATGCCCTTAACGTTCATTCTAGTGATTGTAGCAACTGAGCGACCCGCAGCTAGGCTAGCCGTTTGGTGCTTCCGACGGGTAACAGCCCTGCTGCTTCGTAGGCGTGTTCTCTTTCAAGAAACCGCTCTCGATGGTGCATGCTGTTTACCGAATCAACCATTAGCCACTGCTGATTGATCCAGTCTCCGGCACGCTGGATCCATAGCGAGGTAAGTCTCGAGTGCGTCAAGAGATAGGCTTCTTACCTGTGGAATCGGATCATTTAAGGTCTTAAGCAAAGCCCCTAGCGAGTCGACACATGTTTGGATGGATAGCGCCCTAACGGCAAACTCTCGAACGAAGCCATTATACTGCTGGTTTAACAACGCCTAGTCTGCATCCTTCGGATAATCCCGGAGAATGGCGTACGCTTCACTTAAACGGCGATTCTCAGAATCGATAACCGTTGCTCTTTTATTGAAAAGTTTCCCGAGCCAATACTTCCATGTGTGCATAGATACATCCATTCGTAGCAGCGCGACCGTTTAGCTGCCGCGCTGCCTAAACATTACTGACTAACGCTGGCCCTGTTGCCAGTACCTGTCTGGCTGAGCACAGCACGGCTGCTGCCTTCAAAGTTTGAGGATTGCTGAATAATGGCCTCATTCGCAATGCCTACCTGTGCCAGCGTTGCGCTACTTGGATTCTCATAGGAGGAAACTTGATCAAGTCGAGCGATGTTCAGATCTCCGCTTTGATCAACGTCAATCGAGCCTTCACCGCTCTGGCTGATATCTACACGATTGTCATTTCCAAAGGCAATACTTTCTACCGAACTATACGTACCGGACTGATACACTCGAAGTGTGTTGGCATCTCCGGTCTGAATGTAAGAAATTCTAGAGCTATCTACCCATTGGGTGGCCTCAACTCGGTTAGAATCACCTTCAGTCTCTCCCTGCAATGCTCCAGCGCCCCCGCCCAGGCTAGCGGATAACAGGTTATTATTACCATTTTGGGTCACATCTACGTAACCGCCTAACCAGCTGCCTTGTTGAATAGCAAGCTGATTACCGTCACCCTGCTGAACGTATCTAAGACTCACTTGGTACTCGCCACGCTGCTCAATATTGACCACGTTACTGTTACCAACGGTAGTGCCTATCAACTCTCCGCCACTGTAGGCTATTTGCGATATGAGCAGCTCGTTGGTTGAGCCTTCCTGAACGATAGACAGCTCACCTTCGTTTGAGGCGTTAACTGAGGCATAGTTGTCATTACCAGTTTGATCAACGCCTGCCAAGCCTGACAAGCTGAGCAGAACACCATTTCTATCGCCTTTCTGGTTGATCGCTCCATACGCGTCATAGCCTCCCTGCACTTCAATGGCGTTGTAATTTCCTAGCTGCATACCCGAAAAATTATTTGAATAATGCGATTCTCCAAAAGCAATATTGGCCTGATTGCCCTGTCCTTGCTGTTGTAGCTCAATATGGCTTTGAGTGCCGTTACCCGCTTGGTAAAGTCGGGCATCGTTATCTGTTCCCTCTTGGTAAAGATTTGCCGTGCTGGCGTTTTCACTACCTTGCTGTATATACCCAATATTGTTGCTGCCGGATTGCCTGATAGCCGCTTGACTAATAAGCGTTGTCTCAAGCTGTTCTATCGTCGCTGTATTATTTTCACCGTCCTGTATTAAATCAGCGGTATTGCTGTCTGCAAGACAAGAAATGCTGAATGAGAGCAGAGCAATAATGAAGCAGGGTTTGACGGTAGACATAAAGGGCTCCTGACTTTCCTATAACGCAGTAGATAGCGTGTGAGTAAACAGGTCAGGGCCAAAATGAAATCAGGCGGGGCACTTTCTCTACATGCAAGGGTGTGAACCTATAGCGACGAGACAATAAAACGTGCTTTGCTTACAATTAAGACCCCACAGCCATAAAGCGAGCATTATGGTTGCCCGATTCTCAGGCAACGTAAGATCAGGGCCTATCACTCAAATGATCTTATTACGAGCAAAAGGGGATTAAGTCTGTAACCCTATGTTACAGCCTGTTAAATCGTAGCCTTCTCCATTTGTTCAATGATATGAGGCGCTTTTTGAAGAGTTCGGCAGTAAGTAAGCTGGGCTTCATGAACGTCAGCTCAACTGCCGAGCTTAAAGTACTTTTTCACTGCACAGTTCAGCTAGTGATAGCGTCTGGAAGTTTGGCGATGACCTTTATTTCAAATTGAAAGCCGTAGAGCCATGTAACGCCAATGCCGGTTAACGTCGGATAAGGTGCTTCTCCCCAGTATTCGGGCAGTACTTTCCAGATCGTATCGAAGTGTGTTTCGGGATCAACGATGAAAACCGTTACGTCAATGACATCTTTGAACGAGCAGCCTGCTGCAGCCAGAATCGCGTTCAGATTTTCAAAAGCAAGCCGCACCTGGGCGTCTAGGTCCGGCTCGGGTGAGCCATCCTCACGACTACCAACCTGTCCTGAAACAAACAAGAAACCGTTGGAGCGAATCGCGGGTGAATACCGATTACGTTCATATAATGCCTGACGCCCAGCTGGAAAAACGACGTTGCGCGTGCTCATGGTTATTCTCCTGTGGTCGGATCGACCCGTTATGCCGATGTAGAGAGACTTTAGGGAACGCTTACCTGTTGAATAAACTAGCAAGCGCAGTCATCACTATTTGTAAAATCCAAATAATCTCCGAGACAGCAGGAACAGCGATGGATCGTTTTGATGCAATGCAGGCGTTTGCTCGCGTCGTGGAGGCAGGCAGCTTTACTAAAGCAGCCGAAACACTTCATATGAGCAAGACAAGTGTTACCCAACTGGTGCAGCAGCTGGAAGCCCGGTTACGCGTCAAGTTGCTCAACCGGACCACACGCCGTGTCAATGTGACGGCCGATGGGGCCGCTTATTATGAGCGCGTGGTCAGACTGCTTGCGGATATGGATGATGCCGAAACGAGCTTATCCAGCGCCTCCTTGGCTCCCAGAGGGCGGTTACGAGTGGATGTGCCCAGCCCTTTTGCCCGTCTAGTTCTGATCCCGACACTTCCAGCGTTTTACGAAAAGTATCCTGATATCCAACTTGATATGGGTGTCAGTGATCGTATGGTCGATCTGATTGGCGACAATGTGGATTGCGTTGTACGTGGTGGCAAGATTACCAATCAATCGTTGGTTGCTCGCCATATAGGCGATTTACGGCTTGGGGTGTACGCCGCGCCGAGCTATCTGGAGCATCGGGGAACGCCACTTCACCCTCGGGAATTAGAAGGTACTGACCACCGTATCGTAGGCTTTCTCTGGGCGCGCACTGGAAAGGTCTTTCCCTATGCCATGCGTTCCGGCAATGAGAGCATCAATGTCACGGGTCATTATGCGCTGGCCGTGGACGATGGTAATGCCTATTTGGCAGCCGGGCTGGCAGGGCTAGGTCTCCTCTGGTTACCAGACTATATGTCCAAAGATTATTTGATTCGAGGTGAGCTGGTTCCTGTGTTTGAAGACTGGCAACTCGACCCAATGCCAATGTACGTAGCATTTCCGCCAAACCGGCATGTCAGCGCCAAACTACGTGTATTTATCCAATGGATCACTGAACTGATGACACCCAGCGAAGCAGTGTCAGACAAGAGACCGTTAGGCCCTGCCGCTGATTGCGGCCGAGCTGAGGATGCATACAAAATCTGCTGACCCGGACAAGGTGCGTCCAGGTGTTTTCGCCGTCTAGACTCTATCCCTGCCCAACCAAAATTTTAGTTTGGCCTGTGCAGCAGGCCGAAAGGTGATCTGATCGGCTATATTAGCGGAGAATGCACTGCAGCCCGCCAGGGCTGCAGTAGTTTACGGCCATGTTATAGGACGCCATCAGCTGGATGTTGTAGCCTCATTACACCTGAAGTTTACGTAGCTCACCCCCCTCCTGCTTTAGGCGCTTCAAATACGTGTCGGAGTTCAGTAACTGGTAGGGGAAGTAAAGGCCCGGTGAGGTGGGCGGTTGACCGTCCAGCCCGAGCAGCCTTTCAAGGACCATTGCTACGCTAAGCCCTGTTAGCGGTGCCGCGCCTTCTGGATGGATGACGGCATGACGTGTGTGCAGTGGTTCGCCATTTAGGTCCTCGCCCTCAAGCTCAATGATGATCTCGGTCGACATAGGTTTACCCTGACGTCGGGTTGAGCTAACCCCGATGCCCATATTGAACTGGATATTGGCTGCGCCTGTTGCGGCCCCTAGGCCAACGACGTCAATGGATGAAAACCCGGACGCTTCGATTTCAGTACCATCAACTGCACGAAAGCTGACCTTGGCATCCTCTCCTTCCCGCCAAACATATACACCGTCACGCCGGGTCAGCGCGGCTGGCAGCATCCTGTTCAGGCGCTCAAAGTCGCTAGCAACAGTCGGGCCTCCGGTATCCTGTTCATCGACCAGCGCATTGATGCGTATGTCGTGCACCCGGCTAAACGCCCTGGCAATGCTCAGTGTGGATACTGTTGTAGCGCCCACCATCCATTCGTAACCGAGGACAATGGGTGCAGCATTAGGCATGTGCATGTAGGTTGCGATTTCCGGTGCGATCTCGAAAATGCCAGATGAAATACTGAGATGAGGCACACCGTGCTTTTGGGCGTAGCGTAGCCCGGCAATAGCATGGTCCATGTAGAAGACTACGACGCCGCTGACGGTGCGGTCTCCAAGACCCAGGTCTTCAGCGCCACAGTCAATGATCACACCTTGCGCTCCGCCAATCTGTTCTGCGGCCTGTTGGGCCTTGGCAGCATCGCGGCCGCCAATCAGCAGTGGTACATCAGGATAGGCTGCGCGCAGCGCCCGGGCAGCTTGATGACCAATTGCGCCAGAACCGCCCATTAACAGGATAGGATTAAGTGACATTACATGATCTCCTAATTCCAGGCTTCAACCTACTACTGGTAGGTAAACTATCACGACTATCACTTATATGAACCTACCATTGGTAGGTTTTTTAATTCGGGAATGATCAAGTGCAAAAAGAAACCGTGCCCTCCGCTATACGTTCCTCTACACGCCGGCTTCCAAAAGCCGAGCGGCGTAGACAACTGCTGGATACCGCATTGCTGATCGTGCGGGAGGAAGGAGCAGACCGGTTGACCTTGGGGTATCTCTCCGTCCGCGCAGGCGTCTCCAAACCGGTGGTTTATGATCATTTCGATACCCGCTCGAGCCTGTTGATCGAGCTCTACAGATGCATTGATATCGAGCGGGTTAACGCTTTCCGTGACGCAATGTCCTTAACCCCGCGGAGCCTCGAAGAAACTGCCCAACTCCTGGCAAACGCCTACATTCAGTGCGCAGGAGACACAACCGACGAATTCTATGCAATAGGCGCAGCTCTGGCAGGCAGCGAAGAGAAAGCAGCAGTCTTTCAGGAGCTGTTGGATAACTGCGTGCAAATGTTCATAGCCGTGCTCAAACCTCACGCAGCTTTTTCGTCTGGCGAATTGGAGCGATGCTGTACGGGCCTTGTTGGCGCGGGAGAAGCACTCTCAGGCGCATTAGTACGAGGGCGCTATAGCAAGGATGAGGTGATTAACGCGTTCGCCTCCTTGATCCGGAACGCTTTGCCGGGCACTAATTGAGGCTGAAACATGAATGCGGCAGAACCGTGTTCTTATGCTTTCACAAAATATAGGCCAGCCGGTTGGATTTTCCAGCCAACCCTTTAACTCCTGCTCCAACATTTATGGATAGTAATAGAGAATATGTCCACGACTGGGCGATATTCGCAGGGGTAAAGTCACCTCAAAAACTATCGTCGCGTATATTGGAACAAAGCCTGCTCCTGAGCCACTCAGTCGGGTATCCGCTCTAGGAGGCGCCCGATGATCCATATATCCAATGCATCGTTAACATCACTGCAGGTCGAGCTGGGCAAAGCTGACAAGCCTTCGGTGCATCTGGATCTTCATGTCGCAGAAAACATCGCTATGGGCGCCAAGATGCATTTCCCTGGCTCATGGTTGGATCAGCAGCGAGCATCGCTTGGACCACTCCAACAAAAAATGTTTGATGTTGCCCTGAAAGTGTTAAGTGGGGACGAAAAGCCCAGAGCTGTTCAAGCCAATGGTATGGGCCGAGAAATTCTTTTGGATCGCCCTGCCTATGGGGCTACTACCATTAGTATTGGGTTCGAAAAGCCGATGTCTGAGGTATTAGGCTTTCTCGGTATGAGTGATGGTAAGGGCAAAGCATTACTCTCTTTAGGTACAAAGCTGGCAAATGCACTGTCACCCAGCACCAAACAAGCTGGTAACGGCGGCCTGATGGCAAAGGCGCGCAGTGCCTTACCAGGTAATATTGGTTTAGGTAGCATAATCCGAAATATCACGGGAGGGTTCGTCTCCGCAATCAATAACCCAGCAGCTCAATTATCTGGTAATGGGGAAGCTCCGCCGCCGCTTCCTCCGCGTCCTGGCCGCCAGAACGGTAATCCTAATAGTACCTATGGACCGCCCCCCCTTCCTCAAAGGCCACGGGCAAACAGTTTTCCACGTACAGCCCGTGAGGCACAGGCTGGCTTTAGTACAGAATCCAAGCCATCTACCGGACGAACACCGAAAGAAACTCCACCGCCGCCTCCACCTCGTCCAGGTCAGGGTCCCAAGATCAACCCGGAACAAGCATCTGGGGAAGCGCCTTTCTTCGGGCATGCATCGGCCAGCAGCTTTTCGCATGCAAATTATGAAAACTACGAAATGGACCCCAGTGAGGCGCAAGCGGCTGAGAACAAGGCAAGCCAGGAGGCACCCAAGCCCCATCTGAAGTCACATTTGAGCCAAGTGGCGTTACATGCGAAGCTCAACGGTCAGCGCCCAGCGGATGAAGGCGCAAATGCCAAGTCACCCAGGCCTGAAAAGAACTCAACTCGCGCTGAACCCAATGGCCCTGAATTCAATGGCGAGCGGCCATCTGCTGGTAAACCGCGTGCGAGTAGTGCTCCACCGCCTCGTCAAACGAGGGAACCCGGGATCGACAATGATAAACCATCCACGCACTCGCAAGAGGATGAAACAACTACCAACGGCGCAGCCAACGTGGCCGAGGACATCAAAGCCAAGCCCGCGCCCAAACTGTATTATGCACGCTTAGGGTTGTCTGACGCATTGGCAACAGAAAGAGAAATTACTAGCGCTTATCGAAAGCGTGCTTTAGAAAAGCATCCGGACCATAACAAAAGTCCTGAGGCAACGGCCGAGTTCCAAGAACTCCAAAAAGCCTATGAAACTTTGCTAGACCCTGAAAAGCGGCGCGCATATGATCTGGACCCTGATCAATCATAGAAGCCTTCCCACGCAAGCTTTGGATCCTGGGACAGGATCATACCGGGCCATAAGTCACTCTATATGGCTGAGCGGATTTGAAGAGCGTTTATTCGGTCGGATCGTTCTCGACTTATGTCGCTGGGATAGATTTTGGTTCTCATTCATAGGCTATGCATGTTCTTCAAAAGATCGTGAACAGGCTCTTAGAGTTTCCTATCCCATTACTACATGACTCGCTGCTTACCCTTAACGCATCCATAACGCGTTTCCCTGGATGGTCCATATCCATAGAACGACTTGTAGCACTTACTGAAGTGGCTCGGAGAGACAAATCCACAGGCTATGGCGACATCAAGCAGAGAAAGGTCAGAATGCTGAATCAGCCTACGGCTTTCCGTAATCCGCAGCTCCAGGTAATTGCGAACCGGAGAGGTTCCCAGTTGCAGTTGGAAGAGTCGCTCGATCTGCCGTTTGGAGCGGCCTACACACTGAGATATTTGCTCCTGGCTCAGTGGCTCCTCAATGTTTGCGCTCATGAGATTGATAGCCTCGCGCAGAGGCTCGCTCATCTTCTCATGCATGGTGGGGCGTACCCGACGGTAACGCGACTCCTCAAAGGCCAGTATATCTACGATGGCATCCGACAGCTGATGTCCATGACGCCTACCAATCCAGCCAAGCACCATATTAAGCGCACCAGCAGGACTTGCCGCGGTTAGCCGATCACGATCAACAATAAAGCTCTCGCTGGTCACCTGGCTGTCTTTCGCCAGTTCAGCAACGGTCACTCGGTGCTCGGGATGGACAGCACACTTGTATCCATCAAGTAGACCTGCCTGAGCGAGGAACCACGCACCATTCCACAGGCCTGCTACAGCGTCCCCCTTCTCTGCAGCAACCTTGAGCGCGCGGCTGAGCGCGGGGATCGGGTACAGGACGGTACGCAGCCCTCCACACACGACGAGCAGATCCAGACTATTGCATTGCCCTGAAGAAAGCGCCGCGTCAGGACAGATCGCAAGCCCAAGGTCACTCATGACCGGCTCGCCATCAAAACTAAGGGTTACGGTGGAAAAGGTATCTGCCAGGATCAGGTTTCCCGTCACAAGTGTATCGAGCGCTTGGGTAAAGGCAGGAAGGGAAAAGTGCTCAAGGAGTACAAAGCCGACGCGAGAGGTTGAGGAGGATTGGCTTGTGCTACCCATATAACGAAGGTTTCGTCCCTGCATGGCTTCGCTGAACGCTCTTTTTTTCACCATGGTTGCCTCGTTTTACGTTGTTGTTATGACATCCAGGCAAGTAAAAGGCCTGAGCATGAAGATGTCTGGACAAACTACAGATTTGTTTCGGCAGTATGAACGATCCTGAAATTTAAGCGCTCCAAGCGCACAACTAAAGTACTCACTTTGACCCTCGTTTATTCGGGTGAGACAACCCAATCCTCAATTCTCAAGCCAGGTACGCAGTCGAGCTTTCGACGGTTATTGGTAACGACAATCATCCCCTGGGAGCGTGCATGCCCGGCAATCATTTGGTCATAGGGACCAATCTGCTTACCCAGGCGGGCAAGCTCAGCACGAAGTTGTCCAGTGTGGGCAGCAGCCTCCTGATCATACTTGAGCACCTCCAGGCGAGCCGCAAAGCCTTCTACGTCCGCCAGATTGCGCTCAGGGTTAGAAGACTTCTCCGCTCCATAGATCAACTCCATCAGCGTCACAGTGCTGATGCACATTTGACCGTGGTGCCGTTTGAAGGCTTCTCGAACCACCTGTGGCCTGTTCTTGATAGTGAATATGCAAATATTGGTGTCGAGCATGAACTTGAGCATCAGAACGTTTCGCGCTCCTGATCTGCCGGCTGCTCACGCTCCGCCATGAAGTCTGCAGTAACCCCCTCACAATCGAACCAGCTATCCCAGGACTCCCCTGCGGGAGTGATGAGTCGAGCCCGACCAAGGGCAACAATATCGACGCGCTTTACGTCATCTGGTAGGGCAACAGCCTTAGGTAGCCTTACGGCCTGACTGCGATTGCTCTGAAAAACTGCGCCTTGTTCCACAGCACACCTCGCGGGATATATTTAATGTATATCCCATAATAGAACCATAACGGGATATATCAACGGGATATACGTAAGAAATTGTACACATAACTTTTCAGACAAACCCTAACAAGTGAGTGGATCACAAGGTGTGGCTCATTCTCGATGGTAGGCTGGTTAGCCGTTCTTTCGACCAGAGCACTATTTCAATCTGACTCAACGAGTAAGAATGAAATTTATAGGAAAAGGCAGTGACGTGGGGATGCTTTGCGTAAGACTGTCTTTTCAAACATGGATATTTTTGAAAATGAACACTATACAAAAAATATTCATATGAATCTTAGTTCATTATCCTATTAGTTAGACAAAGAAATTTTCAAATGATCATTTCCTGGCTAGCCTAGGATTCAAATATAACTACCAAAATAATATTCCTGGATCTTTAAGAAATACTATTATCGTAACAATCACATTACAGAATCAAAGAGAGTTTTTGGAGGAATACTGTTATGACCTTTCCGCCTATTCATCGTATCGTCACGGGCCACGATGCCAACGGCAAGTCCACGGTTTGCAGCGAAGGGGCATTACCTTCGGTCGTTGAAATGGAAGCTATCCCGGGCCTTGTCTTTCACGAAGTTTGGGAAACTACAGGTTCGCCTGTAGAGATAAACAATGCCGCTGATCCAACAACCGGCCCTGTGATGCATAACCCACCGCCAAATGGGACTCGTATTCGCTTCGTTGATCTTCCCCCAGATGAGACCTATCTAGATCAGCATGAAGCGCGCATTGCAGAGCTGTTTGAGCAAGTCAACTACGTCGACGGGCTGACTGTTAAACATGACTCACCGCATCCAATGATGCACCGAAGTGAGGCAGTTGATTACTGTGTCGTGATCGAAGGAGAGATCTATATCGTACTCGACGATGCAGAAGTCCTGCTTAAGCCTGGAAGTGTGGTGGTGCAACGCGGTACCAACCACGCATGGTCAAACCGCTCCAATAGCAACTGCCGTTTATTGTTCGTCCAGCTTGATGGGCGTTACGCCCCTGACATTGCAGATAGATTATCTAAGTGAGATTTTAAGTGCTTCGCCTCTAAGTAAACTCACTATCATGCTGCCCATATAAGCCGTATTGAATTATTCAGTTTGTATGGCAGCTAGGATGCTTAAATTTTAAGTGTCTAAAGCTTATCCAAGTAAAAGCCCTTAAATAATAGCTCTACCATTTGCAGCTGCTTGTCAGTACTGTCTTAGGTGGTTTTATTTCCCCACCTTTAACCGGAGCTCTGCTTAACAGAGGCTCGGCTCGAATATCCTCAATCAATCTATTAGCCTTAGAAACTAGGCGATCAAACAAAACAATAATTTCAGCAGAGTTTAACTGAACAAACCTTTCACGACTCCACAGTATTAAGGTGCTCTGAGAGCCTATTACTGATACAGATATAGGCGGAGCAATAGGATCAATATTGTTTGCTCCTAATAGTATTTTAGCCAATGTACCCAGGCTATCCGAAGGTAAAACACCAAGACTAGCAACTAACAGCAGTTCCTGATTGTTTAAAGGTGTGATTTGCAGCTGTAAATTTTTAAAGTCAATAAGGATAGCCTGCTCATCATTAGTCATAGGGGTTTGTATGCTAAGATAGCTTAACAACGGTGCGATAACATTATTAAATTGCTGGTTACTCACGATCAGCTATCCTCTTCAGCATTGTGCAGGCTTTCTGGATTAATATCATACGCGCCATCAGAAAGATGATGCTGCACTAGAAATATTCCATGCGCTTGGCGTTCGTAATTATGAGAGCTTACCTTATTTTCGAAGATGTCAGATGAATCATCTCTATTTTGATATCTAACACCTAAATTATTGATCCCATGCAGTTTATTTCTGAGTCCGATATCCGGTCGATGCCTCAATACTTCCTCATAGGAAGGCGTGTCTTTGATCCTATTAATCTGCGCTACACGTTCCTTGCTCAACTTGGCAACCTCCGCCATGTCCTCAAGCTCTAGTTTGATTTTCATCCCCGGATAGTGAACGTCTAAAACGCTTGTTGATGACGGCTGAAAAGTCGCATTATTTAGCAAGTGGGCTTTCGCGAATGAAGGCCATGCGTCAACCACTACAGCGTCAGCTGACTCACGTATATCGCCTATCACATTAAATTGATGATCCGGCTCATTAGCAGCAGCATAAGTAAAGATAGGACGATGTAGATCCATATTTGAAAGATAGGCAATAATTAATGCTGAATATTCGGAGCATGTCCCAGCCTGAGCTGCCAAAGCGGATTTCGCGAGTCCATTATCATCTCCGCGAAAATCTGTATCACGGATGTGTCTAGCCGAAATCGATCGTTGGTAACTTTCCCCTGAGGTCAGCATAAAGTCATTCTTTAAATTACCAGCACCGTAGCTGAGGTTTTCTTTTACGGTGTCTATCACGCTTTGTGCTGTATGCAATTCAGTCATTAAACGAGCTGAAACGGTAACCGTCTCTCCTCTGTGATTGCCTGGTATCGCCTCCCACAGCTTAACGCTCTGAGTATTGTTGTCATATAGCGCTGATGCCCTAGCATGAAGTACTGTAAACATTGTTGATTCCCCCCTCATGATTTTGTATATAAAGGTCTCACTCAAATAGATGACTACTTGAGTGGTCTTTATTGGGGATGAGTTCCAAAAATCAGATTATTCTAAATTGGCCAAAAATAAATCTAGCACCCATGCAAATCTATAGTCATCTCTTTACTCCACATAGGATTACACTCGAGCAAGTGAAAGATACTTTTAGTGCTAGGCTATAGGGGGACAATGCTTCGTCTTAATTTAATATAATCCGGGTCCGGCCCGAAATTGCTTTGCATATTATCCTGAGTTTTCAGTTATCTATCTGCCTTTGAAGGTAAGGCTTGATCCGTAGATTGTTGCGTATAAATCTTTTCTTCCCATGGCTAAAAAATCAGGAACTGAAAAGGCTGGTTGACCACGTAGACGTCTAGATTCAAGTCAGACGGCTAAGAGATAATACTGTGGACTCTATTGGTTCAGGCATTCAGATGAGGTATCAAGCCACCTCATTAGACGCGAGTCAGCCACTATCGCCCTCCTCTTTGCAGACTGAGCAAACTCACCCTTCTGCTCTGCCCTTAGCCAGGTTGAGCCGTAATGCTTTACTAGCATTAACCCAAGTTGAGGCGCAGCCGGACCCTCACCATCAACTTTTTGCGCTGTTGGCATATAACGGCATAGCGGATGGAGCGCTGCATATACATTCCAGCAAGCTAACTGAAGCAGAATATAGGCAGCAGGTGGCTGTTCCTAACGCAGGCCCTGCTAATTTGACGATTCAAGCGAAACTGAACGAACATTCGCAATATGATATTGTTAGAATTACATTGGATGTGCTGTCGACGGGTGGCACTGAGTCTATAACGTTATGTGCGCCTGCTCCGCCCATAAGGAGAATAGATCCGCACCCAATATCAGACAATCTATCTGCACAGGGCTCACGAGGCCAGTTGACGCAAGCATTAATACGCTTACGCAATCCTCACCACTTTCGCGACGGTCCTATTTCTCCAGCTGCAGCGTCCAGCACTTATTCTGTAGCGGGCGCTAATGAGGAGTTAGCGCTTTCGACCGAAACAGAGCGGCCCGCCATAAGCGCCTCATCCCTTTATGCTTTGCATACCAACGG
Organism: Pseudomonas sp. MAG002Y; assembly: GCF_019400845.1. Lineage (NCBI taxonomy): Bacteria > Pseudomonadati > Pseudomonadota > Gammaproteobacteria > Pseudomonadales > Pseudomonadaceae > Pseudomonas > Pseudomonas sp. MAG002Y. The sequence continues at coordinate 202,130 of NZ_WOEJ01000006.1, read as the reverse complement.
CACCGAGGCAGAAGTACGTTTTCTGCGCCAGCCGCCTAAAGAAGTAGCAGACATGTGCATGCTGATTATAAACGTAATCGGCAAATCATTTCCTCAAGACTTCAATAAAATAGACTTTGATTTTTATGATCGTGAAGGCGATATGGACCGTGGCGTTACTAACTCGAATGGCAATAGATCAAGGATTTCAATCGGATTAATTGCCAGCGAAGACTGGAATCAAGACTTTGAGATGCATGCAATGATTGCATTTACTGTCTTCCATGAGATATTTCTGCATGCGTTACCTGATTTGCGGACAGCAAGTTACGGCATGAACCCGACTACCGCTCAACAAGACCATGATATTATTTTAATACCTCCTAATGAGAGCAATTTACTTCACCAGGCCGTGAAACAGATTCTTCCACAAATACCACCTCATATAAAACAGTACTTTCTTGATTCCTATGTAACTGATATCGAGGAAGAAAAAGACAGAAATGACCATATTGATGTACCAACTACTGAGCAGTGGTATCAGCTACTCAACTCCCAAGCTAACGACCTGGACTCCCCCTTCTGGCACGCTTAGGGTGCGCAAATTTTTTGAGGAAAAGAGGGCATAGAAGAGGTTAGCTCTTTGGCGTCCCGTTAGCTAATGGCAGCATTCTCAACTGTGATAAACGGGGAGGCTCGAAAGGCGTTAGTTGTGAGGTGATAAACGCTTACAGGCGACTCACTGTCAGCTCTGCCAATGGCCCCTATGTACCCAGATCAATCCGCATACATCGCTGTCAGTCATTGCCAGAGGAGTCTCGGGCGTTCGCGATCGTCATCACCGCCAGTAGGCTATTGGTCACCTGCCGTGAGCAGAGATGCAACGCCAGCGCAGCACTTGTGGTGCCGTCAATACGGTGTTGCCGTCTTGGATGTGTGCAGCTGCCGCTCTGGCAATAGTTTGTAGAGGCCTTTCGCTTGGCACCTTCTTACATTATGAGTGCGAAGCCTAATGGCGTGTCACGCTGATAGTGGGTGCCTACATGTATGCCTTTTCTAATACCTACCAACTTGGGCAGCTTGCTAGAGATCTCTGCCATCCAGAGAACTCCTTAGAGGCGTAAAACAGATGAGCTTTTTTGTGACCGCTGGAATGCAAGCTCCTCCTTGCACTTAACTTGTATTGGTCAGCTGTGTTTGGCATACGACTTAGGGAGTCGCCGAGATCAGTAGCTTTACCCCTTTACAGGTCTCTTCCCAGGTTTGGAAATCACCTCTTCCCACCACTTATCTCATCTAAAAGTATCTTCAAAATTATGGAACACTTAAGGCGCAGCGTTCACTAAGGTCGCAGGGTGCTACCGCTTAAAGTATCCGGATCGAGACGCAATAGCGGTGGCAGCGATTGGCGGGAGTTTCTATAAGACCACCCGATTCACCCTTATTAAAACCTGCCGATCACGATGAGGATACTTCCCCTATGGATACTCAGCGTATCGCCACGACGCACCAAATTAGTCACCATGCCGATGAGATCGAACTCACTACACCTGTTGGTCCTGCACGAAGCGCTCGGAATAGGGATCGCTTCCATCAGGAAATATATGACAGGCTTGATGCCCATTTCCTTCCATATCGCCGCAACGTCCCTGACATTCAGCAGACCGCCGCTGCCACAGCACGGGAGCATAACGATGAATTGGATACTATTCGAAATGATCGGGCTCAACGATTATTTAACGCAGGCTATACCGTAAGCGATATGGACATAGTTGAAAGAAACGCAAATATCGCCGATAGGATCTTTGCCACTTTCAAGTCTGGTATTGGGGGATCTCCATTTGCCGCCGTCACGATGGCGACCAATACCTGGCCATCCATGCTTGAGGTTTTTAACTGTCGAGATACGCCCGAAGGCGAGGCTGCCCTCCAAAATGCCTTGGCCTCCTGGTACGCCGGGGCTGCGGATGCAAGTGTTAACGATATGCTGTCTGGATTAAAACCTGAGTATTATCAAAAACCACCAGATGAGAAATTGCACGGATCGTTTCAAGCATCGCTGTCAGAGAAGCGCGAGACACACGACAAGAACTCATTCGGCAATGCTATGGATGAATGCAACAAATGGCTAGTCGGGTTTGCCATTCGCAATGCCGCTCTGTATCCGATTCGCGTAGGTCTAGAGAGCCAAGGGAAACAAGAGCTGGCTGCAGCCCTTGAAGCTTATATGCGGCCAATCACTGCCGTTATCGTAGGCATGGCTATCGAGCATTATAACCTTAGCCGTGATAAAAGCCGCAGCCTGCTAGGTCCCGCCATGCTCTATGGCCGCCGCGATACCGTCCCGGAAGGCCAAGCACCAACGCCGATTGCCGAGGAGCACGAATGGTTGGATGAATTTATTGTACTGAGGAATCTGGATTCTACTGCGCTGTTGAAAATGGTTCCTGCACGGCTCGGCGCAGGTACCGCCTCGGCAATCAAATCGATTGTATCCGGTAATGCCGTCAAAACCGTGTTCTCCCCCACAAGTATCGTAGGCAACATGAGCCTGGCCGGCGGATTTGCTGCCATGGGAGGCGCTACGACGGCAACAAGGACGCTAGCTACAGAGCATGGTCTTAGCGATGGCAAAGTAGCCGCTGCCGCCGAGGCGGTAAAAAACATCCTGGGTGCGGTTGCGTTTGGCTTATGGGCAGCAGGCGCAAGCCTGGGGGAGTCAGAGTCTAAAAAAGCGGTTGAGGCAACGGACGCACATGTGGCCAAAGGCGTGGAAGGCGCTATTAATTCCGTAGCGAGAGGTATAGTCGACGGAGCGGCATATACGAAGGACAAGGCTGTCGGAATAGGCAACTCTACAGTCAGTACATTCTCTAGTGGAGTTCAAAGGTCTCAAGATCTCTATCATCGTGGTCAACGTGGCTTAAGTCAGAGATATGCAAATCTGATGAATTCCCCCTTACCAACTGCCCCAACATCCATCCCAGCACCAGTAGCTACCTCAACGTTGGCACCACCTGCTCCTCCGAGGACAGAGGACATGGTGTGACACAACCCGGTGGTTCGCCACCCGGTGGTTCGCTGAGCGCCGCTAGCGGTCATGAGTAGCGCATGGAGTTTGAGCGCAGGCTGGATACTTTCGTACAACGGTATCTGCCTGCGCTCATTTTCAGGGTCGTGTTGGAGCCTTAAAGGGTAACACTTCTGAATGAGCGAAACGGTACAACAGTTTCAGCCTTTTCTAATCTGGCATATCAATACAGAAGCGCCTTATAGCGTTACCACATCTTGATCAGGTGGCTGACTCAACGTGCCGTTTTAGTTGTTCTCGCGCTCTGGATAACCGCGACCGAACCGTACCGATTGGCACCCCCAGCGACAAGGCGGTGTCTTGATAATTACCATCCATTTCCAGACTAACTTTGATTACACGTTGCATATTGACAGGCAATCGGTCGATCGCATGGACGACTTTGACCAGTTGGCGATGTCCGTCTACCTGATGACCAATATCGCTCCCCTGCCCAACTTCAGAATGCAAATGGTCCTCCCAGCTCTCTTGATAAGGCTGCTTGTAAAGCCGGCGGAAATGGTTCCGGATAAGATTCAATGCAATACCGCAAAGCCAGGTTTGCGGCTTACTGGTTCCCTGGAACTTGTGTTCACTACGCAGGGCCTCGAGAAAAGTGCATTGAAGAATATCGTCGACATCGTCCTGATTCATAACCCGCTTCTGAATAAAGGCTCTCAGCATCTGAATCTGATCACTTGAAAGCTGGCGAATACCGGTAGATGCGCAAGGGACGGTGGAGATTCTTGTATGCATTGGACTTACCTTCCATTGGATTTGGCAAGTTCTCTATTGCGATACCCGTGCCACGCGAAGAATTCTCTTTAAGTTACTGATTTATTTATATTTTTTAAATTTTAAAATTATCACCTAACGCAACTTCTTGCATAACTCACCGCTGGGCATTACGAAATATTGCACAACGCCAGCATGCAGCAGAACCTCTTCTGTAACGTTGGAACTGTTCCTTTCGGCATACCACTCATGGTCCATGACTCTACCCAGAAGTACGCCATGAAAATTGCCCAGCCGATTCTGCCCACCCCTTCTCATGTACACCCCGAGGTGCAGACACCGCCGCATGCTCCTCATCCCGGACCTACTCAGACACGCCCGGGTGTTGCTTCATCCGACGAGAAAGGTACGCATGCACTGGCCAAAGAGGACGCTGCGCTGGCCCAGGAGGGTCAGACAGCGAGCCGACGCGATCAAAGCGCGCTGTCTGCGGGCCTGCAGTCACAGGCATATAGACTGCAACTGTCAGCTCAACAGCTGCACGCCACTTACCTCAAGGGACTGGATAAAGCACTAGGCGAGGCGGCGCAGTCATTGCGAAGGCAGCTCAAAGATCGCCAATTGCAGAACTCGAAGGAAACGCTCAAACATATTCTTGAAAGCTGTGGTGGCAATGCCGTCCTGGCTCACCAGATGTTGCGAGTGGCCGCAAGACAGGCCAGGAACGAAGGCGAAGATAGCGAACAGCTCCTGTTCAGACGTCAGTTCAAGCTCTTGTATAAGGAATACGGCAAACCTGCTCGGCCCTCGACCGGCTCTCTGACAAAAGTACGCGGGCGCTTTAGTACCGAGACGCAGCGGCGTACCCGATCCCGGACACTCCATAGCGTAACGGCTAATGGCCCTCTTAATGTCATTGCTCTGGTAGACGCGCTGCTGAATGAGCTGCGAGAGCAAGGTCAATATGAATTATCGCTCAGTGAAATACGCTCCGAGATGGCTGAGGACATTGCAAACGCAGCCTCAGCTAATGTTCTTCACCAAGCATCTCCCTTGATGAGCAATCTCATCATCACAAAGCATGTAGCCGCCCTGCTACATGAGTGTGAGCACATACTGGGTCGTATGCGCGGTAAAAACCCGCAGATTCAGGTTGAGGCGATTGCCCTGCTCAGGCATCTCCTCACGCTAATGAGCAAGCTCATGGAACCTGTACAAACACGAACCCTGGTACAGCTCATTGGCGGTGAGCAGCTCAAACACCAACTGGCGTTTCTCAACGAATTGATGCGCATTCTGACTCAGCGAATGTCATTACTATTTTGGTTTTGGCGTAACAAGAGCGATTTCCAGAAAGCCAAGGAGAACCTCCTCACCCTTAGCACGGAACTGACCGATAAAGAGCAACAACGCGCCCAGGAGACCGATATCGTATGGAACCTTTGATTAATGTTCTGAATGCTATCGCTCTGGCCGCAATGCGCCGCTCAGAGGTAGTAGGTGCTTTTGTGGTCATAGCCATCGTATTCATGATGATTACCCCAATGCCTACGGTATTGGTAGACGTCCTGATCGCAATCAATATCTGTATTTCCTGCCTGCTGATCATGCTGGCCATGCACTTGCCGCGCCCCTTGGCGTTCTCCACTTTTCCTGCCGTATTACTGCTTACAACGATGTTTCGCCTGGCCCTCTCGATCTCGACCACCCGCCTGATCCTGCTGAATCAGGATGCCGGTCATATCGTGGAGGCGTTCGGCCAATTTGTGGTAGGCGGTAACCTTGCGGTGGGCATGGTGATTTTCCTCATTCTTACCGTCGTGAACTTTCTGGTGATCACCAAAGGATCGGAGCGGGTGGCTGAAGTGGGTGCTCGCTTTACTCTGGACGCGATGCCAGGCAAGCAGATGTCCATTGACAGTGACCTACGAGCCAACCTGATCACTGTTCAGGAAGCCCGTAACCGCCGGGCCGAGCTAGGTAAGGAAAGCCAGCTGTTCGGTGCCATGGACGGTGCGATGAAGTTCGTGAACGGCGATGCTATTGCAAGCCTGATCATCGTCGCCATCAACATGATCGGGGGGATCGCGATCGGGGTGGTACAACATGGCATGACAGCCGGTGACGCCCTGCAGCTGTACACGGTACTGACCATCGGTGACGGACTGATTGCGCAAATACCGGCACTACTGATTTCGGTCACTTGCGGGATCGTCATTACGCGTGTACCCAACGGTGATCCGGGAGCCCAGAGCAATATCGGTCGTGAAATTGCAGAGCAGATTACCAGCCAACCTAAAGCATGGATCATTGCCTCTGTAGCAATGCTTGGGTTCGCCGCGCTTCCCGGCATGCCTACGACCGTATTCATTGTTATCGCCATCGTTTGCGGCTGTGGCGGCTTCCTGCAACTGAGGCGGGCCCGTCCGGTTGCCCAGGATCAGTCTGAAGCGCTAGCACCGGAGCTGAACGGTAACGAAGACCTGCGTACGTTCTTGCCGAGTCGCCAGTTTGTCCTGCAGTTCCATCCCGCGCAGGATGTTGCCCTGATCGAGTCCCTGGTGAGTGAAATTCGCCAGCGACGTAACCGGCTCGTAGTGCATTATGGCCTGACGCTGCCCTCGTTCATCATTGAGCTATCGCCTCTGCTAGCACCTGATGAGTTCAGGTTTACCGTTTATGAAGTGCCCGTTCTGAGGGCCACTTTTACACATAGCCATGTGGCAGTAGAGGCGCGTCTCTTTGAGCAGGCGCCTCAACAGGCAGTTCAAGGCAGTACGGATCGACAGGAGGCCGAATGGGTCTGGCTGCCGGCTGATACGCCTGACCTGCAACATGAAGAGGTTGAGAGGGTCACGGCCAGCACGCTTATTGTAGAACGCATGGAGCGTGCATTGCAGGCATGCGGGCCTCAGTTTATTGGCTTACAAGAGGCCAAGGCTATCCTGGGCTGGTTGGAGTCGGAACAGCCGGAGCTGGCTCAGGAGATGCAGCGGGCAGTGCCGCTGGCACGTTTCGCAGCGGTTCTTCAGCGTCTGGCATCCGAATGCGTGCCATTGCGCTCTATTCGAGTGATTGCCGAAACGCTGATCGAATATGGGCAGTACGAGCGTGAGCCTACAGCCCTGACGGACTACGTCAGGATCGCCCTGAAATCTCAGCTCTATCACCAATATGCCGGTGCAGAAGGCTTGCTGGTCTGGCTATTGACGCCTGAAAGCGAAGGCATTTTGAGAGATGGCCTGCGCCAGACCCAAACCGAAACCTTTTTTGCCTTGAGCAATGAGACCAGTCAGTTATTGGTGCAGCAACTTCACCTCGCGTTTCCCCTTCGGGTGCGCGAACAGGCTGTTCTGCTGGTGGCTCAGGACCTGCGAAGCCCGTTACGGACGTTGTTACAGGAGGAGTTCTACCACGTGCCTGTCATGTCATTTGCGGAAATCGGAACCACCGCTCAGGTAAAGGTCATGGGTCGCTTCGAACTCGAAGACGACACCGCGGCCATGGACAACGATTACGCTGCCTGAACCAAGGAGAGCAGATATGTTCGAGTTGCGTGTGCTGAATGGCCTTCACCAGGGAGCCGCCCTACCCCTGATAGGTGAGCAATGGCTGATCGGTGCGAACGATGAGCTTGATCTCGCGCTGCATGACGCTGGGGTCGAACAGAGACATGGCTGCCTGAAACGAGAAGGCGAGCGATGGGTTCTGAACGCTGAAGATGGTGTGGTACTTGATGAGGAGGGCCATCCCTTATCACCGGACGCTCTTTATCCTAATCGACTCTTTATCATAGGCTCGGTTTGGCTGACCATATCCGCCGCACAGGATGCCTGGCCCGTTGTGGCACAGCCTATTCCAGATCCTGGTCGCGCACAAATCAGTAGTCAGACCACCGAGCCAACGTCAAACGGATCCAGTTCAAAACCCAAAACGTTTCTGTTCAGCCGTATGACCACCATAGTCCTGGGTGTTCTGCTGGGAGTGGTAGGAAGCGCCTGGAGTATTTCCTCCAGTGGCCCGGCATCTGCCGTGGCTGATAACCAAGCGATTAAACAGAACAGCTCTGCTCAAGCTACGTCGTCACATGCCGCGCCTCAGCGCCTTCAATTGAGTAATGAGGAAGCCATGTCAAAGCTCAAGACAATGCTAAGTGATCGGTTGCTAACTGATATCGCGATCGAGTCGACACCTGATGGATTAGTGCTGCGTGGCAGCCTTGAGCAGGAAGCCCATCTAGTCTACGCGCGGATGTTGCAACGTTTCAAAGACCGTTATGAAACCAAGGCAGCGCTGGTCGACGAGGTATCGGTGGGCGGCGCTTCCCTTCCCTTCGCTATTGTCCAGATCATGTCAGGCCCCCACGCCCATATCGTGACGGCAGAAGGAAAGCGTTTGTACGTGGGAGATGAGCTCGATGGCATTCGGCTGACCCGGATCGACGATGGCCGTCTGGAGTTCCAAGGGGAGCGTCGCTACGAGGTGGTCTGGTGAATAGTACCTTACAGGACTGGGTATCCAGCCAAACGTTACGGCTTGCCTGTTACTCTGCCGTGCGCGTGAGCGGCTGGGTGAGTGCCGTGAGCGGAATTCTATTGGAATGTCAGATTCCTGCAGCCAAAGTAGGTGATCTGTGCGAGGTAAGCAAAGCAGACGGCAGCGCGATTCTGGCTGAAATTGTCGGCTTTACCGATGACCGAACCCTACTCAGTGCGTTGGGCTCACCGGAGGGTATTCAGGTTGGCGCTCCCATCTGGCCGTTGGGTATGGCCCATCGAATAGGTGTCGACGAGCAGTTGCTGGGCAGCGTCCTCGATGGCTTCGGTCGCCCTTTGTTAGAGGGCCACAGAGGAGCCTTTGCAGGGCCTCATGATACTCGTCAGACGCTACCAGTCATTGCTGACGCCCTGCCGCCGACCCAGCGACCACGTATTACCAGTGCCTTGCCTACAGGCGTGCGCGCGATCGACAGCGCCATCCTGCTGGGGGAAGGCCAGCGCGTGGGCTTATTTGCTGGCGCCGGCTGTGGCAAGACGACATTGCTCGCAGAGCTGGCGCGCAATATGGCCTGCGATGTCATCGTTTTCGGCCTGATTGGAGAACGAGGTCGGGAACTGCGCGAGTTTCTCGACCACGAATTGGACGATGACCTACGGCAGCGCTCGGTACTGGTCTGTGCCACCTCGGATCGCTCGAGCATGGAACGCGCCCGCGCCGCCTTTACTGCCACGGCTATTGCCGAGGCTTATCGCGCCAGAGGGCTGAAAGTATTGTTGCTCATCGATTCCTTGACCCGATTCGCCCGTGCTCAGCGCGAAATCGGTATTGCCTCTGGCGAGCCATTAGGCCGTGGTGGCTTACCACCCTCGGTGTACACCCTACTTCCCAAGCTCGTAGAACGTGCCGGGATGAGCGAAGTCGGCTCTATCACTGCGCTGTACACGGTACTCATCGAGCAGGACTCCATGAATGATCCTGTTGCGGATGAGGTCAGGTCACTACTGGATGGCCATATCGTGCTGTCTCGCAAGCTGGCCGAGCGAGGGCATTATCCAGCCATCGACGTTCAGGCCAGCATCAGCCGAATCCTGACCAACGTCACCGACCGTGAGCATCAGCAGGCCAACAACCGGTTGCGCCAGCTCCTGGCCGCATACCGTCAGGTTGAAATGTTGCTGCGTCTGGGCGAGTACCAACCCGGGAGTGATCCGGTTACCGATTGCGCGGTGAGGTTGCACGGAACGATCAATAGCTTTCTACAGCAGGACTTGCGCGAGCCTGTGCCTTTGAACGAGACCCTTGCAGGTCTCCTACAAATCACTGAGCAGCTGCCGGAGTAATCATGGACGACGAGCTGGAAATCGATCCGCAACGCGCTGCGCTAGAGGAGGTGATTCGTATTTTGGCCCCTTTGCGCCAACATCGACAAGCCAAAGCCGAACGCTTGCGCCTGCAGGCTGAAAAAGACCTGCAGAACAGCCGTGATCACCTGAGCGAATTGCGTAGCAGCTTTACAGCCGAACAGGTCCAGCAGCGTGAGCAACGTCAGGCATTATCGGTGGAGCATCTTAATCAGCGGCATACGTTAAACGAAGTGGATCGCTGGCATGAACAGGAGCGCAGCATGCTTGATCACCTCTCACGGCTCCGCCAGGGCATTCAGCTTCAGATTCAGGCCGTCGAACAACAGCAAGAGACACTGGAACACGCGCAAGACGAGGCGCGCAATGCTCAGCGTGCCGTTGAAAAGCTGTCCTGCCTGACGGAGGCCATGCACGATGAAAACTGAAGCTCGACCATCAGCCCCTCCCCGGCCGCTTTCCTCCCCGGTGAGTGCGCCTAGCAAGGAGAGTTCTGCGCCGTTACTGATCGGCCGCCGAGGTGAAAATGAGCGGCTGCGAAGCTTGAGTCCTGAACATGAGACAGAACATGTTCTAAATGCAGATGGGTTGTTTTTCTCTCAGCTCATTCAGCCCGTCAGCAGCGATGCCGGACAGCAGGATCTCAGTGGCAGCGCAGGCGTGGCGCTGCCTATCCAGACCGAAGAGGCTCCGGCAGAGCTGATTGATGAATTGGTACAGCAACTGACCCGAAATTCAGTCGCTCCGCTAGCCGTCACCGTATTGATGCCCAACCTTGGGAAGGTTCAAGTCAAGGTCACCAGACATAACGACCATTGGGGGATCGAGCTGGGTTTTAGTCGTCGCGAGATTTTAAGTCGGCTAAGACCTCATCAACGCGCCTGCGAATCGGCTCTGACCAACGCACTTGGTGACCCAGTAGAGCTGTCAATGCTAGAAGAGGCGTATACATGAAAATGCTTGCGCTGCGTTCCGTCCAGAGTGAGTTCGCCGCTGCCACAAGAGCCTTGGGTGCCGGTGTTTCTCTGCACTTTAGTGCCCGCGGCGTAACGGGCGAACTCTCGTTAGAGCTCATCTCTCAGTATGAGCCCTTCGACTCGGGAAGTTGGTTCAATACCGCTGCGGGGCCCCTCTACTTGGATGATGCCTGCGCAGTGTTAAATCTGGTTGGCGAGATGCCTGTATCTACTAGTGGTGAGCTTCAACCCTGGTACTGGCAGCTGATCAGCCAGCACCTGAGCTCAGCGGTCGCCCAAGGCCTGGCGCCTATCAGTCCTCTGGGTGAATACGTACCTGAAGGGCTGCTTGTACATTGCCGTCTGAGCATAAGACATGGAGACAAAGCGCTTTATACCTTCCTGAGTGGTACGCCCAAGACTTTTTTACGTTGGCTCGATATCCCCGGCTGGACCTCTCACCGGGCAGCGCTTCCCGAGACCTTGCAAATTCCGTTTCCGCTGATACTTGGGCAAGTGATGCTTTCTGCCAGTCAGCTCGAGTCGCTGCGTATCGGCGACGTACTGCTGCCCTCCCTCTGCCTGTTCAACAGTGAAGGTTATGGTCGCCTGGAGCTGGCGGATCGTCGCTGGATCGGGCATGCCGAGCATCGCGAACAGCAGCTTTTCCTGACTTTGATTGATGAGGACAACGGCGCTCATGAGTAGCATTGACCATTACCCAGAAGCAGAACTGGACACGCAAGCAGACCCTGCTATTCAAGAAGAATACGGCCAGGAGCATTATGAAGACCGGGATGAGCCCCTGGCTGACACCAACGCGCTTCAACCTACCGCACATTTGCCGCTGGCGCTTACCGTACGCTGCGGGCACCTCACGTTGAGCCTGGATGAATTGCATCGGCTGGGCCACGGTACCGTGCTGGAAGTTCAGGGCATCGCTCCCGGCTACGCTACCCTTTGTCATGGCGACCATATAGTAGCTGAAGGTGAGTTGGTCGATGTTGATGGACGCCTGGGTCTGCAACTTATCCGTATGGCGTCGCGCTCATGATCATGGAGGGGATGAACCCCGTTCTGCTGGCCCTATTCCTTGGTGGGCTGTCGCTGATTCCCTTTTTGCTGATTGTCTGTACGGCTTTTCTCAAGATTGCCATGACCCTGCTGATTACCCGCAATGCTATTGGGGTACAGCAGGTTCCACCCAATATGGCCATGTATGGAATCGCACTCGCGGCAACGATGTTTGTCATGGCACCGGTGGCGCATGAAATTCAACAAAGGGTCAAGGCCCAGCCACTGGACATGTCGTCCATTGAGAAGCTACAAGCCAGCGCTAGCGGTGTGATTGATCCGCTCCAACGCTTCATGACACGCAATACTGACCCGGACGTCTCCGCTCACCTGCTTGAAAATACCCAGCGGATGTGGCCCAAGGAGATGGCTGATCAGGCTACAAAGAATGATCTCTTACTTGCTATCCCGGCGTTTGTTCTGTCCGAGCTTCAGGCAGGATTTCAGATCGGGTTTCTTATCTATCTCCCCTTCATCGTCATCGATCTAATCGTCTCCAACCTGCTCCTGGCGTTGGGCATGCAGATGGTTTCTCCCATGACCATTTCTCTGCCGCTCAAGCTCTTGCTGTTTGTACTGGTCAACGGCTGGACCCGCTTGCTCGACAGTCTCTTTTATTCCTACATGTGAGGCAGCCATGGAAGCGTTGGCATTGTTCAAACAGGGCATGATCCTGGTCGTTATCCTCACGGCTCCGCCCCTTGCGGTAGCGGTACTTGTAGGGATCATCATCTCACTACTCCAGGCCCTTATGCAGATCCAGGACCAGACGCTGCCCTTCGGTATCAAGCTGGCCTCAGTGGGTCTGACACTGGCGATGACCGGCCGCTGGATCGGTGTGGAGCTGATTCAGTTCATTAACATGGCATTCGACCTGATCTCCCGCTCCGGCGGCGCACACTGATGCCGTTCGATGCGCAGCACGCCTTCGACCTTATGCTCGGCCTCGGCTTGGGTATGGCGCGGCTCTTGCCCTGCATGATCCTGGTGCCCGCCTTTTGCTTCAAATACCTCAAGGGCCCCCTGCGCTATGCCGTAGTCATTGTGGTAGCCATGATTCCGGCGCCCTCCATCAGCGAGGCACTAAGTGGGCAAGAGGACCTTATTGCAATGTCAGGGCTACTGATCAAGGAAGCAGTCCTTGGTACGCTGCTTGGCATTTTGCTCTATATGCCGTTCTGGTTATTCGCGTCGGTAGGTGCCCTGCTCGACAGTCAGCGCGGCGCGCTCAGTGGCGGCCAGATCAACCCAGCGCTAGGCCCGGATGCGACCCCGCTTGGAGAGCTGTTTCAGGAAGCGCTGATCTTGCTGGTGATCCTTTCGGGAGGTTTGTCACTGATCACACAAGTGATTTGGGACAGCTATCTGGTATGGCCTCCAACCGCCTGGCTGCCTGGCATGACGGCCGATGGGCTAGGCATCTTTCTCGAACAGCTCAATCAAACCTTACAGCACATGATGTTGTATGCCGCCCCGTTTATCGGCCTTCTGCTGCTTATCGAGGCGGCGCTCGCCATTATTGGTCTATATGCACAGCAGCTGAACGTCTCCATTCTTTCCATGCCCGCTAAAAGCATGGCGGGTATCGCCTTTCTGATCATTTACCTGCCTACCTTGCTGGAGTTGGGTAACGGGCAGATTCAACACTTCAAAGACCTTAAATTCCTGTTCAATCACCTCATACAGGTCCCCTGAGTCATGGGCGAGAAAACAGAAAAAGCCACGCCTAAACAGTTACGTGACGCACGCGAAAAAGGTCAGGTTGCCCAAAGCCAGGATCTCGGTAAATTACTGGTCCTGATGGTAGTGAGCGAAATCACCTTGGGGCTGGCCGATGACAGCATGGGCCGTTTGCAGCACCTGTTGGACCTTGCGCTTGTGGCCACAGGTCGCCCCTTTCTTACCACAGTAGGTCAGGTGGCCAGCGAAGGTGCCACAGTACTGATTGGCTTTATCCTCTGTAGTGTCGGGGCGGCAATGCTGATGCGGCTGGCAAGCAGCTGGATGCAGATTGGTTTTCTATTTGCACCAAAGGCGCTCGAATTCGATATAAAGAAAATTGATCCCTTCTCCCATGCCAAGCAGATGTTTTCAGGCCAGAATCTGACTAATCTGCTCTTGAGCATACTCAAGGCAGCCGCTATTGCGATAACGCTGTATATGGTCGTAACGCCTGAATTAGGCGCTTTGATATTGCTTGCGAATTCAGACCTGACGACCTATTGGCATGCATTGCTGGACCTGTTTCGCCACATCCTTCGGACCACGCTGGGTTTATTGTTGGTCATTGGCGCTTTGGATTTCGCTCTACAAAAATACTTCCATGCCAAGAAACTGCGCATGAGCCATGAAGACATCAAGAATGAGTACAAGCAGTCCGAGGGCGACCCACACGTCAAGGGACATCGTAAGCAGTTGGCTCATGAGCTCTTGAACAAAGCGCCTTCTGCGCCACCCAAACCGGTTGAGGATGCTGACATGCTGGTCGTCAATCCAACCCACTATGCGGTTGCGCTGTTCTACCGCCCCGGTGAAACGCCGCTGCCACGCATCCTTTGCAAGGGAGAGGATGATGGCGCACTGGATCTTATTGCCCGTGCCAAGCACGCACGGGTTCCAGTCGTACAAAGCATCTGGCTTGCCCGAACGCTTTACAAGGTGAACGCAGGGCACTACATCCCACGACCTACCTTAACGGCGGTGGCTCATCTTTATCAGGTCATAAAACAGCTGGATGAGGTAACGGACGAAGTCATTCGTGTGGAGGATGAACTGTAGGGGAGCACCATGCTCATCCGCATCTATTTGTTGCTATAGAAACCGCAGAACCTTAAGTACCCTTTTACGGCTACTAAAATCTTAATACGGATTGGCATCATAATCATGACGGCTTAGTGTCTAGAATCATGAGGTGGCGGCTACAGTCACTGAATTAGACTCACATACGTATAAAGGCTTGCACCGCAGAATGATATGCCTGAACGACTGAAACGCTGACACTCCTTTGATTAAAAGGATACTGCTTTCAGAGAGTGATGTTATCGGGATTCCATAAACGGCTTTAGTCTATAGCCTAACTGACTATGCTCACCAAATGCTCGCTAGGCGCTGGGTAGCCAGTGCCTAGCCTACCTAGGGTGGGCATTGGCAACGAACCACCGTACATAGTGACTAGAAATTTCCAGTCGCCCAGCCTGGTATAGTTAGCTGATACGCATTCTGCTTAATGAGATCCCACTGCTAAAGGTACTCCTGGTCGCAAGCATTCGATCAGGAGTACTACTTGTCTAAATTAACGCTTTAGCGATGTTCTTCATTTATCAAAGTTCTGCACATTCGCAACATAGGCGTTAGTCAACGCCTGTGCAGGATTCCGTGAGCCGCCCGTAACGATACCCTCTACACTAGTCGCTGCAGTTTTCGTAACTCCTCCAAGCCCACCGAATAATGTGTTGAGAGCCCCTTCGTCACTATTCCCAATGCCCTTTAAAACCTTACCAAGCCCCGGAACATACTTTAGGTGTTCTCCAGCATTCTCTATAGCGTCTTTAACCGTGCGATTACCCTTGGGCTCCTTACCAAACGTAACAGGCTCCTGTGTCTGCGTGCTGTTAAAGGCGATGACATCTTCCTTGCTTATTTCTGTCCTAGAAGAACCGGAAGACTCTGGTAATACGCCATCAGATGGTCCTAATGAATCTATACGCATAATAGGTGCCTCGATCAAATCGACAGGGAGTGCTTTTTAAATGATTGCCGAACTAAGTGGCAGCTGGACATCGTTGGTTCCAAACCAGGCGTTTGATCTCGCAAGAAAAAGCTTGTGGCATACATACCGGCCTGTTCCCCATAGACTCCTCTACTAGCCCCTGAGCCTCTGAGCTCAGCGCTTGGATTAACATGCTGATACGCAGAACAAATCCAATACCACTAAGAGCGCACTCATTGTCCCAGTCATCCAAATAAAGCCGACCGTTTTCGACTTGGGCCTAATACTTCGGTAATGGCGACTTGTCAGGCCCCCATAGCTCTTTGCGATGCCTCATGCCTTTATCGTGGACATAGCTAGACTGGGAGGTAGTAGGAGTTTTGGCGGATTGGGCGAACCACAGCGTTTGTACTGCAGTTGTAATGGCTTCTTTTTAGCGGTTTGCCGGCATCTCCTTCTGATACAAGTGCACCGTAGGGAAGATAGTTATAGTGCTATTGTCCCGGTTAAGCTGATTCGCCATCACTGCGCTACAAGGGTGCATGTGCGGTAGTATCGCTCGGGTCGAGTAATTAGCGATTTCTGACTATTCACTATTTACTCGTGCTAGAGATGGCGTAACGCTTACAGATAAGGAAACTTATTTATAGGTCTGTAGAACGTGATTTTTTGACGGCCTGGCAGGATAGTACACAGTAATGATTGGCTCACAGCCCAAGCGTAGGCCCATTCATGACTGAGCTGGCGCAAAGCTAGGCAACCGTCATATGTCGAGGTAGTGCTGAGTATCGGATGTAGGTTAGACAATCACTGAGTACCGGGCATTGAAGTCAATGCCCGGCCTCTTGCTTGTTGTTAAGAAGAGCAACAGTCAACTGGAGCGGTCACTTCGCGCGTTCGCGTCCATGCGAGGTGGTATTAACGTTGTGGCTGTTTACTTGATTCGCCACGTCCTTGCTGTCCGCTTGACTCACCACGCTCGGCACTCGAGACTGTCTTACCCTTAGAGCTAAGGGTCGCCATCTCATGCTCTTCTGCTGCAGCCGATCCACCGTCTGCACTATTGGCTTGGGCTTCACGGCTCGGCCTGAATAGCGTCTGTGCGCCGCTTCCGATCATCCTTCCGGCGTCTTCTAGCAGACTTGGTGTAGCCTCTAGCATATCGGTGACTGCCGTCTCGGGTATTTCGCCAATACCTTGGAGTACCGTGTAAGCATTTTCCGCCAATCTAGCTACACCATCCTTAGTAGCATGGGTATAGGCGTCCCGTCCCGGGTTGAACACATTAAGCCTCGCCGTATTGAGACGATCAAACCGACCTTGTTCCGGCTCAGGAAGGTTCTTCTCCTTACGCTCTGCCGCCGCGGCCTTCTTATCGGCAGCGGTCTGCGCACCAATCCCAAAACCACCCCACGCCTGAGATAGCAGCATAATGGATTGAACGCCTGTAACGAATCCTGTTACCCCAGCTTTGACAGCAGGAGAGCTGTTTTCTACGGCTTTGATGGCTGGGTCTAATACTCTCTGATAGCCCAGCCCCACCGTCAGGGCAGCAATTTTGTTCTCATACACCTTGCGAGCGCTGGTGTCCGCTGGGTTCAGTTTTGCCCACCCTGCATCGATGGTATCCTTCAGCCTGGCTTTAAGCGGAGCATCGGATGGTTTTTTCATCGTGTGGGCAGGAAGCGCACGTCCATACTGATCTTTCATTTTGGCGTTGAGCCCGTCGGCGCCATGTGTGGCACCCATGAAAAAACCAGCAATGATGGAGCCTAACGTAATAGCACCTGCTTGCTGGGTACTTGTCAGGTCCATATTGCTTGTAATGGCTGCACTTGCTCCTTGAATGCCAGAAAAGAAAGACCAGGCCTTTGCCTCACCCGGCAGAGATCCTGTTTTATTGGCATTCTTGCTCTGTTCATGCTCTTTACGAAGATCTGCGACCTCCTTCTGCGCTGCCTTCATTTCATCTTCGTTACGCTCGCGCACAACACCGTTTTCACTGACAAACTTATTAGGCGCAGGTAAAACTTCCGCAGTATTGATCGGGCGCGTCGCCCCCCCCATTATTTCCAGAACGACCGGTGCCAATAGTTGGGTTCCGATTTCATGTGCAATACCCGTGGTAGCTCCAGCACCAAATACCTGAGCGGCTTTATTGCCTTCCAAACCGGCCAAGGTGAAGGCCCTTACCGTGCCGAGTGCAAATCCGGACAACCATCCCTGACGCGCGCCCTGGCCGATGAATGCCATCCCCTTATTTTTCCAGTCACCACTGACTTTTTGGTATTCATCTACCAATAAAGTTAGTTTTGCCTGATCAACAGCCTTTTTGAAGTCAGAAGAGATATCTTTCTGAAGTCCTTCCAGTTCTTTTGTAGTAGCAGTCCATGGCTTTGCTTCATCCTCATGTCCAATTGCTTTCAGAGAGTGTTCGATCAATGAAGCTTTCTCATGAGCCTGAGCAACCATGTTTGGGACATCGCAGGCTGTTTTAGTCGCATAGGCCGAAAAACTTAGCTCGCTACGCTGAATATTTATCTTGGCCTCTTCAGGCAGCCCATCCATCCTCTTCACTTCTTCGTACTTAGCTGCCTGGTGGGCAAACAACTCTGTTTGTTCCGAGAGAAGCTTTTTAAGCTGCATCGTTAGCGCTTGCATTCTATCCTGATCGGGTTTGGCGCCCTTCAGAATTTCTTTTAACTCCTGAGTCGTCTGCTGCTGTAGCCTTTCTATATTGTCGGCAACTGGATTCTCAAGGCCAAGATCCCTTGCAATCTGGGGGAAACTGACAAAGGCGCTGTCAGGCGAATCCGTTTTTTCCGCATGTTTCTGCAATTCTGCAAGATAGGAACCTTCAAGTTGCATGCGCTCGCTTAAATACTCTTTGCTAGCGACTTGAGGCTTCTTTGCGAATTTTGCCGCCTCGGATCTGAGCTCTGGCGACATTTCAAAAGGAGTCGCGGTAGGCGAAGGGGGGTACGCGCCGGGCATCTGGCTCTGCTCTATCGCTCCTTGGTGTGAGGTAGTTACACCCTCCACCGAGGCCCGTTGAATCTCATCAGTTTCTGACGTATGCACGCCCTGGGCGCCAGCGGCGCGCCCGGTATGGATTGGGAGCATTACAAAGCCCTCCTGGAAAACGAGGTACGTGGCAGCTGCGTTTCTTTGGCGACTACAGGAGTTCGAGGTTTGGACGTTGTATCGCTTAGGAAGAAGTTCTGACGCCATGCGAGAGCGTAGTCCGCCAGTGATCCCATTTGATCCAGAACCGCCTGACCAGTCAGGCCTGACAATGGTTGCGCCGCACTGAGCATCATGTGCCCGGACTGTTCGTTACGGCAGAACGTTACGGGTTTTGCTGAGTTCACCATGTGAAAGTTGGTATCAAGCAAGCGTGACAGCACTTCTTCTCGGCGTTTGTCCGGCAACGAACCGAGATCACAATGAATCACGAGGTGGGCTTGTGCCTGGTTTCCAACTGGGTACATCGAAAAGTCCACGCCGCGAATGGACAGATGTGTCAACTCTTGAGACAAGACAGTTTCAGGAATGAGCGTCAGCTGGCTGATTTCTTCCAGCAGTCGGTGATAGTGTTGCGAAGCCATACTATTGTTCTCCATTGATGTAGCAGTAGAAGTGCTACGCCACCAGGGCATTGCTCCTGAGAAGCAATGCCCTCTATGTGGAAGATGGCTTCTATCGGTTCCAATCGTTTGTTCGTTCTTTTCTACATTGAAGGTGCAGTAGGATCACCACCCCGAGTTTTCATCACCGAGCAATCGTCTTATTTCAAAAGAAACGAGCCTTACGGCCGGCTGTTTTTCTATCAAATGGGTAGTCACAGCCAGTGACATGCACGCTTAGAACGAGGCGATTTATTCAGTCAGGTATTCAAGCCCAGCAAGAACTAGCTGCTGCTGTTGAATACCATCCAGGGATTTAACCGACTCGGAGAGCGTGGGCAGCGCATGCCAAATAGCGAACCCACATCTTGGATCCAGGGATAAAAGGTAATTCTGGTAACGCTCAGCATCAGTAAATCGGCGCGCCAATATCTGGCGGGTTTGCTCGCGGGTAAGTACACCACGCTGGATACGCAGCGCCATTCCCCACTCCAGATGTTCGCGGCAACTGGCGAAGCAGACTCCCTCTGCTATCGACCAGGTTGCCGCCTGCCCTGCCAACAGCTGGGTGTAAAAGGCGTGCTTTTCCATTACCCGAATCATCCATCTTCAATCTCTTAGCGGCACCACCGTGAAGTCCACGTCAGGGTCCCGGTCATTCAAACCCTGCCGCATATCCTGAGGCCACCAGATGACCAGTTGGCGATCTGTCGAATCGGGACGCTCACACGCATAGCCCACACAGCCGGAGCGGCTTGCGCAACCGCCTAATAAGGCGAGTGCGATAAGAGTGATTGCATAGCGGCCACGCATCATGGGATAGCTCTCCGTAGCAGTGAGGGACGACTTTGGGCAGCATTTTTCAAGGACTGCTGGGGCTGGCGCAAGGCAATGAATATTTCGCTTTCCTCACCGGGCTCCAGCCACGCATGAGGCCAGGCCGCTACCGCCATGACCCACCGGCCACCACAGCGGCTTTCATCAATACGCAAGGGCTTTTCGGTCTGATTACGGGCTACCACGACTGCTACGCCCCACTCCTTTCGGGTAAACCATTGGGAGCGCTGCCGATCCAGAACCAGACCATTGGCCGGATCGCACAGGCTGTCAGGCTCAAAAGGCAAGGCGGAGGACAAGGAAAGGCCGGTGGGCGAAACACCGTCTACCAATTGCGTAAAGACCCGCTCGATGTCCCCACGCGTAGGCTGGACAAAGCCATCCCGCCGGGTATCAATTCGTTTCATCTGATCATCCACATCATGAGGGTTACCATTTTGCACATAGCGCGCCGGGTCTACCTGATCGCCTATAAGCCGAGGCGTGAGAATGAACAGTCGCTCACGTTGGCTTAGTTCGCGGCTGCGTGATTGGAAAAGCAGCTTACCAAGGACCGGTATATCTCCCAGAAGCGGTACCTTTCTGACACGATCATTGGCTTCCAGCCCGTGAAATCCTCCGATGACCAGCGACCCATGCTCCGCAATCACTGCTTGAGTACTGACGTTTCCCTTGCGAACAGCCGGTTGCTCATCATTAATCTGAGAAACATCGATCTGCCCGTCCTCTATATCAACAATAAGCTGCACTTGGGATTTATCTCCATGATCGAGCGAACGTGGAATCACCTGCAGACTGGTTCCGGCGGTAATAGGCTGGATGTTGGCGACCCGCTCGGCCAACGCGGTGAGGTATTCCGTTCGGCTGAAGTCGATAACGGCAGGCTGGTTTTCCAATGTCAGAATCGACGGGTTGCCGATAATAGAGGCCGCCCCGTTACCTTCCAGCGCGCGCAGATCAGCAGAAAATTTGCCGGCGTCCTGAATAAACAACGTGGATGTCGTTCCAGGCTCAAACAGGTTTGCACCTCCGCTTACACTACCGGCGTTAAAGTTCCAGCGGCTGGACAGCTGCGCTAGCTCGTTACGGTCAATATCAAGAATTACTGCATCAATTTCGATAACATTCCGTGGAACATCTAGCTGCTTGACGACCTGTTCATACATTGCCTTGCGCTTGGGCAAGTCATAGATAAGGACGGCGTTGTTACGAACATCCGCACTTACACGGATTCGACTACGAGACGAGCTTTCTTCGCCCTTTGATTTGCGCCCTGAGCGACCCAGGACTTGATCCAGCCCCTGCTCTATCGCACCAAAATCCATGTCGTTTCCCATGCCGCCATAGCTCAGCCCAAGAGGGTTCCCGGCCCCTAATCCACTCGAGGTACCGCTTGGGCGTTGCGCAAGGCTAATACCATTAATTGATTCGCCCCGAGAGCGGCTCTCCAACAGCTCCTGAAGAATGCTGGCCACCCCCGCCACGTTCAGCTGCTGATCACGGTAGCGAATGGTTCGGTCAGCGGCATTGGCATACTTCAGCGGCAATACCACGATATCCTGTTTCTCTGCCTTTTCCGGTGCCTCGACTTTCTGGCTGTAGTCACGAATGAACTGCACGTACTTAGCCGGGCCACGAACCAATACCACCCCTTCATCCGGCAGGATGCCCCACCCAAAGCGTGGATCCAAAAGGCCTACATCAGTAAGCGCTTGCTGCAGATCATCAACTGCATCCGGTGACACCTCGATACGTGTAGAGGTCTGCTCCCGTGTCGGACTGACATACAGCGTTTCGTTGTAAACGAACCATTGAAAATGGTTTTCTTGCCCCAGACGGTCTAGAAAAGCCTGAGGGCTGGCGGCTCGAATACGCCCATCTAGGACAGCATCCATTGAAGGCATGTCCAGACTCATGCCGAACTCTTTGGCAAAATCACCAAGCGCCCTGTTCAGATCCGTTTGCCGGGCGTCATAGGCATAGGCCGTATGTTTCCAGCTTTCAGGTACTGCAGCCCATCCAAGAGGGCTGATGACACACAACAACCAAGGCAACCACATCAAGGCCTTTCGCATTTCACGCTCCCTGGTCAAAAAAGAAGGCGGCGCGGTGCAGGAGCCGCGCCGTCGAACGGTCACTGGATTCCGTCGATGATGGCTTTGGTCATGCTGTGCTTGGCCCGTAGCGACTCACCCAGGACCGTGCTGGCAACCGCGCTTTTCCGGCTGGCTTCGTTAAACAGGCGCATGTCTTCAACGTCGCATGTATCGGTGGCGATCATGCTGGCCTCATCCATCTCGGACTGTGCGCTCTTGTAAGCGTGATCGAGACGGTTCTGCAGGGTTTTCAAATTGAGCATGATGGGACTCCATCTTAGGGGTTCGGCCCTGAGTGGATCCTGTATGGTAGGTGGTTCCATCTCGTTTGGAGATGGCTACAGCAGTAGGCCGTTGCGCAGGCTTTCCCAGTCGACGTCAAACGAGCCATTTGTATGAGTAAGTCTCAACGACCCCACAGGCAAAGCACTGTTGCTCTCCAGCCGCCACAGCTTGGCAAAGCGGCTGTGTGACAGCCACTCGCCTACTATTTCGGTAAGATCAGGATGACAGCTCAGGGTTGCAGCGACCGCAACGGGTTGGCTGTCAGCCAGGTTGCGTAATAGTGCCCGGATTCGCTCCGGAAGCTGGGTCTCATCCAGCAATCTGGATAGACTCAGATTAAGCAGCTCCTCTACCGAAATCAGTGCCTCTCGCCGAAAGGCCTCCCGCTCTTCGTAGAGCTCCTGAAGAAAGTCATTGGCAACCGACCAGAACTCGCCAACGGCCTGATCGATCAACTGTTGTCCTTCTACCAGAGCCTGCGCTCGAATCGCTTCAGCCTGCTGTTGGGCATGCTCGAGAATATCCTTTGCACGTAGTGCATCAACAAGGTCTTCCCTGCGTAGCACGGGTTCGTTAATGACAGCCGCACCGAGGGACAGAGAGCGCCTAGCCAGCATGTTGAATCTCCATACCTTCTGTTACCTGCCAAAAGACAGCGGGCCAGAGTGTCTGTAGTCTGGAGCAGGCCATGGTGTTGGCGGCTATCACCTTTAGAGGGCTCTCTTCCACGGCGTTTGGCGACCAGTAGAGGCGAACCCTCGACCAGTAACTGACGCCCAACCAGACACCTAGCAATAGGCGCGGATCCAGTGACTTGCTATCTAGCCAAAGACCCGGGCGCAGCGCCTTTGCTACGCTACGACACCACGGCGTGTACTCGTCGTTTACCGATGAATCAGGATGTTCAGGTGAGCAGATGCGGCCTACCAACGATAAGGCGAGTTGACTCTGTGAGTCATCCAGCGACAGCCACTTCAGCGTGTGGGACTCAGGCTCAGGAGGCTGCAGGAAAACAACACCTGCAAATTTTAGGAAGACATCAACACGCTGTATGGCCAGTGTCTCGCAAATAGCTGGCGGAAGCCCTGACTGGTCAATGAAACGGGCCCTCCACTCAGGGTGCGCGTCGCGCCAGGCGCAACACCACCATTGGACCCAGCGTTCGCTGACGTTTGTAGACATCAGATCCGGCTCGGCAAATTAGAGCCGCCTCCGCGCCGCGAGGTGACACGTTGCAACAAGGCCGATCGCCAGTCGGATCGAACCAGCAACATCAGTACGAGCACAAGTAGAACCATTCCTGCCGGGGCTACCCACACCATGCGACTCCAGAAAGCCGCCTTTTCGCTATCCACGAGGAACGGGCCTAGGCTGACCAGTTGCTGAGTATCGCGAAACTCGGCGGCCGGGACGAACACAATGGAAAACTTTTTTGAATCCATCGTCGTAGTACCTGACATTCCCGGAATACTGCTTGCAACCATTTGCTGTATACGGCCCCGTACACTGTCTGGATCAAGGGTTACAGCGTGCTTGATAAACACCGCCGCCGAGGCGGGTTGCACAGGCTCGCCCGGGGCAACACGCTCTGGCAGTACCACATGGACGCGGGCCACGATCACGCCGTCAATCTGGGACAGCGTAGCTTCCAGCTCTTGTGACAATGCGTAGATATAGCGGGCGCGCTCCTCCAGAGGGGTGGATATGACACCTTCTTTCTTGAAGATCTCACCCAGACTGGTATGAGTACGCCGCGGTAACCCTGCCGCATCAAGTATCCTTACCGCGCGGTTAATGTGGGCGCTGTCCACGGAGACGACGATACCTGTCTTCTCCGTGCGTTTATGCGCCTCGATGTGCTGGTCAGCCAGCGACGCAATGACATCATTGGAGTCCTGCTCGGAAAGTCCGCTGAACAGATCGGTTTCCTGACTGCATCCTGCAAGCAGCAGAATAGTGAGCAATAGCGTCGCGACAGACCCTTTCACAATGGCTTACCTACTGCAGGTTGGTCAGTTTATCGAGCGTTTGTGCAGTCTTGTTGACCACCTTGGTAGTGACTGCCATCTGCAATGAGTACGCTGACAGCGCGCGGCTCATCATGGTCATGTCCATAGGGTCATCAGCGCTTGCAGCCGCTTTCATATTGCGCATGGCCTGCTGTGAGAGCTTGTCCGTGCTCTGGACGCGATCCACCAGTGCTCCAGCTACCAGGGCAGGTAGTTGCCCTGGCACCGCGGCGGCGGCCCCAGCACTCATCGCTGCGGAAAACAGATCGACGTCCGCCTGTGAAGGCTCCTGAATCAGCCCTTGGTCTATATCAGCGCTTGGCTGCTTTGCTTTGCTAACGGATGTAATCGTCATTTGAAGACTCCAACAGACGGTGTCGATAAAAGGTGGGTCAGCTCGATGCCTGTGTTTGTAAGCCGCCGCCCTGTAACAAGGCCTGCACCAACGCATTCGCAGTTTCCGCTGCACTGTTGTTCAAGGTGTGTTGACCAGCGCCCTGTGGCTGACCATTGCCCACACCACCGTTTCCACCTTCGGCGAGGGTCGCCTCTAGCCCTTTCTCGATCAATGCACTTAAGAGTTTGGCAAGCTCATCGACGCTGCCGCCTTGTACGCCACCAGGTGAGCTCTGGTTGCCCAAACCTGCCGGATCACCCAGGCCACCCCCCCCGCCCCCTTGCCCTAGCCCCTGGCTACCTTCCGAAGCATTAGCCTGCAACTGCGAGCCAAGCTTATCGAGCGCTGCACGAAAATCGCCTGTTTCTTTCTCGCTCAGGTAATTATCTTCCTTGAGCTCATTTTTCCATGAGCCTGAATCTGGGGGTGGAAAGTCTTTGGGAAACTTGTCCATGAACTCGGCAATCTTTTCCAGCATGGGCATATCGCTTTGGGAAAAGGTAGTGCCCTCTCCTTGCTTGGAAAGCAGATCATCCAGGTAAGACTTGCCCAATCCGTTGAGCACTTTGGACATGAGGTCTTGCTGGCTGCCACCGTTAAGGCCTGCGGAATCTGCAGCGCCGAAGTTCGGGCCCAGCTTGTCGCTGATCAGACTCTCTAGACCTTTTTTAAGATCCTCCGGCCCAGATCCCTGTATTCCTTTTTCTTGCATGTGCTGGGCGAGCATTTTTCCCAATGGGGATGACTCATCCAGCGAGCCGCTTTTGGTCAATTCCTGCAAGAGCTGCTTGATCACATCTTCCAGTGACGGCTTACTCTGGGTTTCCTTGGATCCGGTCAGCATTAGCGACTCAATATCCATCCTTGGCAGTTGATTGGGGATCATACTGTTCATGACGGTTGGCATAGTTCCTGCTCCTTAAGGCCTGCGCCCCTCAAACCGAGGGGCAGCACGTGTTAGTAGCTGATGCCCTTGGCGTTTTGCGCTGCGGAACTGATCTTCTTGTTAGAGGCATCATCTCGCGCCGACTGGATGGAGTTGAGCGTGTTCTGGATAGCGATCTGGCGGTTTTCCTGGCCTTGCAAGCCAATTAATGCTGCGTTGTTTTCATCGTTTTTCTTCATCTCAGCACGTTGGGCCTCAACCGAGCTGCTAGTACCCGTCATTTCATTCATGGCTTGTTGAGTACTGAAATTAGCCTCGGCCTGATTAGCGCCTTGTACAAACTGGCCACCGGCATTGGTCACGTCACCAACGAAACCCGTAAAACCGGTATTAGGATTATTGACAGGATTAACCATGGCATATGCACCTTTGTAGTGATTCGAGGAATACCAGCATCGTTGCTTGGTGCACATGCGTGGCACCGCCTTGGGGATCGGTTCCATGTCACTTCAAGAAATTCTTCTGGCTGCTCTTACTACCGGCCCCGTATTCACTCTGGCGCTCATGTATAGGAACACAGCGCTACCTGAATGGAACTGCGCAGCGATACCTGCCACTCAGCCCCCACACTCCGGCTTCCTACACAGGTAAGTATCCATGCGCGTATCCAATCCCACGCCAGGAATGGGAACTATTGCCAATCCAGACGTCAGTTTTGAACTCTCTCCAACGGGCACGGAACCCAGTGCTGCGCCAGCTGAGCGCAGAGGCAATACCGGTAACATTATTCAGTTCGGCACCAACGCTCCATCCACGCGGCAGACGCTGCCCGGTAACGCGTCGCTTACGCGTGACGGATTAATTTCCCGCCTTGTACAGTTGCTGAAGAATCTGGAGCAACCCACCACCCCGTCTACCCAGGCCCCATCAGGGCAGGCCCGGCCGGAACGGCCAGATATGAGCCGTACACGACCTTCTGTTGAGCAGCCAACGCAAGTAAGAGAAACCGGTACTGTAGGGACAATCAGAGGTACTGAAACCAATGATGCACCCACTACGCCTAAAGCCGCCGATGCGGATTTTCTGGATAACTCAAAGTACTCCGCTCCGGAGGAGCTAAAGAAATACGATGCACTGGTGGCTCATCTGCCACCGGCGGAACGAGAACAGGCGGCAAAAGAACTCAATCGCCCGATTGCCGCCGCCAAGATGGCGGCTGAAGGTAAAGAGGGCTCAGCCCAGGCTAAAGATTTCATCAAGGCCAATCCGGCGCTCGAGAAAGCGCTGGATACCAGCAAGCACGGCGGAAAGTGCGACGGCAACATTTCTAAAAACGATTACAAGTCCTTTATCAAGAACATGGAGAACGCTGCAAAGGCGGCATCCAAGGATGTCGAGGCGTATCAAAAGGAAAACCCGGGCGCGGATCCACAATCATTAGCCATGGTCCGCTCCGCCGCGATGCTGCGTGCTAACGAACCGCTAGCCAAAGCAGGCAATCCAGACAAAGAAAAAAGTGTTGGTAAATACATTACCGATGATGCCTTGAAGGGGCTTCAAACAGGGAACCCAGGGCTTTCTCCAAAGCTTGCTCAAACAGCCCAGACCTTTTCACAGCCTGGTTTTCTGCACATGCTTGATCAAGGCGGCTTCGAGGGGGAAGGTCTTGCACTACACAATGCAGACAAAAAGATCAGCACCAAAAACATAGATGATTGGATCAAAAAACAAGCTCCCAAGAATGGTGGCGAGTTCGCATCCATGATGAGCGACGCCGCTACCCGTAATGCAGTGGCTAATGTGGACATCAGTAAACTCAATGAAGATGTCTTCAACCACCCCGACAATTACACGGGTGAGCAAAAAGCCGCCGTCATGATCAAGTTGCAGGAAACGCTCGAGCAAGTCCAGGGAGGAAGCAAGCTAAGAAAAGTAGACAAGACCTCCGAGGCGCTACAGCAAAAAATTGCTCAGTTGCAGACCGATGAAAGCGTTAAAACCTATCTGGACAAGGCAGTTCCTGCGCAGGAAGAGACCTTGATTGCCAGCGACCCCGCCCTGAAAGAGGCAGTCAACGAACGCCACGAGGATCTGATATCTGGTAAGGCACTTGAGCAAGACATGCAAGCCGCCCGGGACCAGGCCGCCAAGGATAACAAAGGCAAGAAGCCTGAAGACTGCAAGCCTGTGGATTATAGCCAGGCTATTGGGCATATGACGGCAGAACTCCAGTTACAAGGAGACCTGAAGGGTAAAGATAACGTACCCACTACCAGTCAGGTCTTGGACCGCCGTCCGGACCTTAAACAGGAAATTGATCGCTCCTATCAGGAGAACTTTGTTCAAGGTAAAGCAGCCGAGAGTGCACTTAAACAGGACCAGAAATCAGACCCTAAAGATGTTCTGTCCCAGGTAGATGCGAAGAAGTTAGCGTATGAAGACGCTATTCCGCAAAGTGCTACGACTGCAGCGCAGAGCGGCTACGCCGAAGCGACCATGAAAGCCTTAACTACCACAGCCAAGGGGGCAAGCGTAATCAAGGACTTGAAGGATGCGGGTACGCTTCCAAAAGATGCTGACGAGAAGAAAATGACAGGTCAGCAGCTGTATTCTCAACTAAGAGACAATGTGGAGAAACAGACATCTGCGTCAGACCTCGGTAAGGGCGGTAAGACCCTGTTAGCCGGCAGCGGCGCTGTTAGCGTAGCTAGCCTTTTATCTGTCTCAGAGCGCTTGAATAACGGAGACACCGCTGGCGCAGCCAAGGCTATTTATGATGGAGCCAAAGGCTCAGCTGAGTTAGGTAAGCTGGGTTATAACGCCGTGGCACAAAGCCTGGGCAAGGATGCCTCTGCCGGACTTGGACGTATGGCGGGTGCCGTCGCAGGACGTGTAGTCGGAATGGTTGCGGGCGAAGCAGCGGGATTGGCAGCCGCCAGTGCCATTGGCGCCGCGGCCGGACCGATTGGCTGGGCAATTGATGCCGTTCTAGCCATCGGCTTTGGTATCAAAGCCATTATCGATGCGGTAAACAAACATAAGAAACAGGAAACATTCGACCACAACGTTGACCCTACGCTGGAGCAGTTCGGGATACCCAAGGCGCATTAATGCGAAAAGCTTCGCCTTCCTTGAGCCGTTCAGCCTGCATAAGTCAGGCTGAACGGTCCAGACGTGATTCAGACATCCAACTCTTTCATACGGTGGTAAAGCGTCCGCCGAGGAATGTCCAGCTCGCGGCTAACTGCATCGATAGAGTGCTGGTTTCGCTTGAGCGATTCCTGAATCAATACCCTTTCGATAAGCCGTAACTGGAACTTGAGTGCTGTAGGTGACTCCCCCTCGCTTACCAACTCGCTGTCGAACAGCGGCAAACCGAGCACGAAACGCTTGGCAGTAGACTTTAGCTCGCGAATATTCCCAGGCCAGTCGTGGTTCAACAGGATCTGGGACACAACCGGATCAACTTTACCGGCTTCGAGGCCAAGCTCTCTCGCCGCACTTTTTAAGAAACGGTAAAACAGTGGAAGAATGCGCTCACGCTGGAGCCGCAGTGGTAACAACTTCACCGTTAGCACATTAAGTCGAAAATACAGGTCACGCCGAAACTCACCCCGCTCGACCAATTCGTCCAGCGGGCGCTGGGCAGACGCGATCACACAGATATCAAGCGGAATCGGTGTAGTCGATCCCAACCGCTCCAGCACACGCGTTTCCAATACGCGCAACAGTTTGGGCTGCAAGGCCAGCGGCATGCTGTCCAGTTCGTCCAGGTAAAGAGTTCCTCCTTGTGCGGCTTCGATGTATCCGACACGAGAACGATCAGCACCGGTATAGGCACCACTCACCACGCCAAACAATTCGCTTTCACAAAGCGATTCCGGAATCGCAGCACAATTCATTGCGACAAAGGGTCCCTTACGCCCTGAGAGCAAATGTATGTGTTGAGCCAATGTATCTTTACCAGAGCCAGTCTCGCCCGCCAGCAACAGATCGACGGCGAATTCGGAAAGGCTCTGTGCAATGACATCTAGATCAGGCAGGTCAGGTGAGACCGCCAATGCTTCATCAAGCAAATCATACTCGCTCATTCTTGACCTCGAATACTTCAAGAGCGCGGGGACATCCCGATGCGAGATTCCTTTCGCCTTTGGGAAGAAAACTAAAGGCCTAACTCCTTTATTCGGTGATACAACGTACGTTTAGGTATATCCAACTCTTGAATAACCGCATCGAGCTGATGCTTATGTCGCTTGAGCGCATCTTGAATCAGCAGCCGCTCGACAACTTTCAGCTGTGATTTGAGCCCAGCTGGCTCTTCAGAAAGCACAGCATCACAGCCCTCCGCCCCCAACAGCGGAAACCCCAGGACGAAACGCTTGGCCGCTGATTTAAGCTCACGAATATTGCCCGGCCAGGAATGGCTGAGAAGCAATTGGACATAATGGTTGCCCAGGATTGGCGCTGGCTTGTTAAGCTCATTTTTCATGGTTGTAACGAACTGGTCGAACAAAGGCAATATCTTTTCACGCTGCTGACGTAGCGCGGGTAACCGGATGGTTACCATGTTGAGTCGAAAAAGCAGATCTCGACGAAATAACCCTTGTTCCACAAGTTCATCCAACGGGCGTTGCGCAGAGGCGATAACACGAAGATCAACAGGAATAAACTCAGTGGATCCCAATCGCTCAACTCCTCTTATCTCCAGGACACGTAGCAGCTTGGCCTGTAGCGCCAAAGGCATACTGTCGATTTCGTCCAGATAAAGAGTCCCGCCGTCTGACGCTTCTATATACCCCTGACGGGAACGTGTGGCGCCCGTATAGGCTCCGTTTACAGTACCAAATAACTGACTTTCGGCAAGTGCCTCTGGTATAGCAGCACAGTTAAGTGCAACAAAGGAGCCGGACCGCTCCGAGAGATCATGAATTTGTCTTGCTAGCGTGTCTTTTCCTGTACCCGTCTCGCCATAAAGCAGAAGGTCCATTTTAAGATGGTTAAAATCCAGGCCAGCCCCAAGAACGTTGTGCGCGTTATTATTATTACAGTCCGCACGATCTTGTATAGCGGTTTCTGTTTGCATCGACAACTCTCACCTTGAAGGTCGAGAATAGTAATATCTTTGTAACCAAAATCGTCAATATGTGAATTGAGTTGTGTGAATAGGTTAACAAATAGCAAACTATCTTTTTCTTGCTTTTATTAATCAAAACATAGGATTAAAACAGCTATTTGAAACAATAGAAGGTGCAGAAATTAAGGTCAGATGCACCGAGCCTTGCGAAATTAAATAGGGGCTTAAAAATTGGTAGAAGGTAATAAAAGCTTCATATTACCGACATCTCTCTAGACAAAACCTGTACATCATCCAAGGTGTTTTGAATGGATCAGAAGGCCAAGAGTCAGGCAGTAGCAGGGCTATTATCTTTAACAGTGCGGTTTGCTTAGTTTATCAAACATATCTCCATTTTACATTTTGTAAAAGATTAGAATAATTTTCTTGGATGGCTTTTATCAGCGTTTTTTTGGATGGCTGCAGTATTTCGTTGAGGTGGTACGACTCGACATATCATCCTTTTGCTAAAAAGCCGAGCCAGTTCTTGTCGATAGGTTGCCTTATAAATTATTCCGCCTAACAGTTATGAGTATGGAAATAAAATTCCGAATTCACAAATAATTGAATATTAAATTTCAATGGTATTATGTTACACATCATTCGATTAAGGCGTGGCGGCAATAGCCGACTGCCCTTTCTGCATTTCCGACGTATGAACGGAGCTGCCAGAGCGCGCAAGCGTATCAAGATTAGCTGTCAATAGCCTCTCTTTAGCGATGGGAATGACGAGATGCCCCGGCCCGCCTATGGTGTTGCCGTTAACATAGGCAGGGTTTAGCCTCTGTAGTTCCTTTTTGGGGATACCTGATATAAGCGCCAACTGCGCCAGCTCTACAGGACGGGCCAAGCGAACCGTAATAAAGTATGGCTCATCCGCTACAGGCTTCAGCTCTATGGCATGTCCATGAGGCGATTTGACAAGAATGGATAGGGCCAGGAGCCGTGGGACATAATTTTGCGTTTCACGGGGTAAATCCAGATGCCAATAATCGGTAGGAAGCCCTTTCTTGCGATTGGCCTCTATTAAGCGCGATACGGTCCCTTCACCAGCATTATAGGCGGCTAAAGCCAATAGCCAATCACCTCCAAACTGCTGATGTAGACGTGTCAGGTATCTCATGGCCGCGTGTGTTGACGCGATAACGTCGCGCCGCGCGTCATAAAGCGACGTCTGGCGCAAGCCGAAATCTGTACCAGTACGGGGCATGAATTGCCATAGTCCGACCGCCTTTTGACTTGAGATGGCCATCGGGTCATAGGCACTTTCGATCATAGGCAACAAAGCCAGTTCGGCCGGAAGGTCCTTTTGTTCGAGACCTTCAACGATAAAATGCAAATAAGGTGCGGCCTTGCCACTGGCGGTGGTTATGAAACGCCGATTCTGGATTAACCAGTTAAGCTGCTGATTAATCCGATCGTTACGCCCAATCTGGTCCACCAGAACAAACCGACTGCTTACCCTTCCCCAGATGTCAGACCGTTTCTCGTGTAGCATAGGTGGCCGGGAATAGTCAGATACCATGACCGGCTCCTGCCCCTCACGAATGACCAAGCGTGGCGCGCGTGCCTCAGGTAGTTGGACTGAGTCAGTAAGTTGACAACCTGCACATAGAGTAATAGAGAAAAGAAAACCAGCCCGTAGGGAGGCAAAAGGCATACGAAAAAAAGACCGTTCCATGACAATAAGCACCTCAAACCTAACAGTCCTATGTGGCTTGAAGTAGATATCGGTTCCTACATGATTCAGTTTCAGAATTTTAGAGATAATGAGTTTATTGATCACACTTGAATTTCAGCTGTTACTGTAATAATTAACTCTAATGAAATCGCCTGGTTCAGCCAACAACTCAGAGACAATCCCTAAGCTTCAGCTCCGGTTCTTCAAGCACATAAACTCTTTCAATTCAGAGAAGCGCTTTCCTCATTCGTTATTTTCAGCCGGCCGGATGTGCTTCCGTTGAGATTTTCGATTTTATTAAAAGTGCTGCGAAGCCGCACAGCCACTCACTTCACGGCTGATCCAGAGGTGATTTTTCATTGGACTGGTAAGTATTTTATAAAAGTCACTGAAATAAAAGAGCCGGGTATTTCGCAAGAAACTTTGTGAAGAGTTAGCGCAGCCATGAGACTGAATTATAAATAACCGCACCTCTTGTCCCTTATGCAAAAGGTGCACTCATCCATAATAAATTGAGAGCAACAGCACATCAGTTTGGTAATTACATAGCAACAATTAATGCTTACGCCCGTAGCATTAGTAATAAAATAATAATTGGAGGACCAATTAAGCCCTCCGTGTTTCGCTTATGCTACGCTGCCGCGCAACTCATCCGCGGTCGTTATTACTTTCTGCGCATAGCCCTGAGGGTCGGTGGTTCGCTTGAAAGAATCGATCGAGCCTGGCTGCCAGTTAGGCCCGCCGTTGTATTTCTCCAACTGACTCCGGGTGTCGCCACCCAGGTTGCTCATGATCATAGCGGCCATCTCTACCTGGTCGGCTTTACTGGAATGGTCGTATTCATGACCTGCCTGCAGACGGAACATGCCGGTGTTTTCGCTACGTGTAGCGGCTTCTACCTGCATCACACCGTCGCCATTAGCCATGTTCTGTCCCCAACTGCTCTCCTGCTTAGCTTGAGCTGCAAGCACAAAGGGATCAACTCCATACTTTTCTCCCGCTTTGACGCAGTTCTGCCAAAGACCCTGCGGCATGCCCTGCGGTGCGTTGCCGGCATTGACTGAAGTGATGCCATTGCCGGGCTTCACTGTCTGACCATCACCTGCGTCGTTCGCCCTGGCCTCCCCCTCCTTGCCGCTAGGGCTTTGTGCCGCAAATGAAACATCTCTGGGTTGGCCTTCATTACCAAAAGTGACCGGAGCATTGCCTTTCCCCCCGCTGCCTTTTTCATTCCCGGCGGAGTTGTTGGAAGGGGCATGTTGCTGCCCACCTTGCAACAGCATCAGTAGTTGTTGAATTAGGGGCTTGAGCATTTCAAGGATATCTTTCAGCGATTGCTCTACATTATTGGCACCGCTCGGATCCTGTATAGATTTGTTGCTGAAACTGTGATTCACAGAATTGCTGTCGGCGCCATATAGGCTGCCGAAATTGACGGGGCTGCTATCGCCCAAGCCAAATGAGACTTGCCCATTTTGTCCGTAACTACCTTGAGAAAAGCCCATGTTCTGGGAATCCAAGGGCAGTAAGTTCTGAGGAACTGGTCGTTGTATGGATACACTCATGTTTACCTTGCCTCGAAAATGATTGTGCCGCTTAAAACCAATCGGTGAATAGCGCCGGGTTTGTGCATAGGTTTCCATCCTGACCAAGGCCATTAAGCTCATCTGGAGTTGTTACCTATTTTAGCAACAGATCTTGCCGACCCGTTAGTAGCCTAGTTCAGGTGGAGCGTTTGAATGAGTGGTTTATGGTCAGTGCCGGTTCCAAATGTGAGGCAGGCTGCCGAGGCGCTTTGAACAAGCCAAGCTGCG
This sequence comes from Pseudomonas sp. MAG002Y, assembly GCF_019400845.1. Lineage (NCBI taxonomy): Bacteria > Pseudomonadati > Pseudomonadota > Gammaproteobacteria > Pseudomonadales > Pseudomonadaceae > Pseudomonas > Pseudomonas sp. MAG002Y. Next base: position 168,002 of record NZ_WOEJ01000006.1, on the reverse strand, counting down.
TCCCACACCACGAGCTCAGCGTGTAAAGACGAAATGTTTAACGGTAATTACGGATAGGGCGATTGCCGTCTTCTTGCTCTACCAAAGAATAGCTACATCTTGTGACCTAGACAGACATCGAGACGCTTTCAGATAGTTGAATCAATGCACTCCAGCACCCTCTTTTCATGAGCAAAAGCTGAATTAGGCACAGCACCTAAAAGACTAGATAAGTTCATTAATGAGAATACCGGACGCCTGATTTCAGAAGTTAATCGCGTGCTTGTTGGGTGCGCTATAACCCGCTTCGAAATTCGAAGCCATGATCTCTCTGACGTGCCTAAGAAAATTATTTTCTGACAACGCCTAGATAGACGAACACCACTACTGCAGGAGCGGAGCCGCCCTGGGCAGCCCCATTTCCATTCAAGACATGGATGCCTTTTGCATCTGGTCGGTAGCCTATCTTTCGTACCTTCCTGCTTGGGTTATGAATTGGAAAAAAATTTAAGCCCCGAAGCGTCCAGTTAGTATCGTAAGACAGGCCATCCGCCTGCTCTGTCGCGCTCAAAACGGCCAAGTGTAACCCAAGCTTGGAAATACAGCTGCCTAGCGGGTCGGCGTCTCTGTCGAGACCGTTCTAAATCCGATATGCGAGGTGCCTAAATAACTGACCTGGGGTTGCCTGGCGGAAGGTCGATAACGAAGACAGTAATCTTCGGCGCACAGGTGGGAGCCACCTTTTATAACCTTCACCGGAACGCCAGGCTCCCGCGGGTCCAGCCCCGTATCAGGCCCTTCAGGATTGTTGGTCTCAACACCCTCATGGCCCGGGCGATACCAGGTACGGGTAAGCTCCCAGACATTACCTCCCATGTCAAAAAGGTTGAATCCGTTGGGTGGAAAGCAGCCCACGGGAGATGTCCCCCGGTATCCATCAATTCCTCGATCCGCAAGGGGAAAGTCGCCCTGCCAAGTGTTAGCTTGTGGATGTTCATGATCCAGCGGTTTGTCACCCCAAGCGTAGTCCGCTTCTACTAGGCCGCCGCGGGCGGCGTACTCCAACTGCGCCTCGCTTGGCAGCTCTCGCCCCAGCCAGGTGGCATAGGCCAGAGCATCATCAAAGCTGACATGAACCACCGGATGATTGAGTCGAGTTTCGATGCCCGAGCCAGGGCCCTCCGGGTGCCGCCAGTTTGCTCCAGCAATAAACTGCCATCCTGGATGTTCTTTTGAACGGACAAATACCAGCGAGCCGGGCAGGCGCACCGCCGGAGGAAGTCCTCTGGCCGCTTCGCCACTGAGCCCGCGCTCCGCCTGCGTCTGATAGCCGGTTGCCCTTACAAATGCTGCATACTGCGCATTGGTGACAGGGTGACGGTCTATCCAGAAACCTTTGATGCCAACGGGGACCGCTGGTCGCTCTTCGGGATAGAAGCGCTCGGACCCCATCGTAAACCGGCCTGCGCTTAGCTGGATCATTCCATGCTGCTCTCTGCCCTGCCGCGTCAGGGGCAGCCCGTCGTAGGTTTCACACAAATAGCCTGGCAATGGCGATGAATCCGCCACGGCCAGGTAGCGCAAAAGCCCTCCAGTCAGGATCGCGAGCAAAAGAGCACCGATAGCGATCAGGTGATTACGCCGTACGCTCACAGATCTGGTGCGCTGTCGGCCGGGCGCTGCAGTGCAGGAAAGCGCGGCACTCCTGCCTCGTCTATAGAGATGTTGTTACTGCCTGCATACTGCCGCCAGTCCATCAGGAGGTCCTTAACCTGCTCAGGATGTTGCCCAGCCAAGTCCTGTTGCTCGGCGGGATCGGTGGCCAAGTCATATAGACGCCAGGTTGCGCCTGTTATCTTGGGCGCATAGACCAGCTTCAGGTTGCCTCGACGAAGCGCTGCTGCACCGTCCTGCTCCCACCCCATCGGCTGCGCGGCGGCATGAATCCGCGGCTCCTCTCCACTAAGAAACGGCAACATCGTGCTGCCCTGTGACGGGATGACCGCCCTACCCTTATAGCGAATACCGGGATGTTCTATACCGGCTACCTGAAGAAAGGTCGGCATGACGTCACGGACACTGGCAAACTCCGTTGTCTGGCCCTTGAGGACCCTGGCCGGAAAATGTACAAACGCAGGTACCCGTATTCCACCTTCAAAAATGGTCTGCTTATAGCGCCGTCCCGGCTGAGCACTAACTTGCGCCCAGGCCGGACCGTAGGTCACAAACGAGTTGGCTCGCCCCAAATTGTCCAGACGATTATCAAAGTGTTCGGCTACCCACTCTTTGATTGAATCCCCTCGGTTCACCGACTCCGGGCCGTTGTCGGACATGAACAGGATAAGTGTATTGTCATACTCGCCCAGGTTTTTAAGATGAGTGACGAGGCGGCCAATCTCCTGATCCAGAGACTCAACCATTGCCGCATAGGCCTCCATTGAGCGTGCTGAGCGCATTTTTTCTTCCGCGCTTAAGGAATTCCACTCAGGCACGCCTTCCAGTACCGCTCGCGTCTGGAAATCGGCTGGAAGCAGGCCCAGCTCTTTTTGGCGAACCAGGCGTTGATCGGCAATCACCTGATACCCCCTGTCATAGAACCCGCGGTACTTGGCAAGGTAGCTATCCGGCGCCTGGAGCGGCCAGTGAGGCGCCGTGAAGGCTGCAAATGCAAAGAAAGGCTTGTTTTGCTCATGCGCCGCCCGGGTCGTCTCGATCAGCCGATCGGTAAAATAGGTGGTCGAGAAGTAGTTTTCGGGCAGAGCAAGCGGTTCCCCATTATGGACAAAGGTTGCCGAGTAGTTGGCCTGGATAGACATTTCCTTTTGCTTGAAATGAGCAGCCCCTCCCTCCAACACCACATAGGACTCAGCAAACCCTCTATTCTGAGGCTGTTGTTCCGGCAGCTTGCCCAGATGCCACTTCCCGGCAATGGAAGTCTCATAGCCGGCGTCTCGCAGTAGTTCAGCCAGCGTAACAGCCTCACCTTGTAATACGCCCTCATAGCCAGGACGGATGGCTTGGTGAGCAAACAGCCGACTACGTGTTTCGGCCATCATGCCAATACCTGACAGGTGCTGGTCGTTGCCAGTAAGCAACATGGCACGGGTAGGAGAACAGCTCGGCGCGCTATGAAAGTCCAGCAAGAGCTTTCCACCAGCAATCAACTGATCGAGGTTAGGTGTGCTGACTTCACTGCCCATTGCGCTAAGGTCTGCATAGCCCAGGTCATCAGCAACTAGCAGGAGAATATTAGGCTGATGAGGTGTTTGGGCGTTTTCGGCAAACGACGTTGTGCTCGATAAAAGACAAAGACAGGTGGCAAGCACCCCTGGTATAAATTTCATGGGTTTTCCTTGTTGTTGTATGCCCATTTTTGAAGAGCTTGACCCCGTTATCGGTCAGCCACCGAGATAATTATGATAGCCAACTTTGTTTGTCAAATCTGCCTGCGTTTTGACGCAATGTCCTGGCCGGCACCTAACAGGCTCGGCTGCAGCTTTTCAGTCAGGTGCGCTGTAGAGCGATGGGTCACGGACCTTCTCGATTTAAATGTTGAATGCGTGAGGCAAGGCGAGGCTCCACACTGGCATTCGGGTCAAGATAGGCATCAGTAGATGGCAAGCTTTGGTCCAACTTCTGCTTGTGGAGCAATATGGCTTACATAACATGTCACGACGCTGCGTCATGCCGCCACTCGACGCTTTTTAACCGCGCCAATTCCGAGCTGTATTGCCAGGGGTCCTTCAACAATGCGACTTAGTAGAAAAGTGCTGCACAGTTATCTTCGCTTTTGCATCACTACCGCTTGGACTAGCAATTGAAGGTTTAAGCCCTATGGATTAGAGGCTCAAGCAAAAACCGCCTCGTTAATGAAGCCAACGGATCGGCGTCCGGCATAGGTAAAGGATCTGATCACAGCAGATTCAGTCCAGGCTATAGGTGGGAACTTTTGTTAGTAGAAAACCACGCAGGAGTTTTCTCTATATCCAACAGGCCTGTCCATCATGTATCCGATTGGTACTCCTTCTGTTGTCACCATTCACTCTCCAACACCTGAAGAGGATGTTCAGAAGAGTGAAACTGCTCCGCTGCCTCCTCAGAAATTACCAGTAAAACCGCCTCGGCCAGATGCTCCACCATCAAGTCCGCGTGCCTCTTCGCTGCAAGTAGCACGATTTTCAGGTGCTTGGAAAAAGGCCAATAAGGATATTGTCAGCGAGGTGGCAAAGCACTTGGCTTTCCCTGATCGCTTGGCATTGTCACAATCTAACGATGCCTTATGTCAAGCCATGATTGAGCATAATGACATCAAGGTTCCTGACAACGTTGTAGAGGCTTGGACGACCTTACAAAAAGCTCCAAATATCAGGGCGATGGATACGTTACTTCAACATTTACCCAAAGCAAATAATTTAGACAAATCGTCTATAGCGATGGAATTTGTTAAATATCTAATTAATTTTCAATCAAAGTCTGAATCCAAACTTGAGCAGTTGGATCATTTATATAACGCACTACCAGATATAAATGTCGAAAATCCAAGCATCGCGATGACGCTTAGTGAAGCCCTTTTCGCTTATGGAATCGCTCGGTTACCGCAGGAGAAACATACTGCAGGTTTAGAGCGCATAACGAACACTCTTTATGAGATGGCAGCAAGGCCAGATGAGCTCAGTACCTTTGGAGATTTAGCAGCAAAGCGCGAAAAATCTAAGGCGTTAACAAACTTGATAACTATTGCATCGAATAAGTTTAGTGTCATGCCGCTCACTGGCAACGATAGAGAGGCTATTGGCAAAAAAATAGTCGAGACGTTTCATCTTGTTCAGGCTGGTGACTGGCTGCATGATTTTTCACTCGTCGATAAGCGGCCTGATTTAAAATTACCAAACCAGCAGGCTGAAAGCGTTTTGAATACTATGCGTGCTTTAGAAGATGTTCAAACCAAGTTGGGACTAGCGAGGGAATGCATCGCTCACTTTAATAGATTCGAGTTAACAGATGCCCCAAAGTTCATCTCCGACTTAGAGGATCAATTAAGCTCCTTACAAAGCTGCGAAGAGCAGCATAGTGCCGTAGGCAACCTTTTAAATGAGCTCAAGAAATTAAATTCTGTCTTAAAAACAAGCTAATAGACTGGCATCTTGTGTGCTCTCTAGCAGAAATCAGAGATGAACGAGGCGGCGTAGTATCCTACAAAAGATCAGTTGCAGAGAACGAACTAACAATCGAAATGATTCAGCTATCAAGGTGTCAGGACCAAATATAACCCTTGCCTTACTCTGCAATTGTTACTGATAGAAATCACTGACAAGAACACGATAGTGAAGAGTTACGTCATGATCGCAACCACTTTAGTATGCGATCGGTAATTACTCAGCGCACCATGTGTCTAGGCGCGCCTTGACGGTTTGATTTACACGTAAACGAGCTGTTATTCAGCTAGTTGAAGGAAATACACCTGCTTTGACAAGCTGGCCAGTAGCTTCGAGGCCGTGGTTACTCTGGCTTGTATCGAGCGATGCATGTGGGCGGACTGTTCACACAGACCCTAGAGCTCAATTTAAGATAGTGTCACAAAGAGACTATTTGCAGTTAGCCAATGAACATTAAGAGGGCCTTATAGCGTATAAGCACTTCGGCTGGGTATCCAAAGCAAAGCTACCTATGTATTCGTTCACTCGCCCACACTTTTCAAGGTAGGGTAAATTTAAGTAACAGTTTTCCAAATTCCTGATCATAAGCAAACCTTGTGAGCAGATCACACATATAGCTGCCTTGATCAAGTGTCTAGAAACGCGATATGCCTCTTATGACAGGCTTGAAGCTCAGAGAGGCCATGAGAACTCAAGGTTCTCATGGCCTACTTTGCTGGCTTACTGCTGAATAACAGTCGCTGTATTCATCATGCCGGTTTGAGATACCGTAGCCTGATTACCTTGACCGGTACGCTCAAGTGTTACAGACAAACCTGAGCCTTCCTGAGTGAGCTTAAAGACATCATTGACAGTCTGGCGCTGACTAATGCTCATGTAGTTGTCGTCACCCAGCTGAGCGACTTCGAGTGAGCTATCGATCGTTCTATCCTGTACAAGATCCATGGTATTGCCATTACCTTCCTGATTGGTAGTGATCTCATTAGATCCCTGCGCAGCCCTCTGGTCTACATTCAGAGTATTGTTATTCCCTGTTTGGGTTGCATGCAGATCAGCCCGTGCCGAAACAAACATTCCAGCGTTACCTTCTTGCCTGGAAGTTATGGTGTTGTTATTACCATTTTGTGTAAGTCCGGTTGAGGTATTCAGGCTTTGAGTAGCGTTTATGCTATTACCATCACCGGTCTGGTTAAAGCTCAAGCCATTCCCGCCGTCCTCTGGGTACTTAGGGTTACTGCCGTCTTGGTCAACAACTACAACGTTCGCATTTCCACGTTGTTCTCCTCCGACCGAATTATTCATATAGCGTTGAGTAGAGGTAATGGCATTATTATCACCATTCTGAGTGACGGAGAATCCACTACCTACACCTCCCGTGTCCTGCTCTACTGTGATGTTATTCGCGTTGCCAGTTGTATAGGCAAAAACGGGAGCATAGTACAGCCCGGTCTGGACAATGTTATGTACGTTGTTATTACCAATTTGCTCGCTGGACGCTACGCCTATTAAGCCACCTGTACCGTCGTAGTTATAAACGTTTGCATTACCATTTTGCGTTACATCAGCATAGCTACCGCCTTCCTGGTAGATGGTCGCAAGGTTATTGTCGCCCGTCTGATAAACCCTTGATTCAGCGTCATTAGTACTTTCTGCCTGAAAAACGGTAGCCGAGTTTGTGTTCCCGTTCTGCTCGACGATCTGCCTACTATTGATGCCCAGTTGATTCTGTACTGCCTTATTAGAGCTTCCGGTTTGGGTAAGCTCAGCAGTATTGCCATCCCCAGCCTGGTTAATCTCAGACTCATTCATTTCAGCCATTGCAGTAGCAGTTGCAAGGGTTAGGGCTGTGGCAGTGAAAAGGTGGTGAAGACGCATATCGATTTCCTTGTCGTTATACCTAATATATGGCCTTAAGATGGCAGTAGGCCAGTTAACCAGAGAGACCGCATCCTTCTTCTGATCTTGATAGTTACCAGTTGCACGGGTAACAACAGCGTAGATTCAGAAAAACTGATTGCCATAAAATCCGACAAATGGATAGGTACGTTTATTACGTCATGAAACCCTTAGTTTATTTTCAGAACAGATCAGCCACGACTAACGGTCAACACTGCAACAAGTCCTTATAAGCCTGCAAGACAAGTTAGAAAAATGCGGATTTAATCTGTGTCTCAAAAGCAATAACGTTATGACCCGCTAATGCCATAATATCTTTCCTTGATATTGCAAGGAAAGATAAAAAGAACTGGCAAGTCGAATCATTTAGTCCGTTATTCGTTATTAATTAAAGCCAAACGCTTAATCTTCAGATTATCATCCAACACGCTAGACGCTACAAAGAGGGAACTATTCTTCCTTCCTATGAATATTTAAGCTATCTGTTTCTATAGCGGTAGCGAGGAACCCTAAATGTTAGACATCTAGCCGGACCCTGTTAACCCTTTAGTCCAAAATATGGTCAAACTTACACCAAGTAGTTTTTCAATCACCTCAACAAAAGCTACTCCTTGCTATAGACCTACAAATTTAGGCGATTTGATCCTGCTCTTATAGCCGATCCGCATGTTGCGAATGCTCTAAGTAGTATAGCTCTCGACAAATGTATTCAAGCGTGAACAGTCAGAACTGATCTACTCCAGCATTCTCACTCACAGTTACGGATCATTTGGGAGGAACGCCTTAACTAACCTAAGGGCGAGAGGGTTAGCACATAACGGCGCGATTAAGGGCTGCATCAAATTATGCCCATAAAGCGGTTTGCCATATCTATATCCGATAATATATATCCATTATTCAACACAAGTTATGTGAGTACGATGGCCGTCAACTTCGACCTAAATGATCTTCAGGCATTTTGTGCTCTGGTTGAGCATAAGAGTTTTCGTGCTGCTGCCGATGCGATCTACATCTCTCAACCGGCTTTGAGCCGTCGCATCGATAAACTGGAGGGGGCGCTCGGGGTAAAGCTGTTCGAGCGAACCACACGACGAGTAAGCCTTACCATGGTAGGTCGGGCATTTGCACCGCGGGCCGAACGCCTCCTCAATGACCTGGATGATGCGCTGCTAGGAATAAGCGAAGTGGCTTCCAACCGTACGGGGCGGGTAACCGTAGCCTGCGTTCCTTCTGCGGCATATTACTTCATGCCAAGTGTTATCGCCCGCTACCATGCTATCTATCCCAAGGTACGCATAAAGCTAATTGATACCAGTGCCAACAAGGTATCTGCGGCTGTTATCAGCGGTGAGGCTGATCTGGGCCTAAGCTTTTCCGGCAATCTCGATCAGGACGTAGAGTTTGAATGGCTGGTACAGGAGTCTTATGTCGCGGCCTGTCGGTGTGATCATGCGCTGGCAGGTAAAAAAGCGGTACGTTGGGATGAGTTCTACCGCTACGACTACATTGTAGTCGACAAGACATCAGGTAATCGTTTTCTGCTGGACCAAGCACTTGCTCATATTGCACCGGAGCGTCTTAGTATTTGTGAGACCCGTCATGTGACGACCATGCTGGGTATGGTTGAAGCAGGACTTGGCATTGCAGCGGTCCCTGCCATGGCCCTGCCGGCTGGCCATCATCCGGTTCTCACCAGTGTGCCGCTTATTGATCCGGTTGTGGAACGTCACGTAGGTATTATCAAACGGCGCGGCCGCGCCCTTTCTCCAGCCGCAGCCGCTTTGGAAAAGCTGCTTATCGATATGAAAGCGCAGCCGTCAAACAGGCTGGCTTAAGGTACTGAATCCAACCCCGTCGAGCGAACCTGCTGCTGAACCTCCTTGGATGAAAGGTATTGCAGCAATGCTCTAGCCTCCTCTGGATGCGCTGCGCCTTTGGGAATAGCACCTGCAAAACGGGTAACCGACTGAACCGATTCAGGGATTTTCCCTATAAAGGTTACGCCAGGCACAGGCAATAGCTCACTCACCTGTTGAAACCCCAATTGGTAATCTCCCCTGGCAACCATGGAACCTACCGGATCCTTTTCAATCATCTTTGCCTTCGGTTTTACCTGGGTTTCAATACCGAGTTTCTTGAACAGCTGATTTTGAATGTATACACCACTGGCGCTATCAGAATACGCGATAGAGTCGGCCTTCAGCAGTGAGGCTTTCAGCTTTTCCACGGTATCGATCTCAAGCTTGGGGGAGCCCTTTCGAACCACTGCACCTATACGAGAATCGGCCAGCTCAACTCGAGAGTCCTCCTGAATCTTGCCCTGTTTGATCAGCTCATCAAGAGCATATCCGACCATGATGACTACATCGGCCTGTTCACCTCTTGCCAGGCGATTTGGAATAGCCTCGGGAGACTTGCCCATCGAAGGACCGCGGCTCGTTTGTAAAGTATCCCCGCGCTGGGCGGCAAATTCTGGTGCCAACTGTTGATAGGCGGCAGTAAACCCACCGGATATAATTACCTTTAGATCTGCTGCCTGAGCCGTTCCCACTAGGCTATATCCCAGCAGAGCTACTGCGAACACACTTCTCTTGATAAATGCCGTCATGATTATTCTCGCTTATAAACGATACAGGGGTGTTTCAGGCGGTCTGCAGCTGCAGGGAGCTGCGGCGATACAGGTAGCACGTCGCCAACAGTGCGCAGATAGCTGCAAAACTCATCCAGTAACCAGGCGCGGCCCTATCGCCCGTCGCTTGGATCAGAGCAGTTGAAATGGCTGGGGTAAATCCTCCAAACACAGCGGTAGCCAAGCTATATGCCAGCGAAAAGCCTGCCACCCTGACCTCAACCGGCATAATTTCGGTTAACGCAGGAATCATGGCGCCGTTATATAAGCCATAAAGAAACGACAGCCACAGCAGAACGCCTAACATAAGCCCAAAGCTGGGCGCATCCGCCAGATATGATAGGGCTGGATACGTGGTCACGATAGCAAGTGCAGTCATCGCAATAAGTAATGGCTTGCGCCCGAATCTATCGGATAGCGCCCCGCCAATAGGCAGCCAGATAAAATTTGAGACGGCGACGAGCAGCGTTACCAGCAAGCTGTCCGAGGCACTTAGCTTGAGTACCGTCTTGCCAAACGTAGGCGCATAAACGGTAATCAGATAGAAAGCCGTGGTGGTCATGGCGACCATCAGCATGCCAGCTACCACTACCGTCCAGTTATCCAGCAGAGTCCTTAAAACCTCGCGCATTGCAGGATGATGACGGCGGGTGTTGAACTCCTGAGTTTCCTCAAGCTTGCGTCGTAATACGAAGATAAACGGAACGATCAAACAGCCCAGCAGGAACGGGATGCGCCAGCCCCAATCGGCAATTGCAGACTCGGAAAGCCAGTGATTGAGTCCAAAACCCAAAGCCGCGGCTACTACGATGGCAACCTGCTGGCTGCCTGACTGCCAACTTGTATAGAACCCCTTTTTACCTGGAGTCGCAATCTCGGCCAGATAGACCGATACACCACCGAGTTCGGCACCTGCGGAAAAGCCCTGGAGTAGACGGCCAGCTAGCACGAGCAGTGGGGCCCAGAACCCTATGCTGTCATAACCCGGCACCAGGACGATCAAGAAGGTCCCGGCAGCCATAATCGAAAGGGTTACGATCAAGCCCTTGCGACGCCCTACTTGATCGATGTATGCACCCAAAATTACAGCCCCCAGAGGGCGCATTAGAAAGCCAGCGCCAAAAACTGCAAAGGTCATCATCAGGGAGGCAAATTCGCTGCTAGCTGGAAAGAAGGCCTTGGCGATATAAGTGGCGTAGAAGCCAAACAGGAAGAAATCAAACTGCTCAAGAAAGTTGCCCGACGTCACGCGGAATATTGCACCAATCTTTGAGCCAGAAGCGGCACTGTGGCCATGAGCAGGAACCATAGAACACTCCACGTCTTCTCTCATATGCAGAGGGCATATGTCTTTTTGTAACAAGAAGAGTGGAGAAAAAATATTGATTTGATAAGTGCATATTAGTGATCGACTAATGCATTCATTGCATTAATGGCATTGCACTGGAGCACATATCTTTAACAGCGCATTACCTGCTAAGCGATACGCCAGAGGATCAGAGTGGTAGATAAAGGATAGATAGACGAGACATATCCGCTGACTGTCCCTGATATTTCCTTGGTGGGTACGGACGGCCCTGATAGGACCGTCCTGCGCAGAACCAACTACTGCGTCCGCGTCACCCGCCATACAGTATTTGATAGGTCATCAGCGATGATGAGCGCACCGCGTGGATCGACTGTTACACCCACCGGACGGCCACGGGTTTTTCCATCATCCCCACGGAATCCTGTCGCGAAGTCGACAGGATCACCGGACGGGCGTCCGTTGCTGAACGGTACGAAGACCACCTTGTAACCGACCGGATTCTTCCGATTCCAGCTACCGTGCTCGCCAACAAATACGCCATTGGCAAACTTGTCACCCATTTCCGGTATTGAGAAATCCACACCCAGCGCGGCGACATGGGAGCCCAGCGCGTAATCTGGCGCGATGGCAGAAGCAACCCTTTGCGGATTCTCTGGCTTCACTCGAGGATCGACGTTCTTGCCCCAATAACTGTAGGGCCAGCCATAGAATTGGCCTTCTCGAACCGAGGTCAGATAATCCGGAACCAGATCAGGGCCCAGCTCATCCCGTTCGTTCACCACGGCCCATAATTGCCCCGTCTCCGGCTGAATGGTCAATGCTGTCGGGTTACGCAGACCGGTCGCATAGGGTTTGTGAGCGCCCGTTTCAGCGTTGACTTGCCAGACCATCGCGCGATCTACCTCGGCTTCCATGCCGCGCTCGGTAATATTGCTGTTGGAGCCGATGCCCACGTAGAGAAAACGACCATCGGGACTAATGGTCAACGATTTAGTCCAGTGATGGTTAATTTCTGCAGGCAGATCGGTGATCTTGGTCGGTGGACCGCTGGCTTTGGTTTGGCCGTCCGCATAGTCGAAGCGCACCAGCGCATCCTGATTGGCCACGTACAGCTTACCTTCAAACAAAGCCAGACCGTACGGTGCGTTCAGGTTCTCGGCAAAAACCTCTTGAATCTCATAGGTACCATCACCGTTTGCATCGCGCAGTAATGTAAGGCGATTGCCCCCCTTTACCTTGGTATTGCCTTCCGCCTTGATGACCCCGGCAATAACATCTTTTGGCTTGAGTTTCGCTGCGTTACCGCCCCGGCCTTCCGCCACCAGGATGTCCCCGTTGGGTAGTACAAGGGTTTGCCGTGGAATTTTAAGATCCGTTGCGATCGCTCTGACGTCGTAACCCTCAGGCACTTTTGGCTTTTCATCGCCCCAGGGTGCTGGATCAGCAATCTTCATACTCGGTAGCAGGCCGCGCTCGGGATTAGGTAGCTTTGGATCACCACCGTGTGATTGGGTGGCTTCTCCCTCGCCACCGCCACACGCGCTTAGCATTACCGCCATGCTCAGTATCGTCAGTGCATTCGAATTTCTCATCTTGCACCTCCTGAGCGCAGGTTGGTCAGTCCGATCCAGGCTGCAACAACGCTGAGCAGCGTTACGACTACCGAGAGAGACAGCCCCATGGGCATCGACGCCCAGGCATCCTTTGCATGCTCGAAGGCATTAACCAGGCCCAGTATCCAGGTGATCAGCAGGAGCAGGAAATACATCAACGGCCGCCCGCCCTTATGATCAGCGCGGATCAGATTGACTAGCGCGAACAATAGCGCCAGCCCGCAGAAAAGTTCACCTCCGGCAATCAGCCAGGACGAAAAGTTGTTCCATTGGATCTGGTATGTCTTGGAATAGGCAATGTCGCTGAGCAGTGCGCCAAGAAACAGCGGCACGGTTCCGGCAAGCAGTATCGCATGCAGCGGACCGGGTGTGACTCTATAGGTCGGATGAAGTGCAGTGGTCACGGGAGCTCCTTTTCTCTGTTGTGTGTCGCAGAGGCCGTATGCAGGTGCACCGGTTGTCAGGTACCTGCTGGCGCTGCCATAGCAAAGGAACGCAGCGCTTATGTGTTAGTTCACGGCAGCCCATTGAATGAAACATATTGAAACCTCTGAAGGCGCTCTACGCCGGGGCTTCTGCCGATCCGAACCTTCGACGTGCTCCAGCAGAAGGAAGGGACCTATACGACAAGAAGGATGTTCTGCACGGCCTGCTTCATCGCAAGTTTCGAAACACACATCCTGTAATCAATGGTCGGAAAACGTATGACTATTGCCGGACCTTTCTGTCCTGAAGGCGGTCCGTCTAAAGCGGCCTTGCTGACGCAGAAGCGGTGAGCCGTCTGTGACCACTCCTGAATGGGCGTGCCCGTGATCGCTGCGAGCCAGCCCCGTCGGCAAATGGATAACGCATGTATCAGGCATGCGCGGCCGTTTTCGAGCGGGTCAAGTCTTGTGGCGAGACGGAACGTCCCAACGATGAGGACTTCCATGAGCGACTCGACATCCCCCAACCGCCGCAGCTTTCTTAAGTCTGTGGGTGTATCCAGCCTAGCCGTCGCCTCGGCTCCAGTTTGGGTTCAGGCCATTCAGGCCGCACCTGTCGACGATACCCAACAACCTCTACAACCTGGCGAGCAAAGGATCACCCTGAAGGTGAACGGCCAGGCTCACACACTTAATGTTCCTGCTAACGCCATACTGCTTGATGTACTGCGTGACCGTCTGCAGCTGACCGGTACCAAGAAAGGGTGTGACCACGGTCAATGTGGTGCCTGCACCCTGCATGTGAACGGGACGGCAGTGAATTCCTGCCTGTCGCTGGCTGTCAGCCATGACGGTGATGAGATCACCACTATTGAAGGTCTAGAAAAAGACGGCAAGCTACATCCGGTCCAGGAAGCTTTCTGGGAACACGACGCTTATCAGTGTGGCTATTGCACTTCCGGGCAGATCATGAGTGCCGTGGCGATCCTGAATGACCCCTCCATTGGCAGCGACGATTCCAGCGTCCGCGAAGCCATGAGCGGCAATATCTGCCGCTGCGGTGCCTACAAAAACATTCTTACGGCCATACAGTCGGCCCGCGGCAAGGTGAAGGGGGCCAGCTGATGCGTAGCTTTCAATTTGATCGTGCAACCAGCACCGAGCAGGCGCTAAAGGCCGGCCAGTCAGACCAGGCGATGTACCTGGCTGGCGGCACCACGCTCCTTGATCTCGTGAAGCTTGACGTTATGCAGCCCGAACGGCTGGTGGACATCAACCGTGTAGGCCTCAACCGACTGGAGCGCCAGGACGATGGCAGCGTGCGTATCGGCGCCCTGGTCACCAATACAACGTTGGCTCAAGACAATTATATTGTCCAGGCTTATCCCGTGCTGTCTCAGGCACTGTTAGCAGGCGCCACTACACAATTACGTAACAAAGCCACCACGGCTGGCAACGTCATGCAGCGGGTACGCTGTCATTATTTCCGCGATAACGTTTCGCCCTGCAACAAGCGCAAGCCCGGCAGCGGCTGCTCGGCGATCGAGGGTGACCATCGCTCAGTCCACGCTGTCCTGGGCACCAGCCAGCACTGCATCGCCATGCACCCATCTGACATGTGCGTAGCGATGGCAGCCATTGGTGCGACTGTTCATGCACAAGGTCCCAAAGGGGAGCGGACGATCGACTTCCTCGATTTCCATCTGCTGCCCGGCGACACCCCCGAACGTGAACACGCCCTCGCTCCCGGCGAACTGATTACTGACATCACGCTTGCACCGCCACTGGCCAACAGCCGTTCGGGCTACCTGAAACTGCGCGATCGTGCCTCCTATCAGTTCGCACTGGCGTCGAGTGCCGTCATCGTGCAGTTGCAGGGTAATCGCATAACCGACGCGCGTATTGCGCTGGGAGGCGTCGGCACCAAGCCCTGGCGAGCCCATGAAGCGGAACAGTCATTACGCGGTCAGCCCGCCAATGACGAGACCTTCCGCCGTGCTGCGCAACTAGCGCTACAGGGTGCCACGCCTTATCGGCACAACGCCTACAAAATTCCCCTGGCCCAGCAGGCCATCGTACGTAACCTGCAGACACTTACCGGAGGTGTGGCATGAACGACATCATCGGCGCGGGTCCCAGGCGAGTCGACGGGCGACTCAAGGTCACCGGCCATGCCCAATACACTGCCGATCATGGACTTAAACGCATGGCGTATGCCTATGGCGTCTACAGCACCATCGCCAGCGGCCGTGTCACCCGTATCGATACCGATGAGGCTCAGCGCATGCCGGGCGTACTCGGGATCTTCCACCACGGCCATTTCACTGAACTCTATCGCCCACCCAAGATGAAGCTGAACCCAGCTAAGATTGACCGGCTTGTGAAGGTTGATGAAAGCCGTCTGCCGTTCGAGGACGACCGCGTTTATTACGCCGGTCAGTTCGTGGCCATGGTGGTAGCCGACTCCTTTGAACAAGCCCGCGCAGCGGCCTACAGGGTCAAGGTTGAATATAAGGAAGAACCCGCCTTAGCCACACTCGCGCAAGCAAAAAAGGAGCAGTCGCCCAAAACTGCCGGCTCGGATTACTCACGCGGAGACCCACAGGCTGGTTTTGACAAGGCAGCCCATCGCATCGATTTCACTTACACCACACCTGTCGAAACCCATAACCCAATGGAGATGCACGCCACGACCGCCTATTGGGAAGGTGATCGATTATTCGTGTATGAATCCACGCAGTCGGTAATCGTGCACCGCAACACCTTAGCCCGTATCTTTGGTTTGAGTCCGGACAAGGTTGAACTGCAATCGCCCTTTATAGGCTCGGGCTTTGGCAGCAAGCTCTGGGCGTGGCCGCACTC
The DNA here is from genome assembly GCF_019400845.1 of Pseudomonas sp. MAG002Y. NCBI lineage: Bacteria > Pseudomonadati > Pseudomonadota > Gammaproteobacteria > Pseudomonadales > Pseudomonadaceae > Pseudomonas > Pseudomonas sp. MAG002Y. The sequence goes on along the minus strand of NZ_WOEJ01000006.1, from coordinate 152,133 downwards.
CCCTGCTACTTGCGCTGTCGCGCGACTTGTAGGTCGTCCTGTACAGTTCGTGGTGCCACGTCCACAAATGTTTACTACCACCGGCCATCGTCCAGCCACCGAGCAACGACTGCGGCTCGCCACGGACGACCAGGGAAAGCTACTGTCGGTACGACATGAATCGGTCAACAGTACGTCCTTTACTGACCAGAACACTGAAAGCTGCGGTAGCGTGACCAAGAGCCTCTACAGCTGCCCGAACCTGGCTGTTACCCATGCGACCTTGCAGGTCAACCACGGTACGCCTACCTCCATGCGTGCACCGGGCGCTGCACCGGGTCTGTTCGCACTGGAGTCAGCCATGGATGAAATGGCGGAGGCCGTTGGCATGGACCCGCTGGCATTTCGCAAACTCAATGCTTCGACTCGGGACGAAAGCAAAGACATGCCTTGGTCCAGTAATCACCTTCAGGAAGCCTTCGACAAGGCCGCAGCCAAATTTGGTTGGGACAAGCGCACCCCAGAGCCGGGCTCGATGCGAGACGGCCATGAGGTAATCGGCTATGGCCTGGCGGCCTGTAACTGGGATGCCATGCGCTGCGCCTGTGAGGCCCGGGTATCACTGCGTGCCGATGGGACGGCTTACGTCACTTGTGGTGCGCAGGATATCGGGACCGGCACCTATACCATCGTTGCCCAGGCCGTGAGTAAGATCACCGGCCTGCCACTGGAAAAGATCACTGTACAGTTGGGTGACTCATCCTTTCCGCCCGGCCCCGTTTCTGGCGGCTCCTGGGCAACCGCCAGCGTTCTACCCGCCGTGGCGGAGGCTACCCGGGACGCTATTGAGCAACTAAAGAGCTTTGCTATAGAGGACGGGCCATTCAAGGGTGCCGACCCCAAAGCATTGGAGTTCGCTAATGGCCGGCTGGTCAAGGATGGCGAAGCGCTGGATTTTGCCAACCTACTTACTACACGGCGTTTGAGCAGTGCTGAAGGCGAAGCCCGAACCGAGACAGCGGATAAAAGTGATGTTTCGATCCGCTCCTTTGGTGCTCATTTCGTGGAGGTACGTTGGGACCCGGGTATCTCTCGTCTGCGTGTATCACGGGTGGTCAGCGCGATAGATGTCGGTCAGGTCATTAACGCCAAGGCCGCTGCGAATCAGGTGGAGGGTGCGATCGTAATGGCTATTGGCATGGCAATGTTCGAGGCTACCAGTTACGACGAGCGCAACGCGATGCCCACCAACAATGACTACGCCGAGTACATGGTGCCGGTACATGCCGACCAGCCACCGGAACTGGACGTGATACTGCTTGATTATCCTGACTATGCCCTCAACGAGTTTGGTGCACGCGGTATCGGTGAGATCGGCATTACAGGGTTGGCGGCTGCTATTGCCAACGCGGTGTATCACGCTACCGGCAAACGCATCCGCAACCTCCCGATTACCCTAGACAAGCTGATGGATGAGATTCCCCAGGCTGTATAAGCCGCCACGGCCCAGGGATGGGCGCCGGGGTTACGAAATAAGGTATTTCCTGCACGCAGTCGGATCAGCTCTTACCATCAATACCAAAAACCTTCTATCTCGTACCCGTTAAGGTGGTAATAAATAGGCGGCATTATTCATCATCAGTGCGCACGGCTCTCTGGCGAGACAATCAATCTTTACCTTAGACTCACGTCTTACTAAAGCCATGAGCAATCATTGCTGAAAGTATGCGATACACCGCGGTTGCTTTTAAGGTATTCTTAGACCATAGGCTTTAAATAGGCTTTAAATAGACGACTCCGCGCCCTACTTGATGATGTTATTTTTGCCTAAAAATAACTAACCTACCCTGATAACACACTATCGACTTCAAAGCAGCTGGGAAACAGTGGCAGGCGCTATTGAGTAATCAGCTGTCGCCTGAAACGGGTCGCTGATCCGTGCTTTAGTGACTTGCTTCAAAAAGATGTTCATTAATCAGGTGAGCAAGCCGGTTACTTAAGTTTGAACGACTATACTTTTGACCACATTAATCGCGTAGACTAGCACCAGCTTCTTATTATATTTTAAGTCATCCAGACGTGCCGGCTAAGGCGTATCCGGGTGAAACTTTCACATCATAAACGTTAAGGTATTTATGTCCAAGCTTGCAGAATTTCGTGCTGCCGAAGAACAATTAAAGGCCCAGCTACAGCTACTCGAATCTCTCAAAAACGATGAATCTCTACAGCGTGAAATCGAGTTTGAATCCAAGCTTCAAACACTGATGAGCGATTATGGCAAAAACCTGGGCGACATTATTGCCATTATTGATCCGGGTTATTCTCGCAAACCACGTGGCTTGGTTGCGCACCCAGAAAAGGCGCCCCGCCGTGCACGCTCCGTCAAGCGTTACAAGCACCCTGAAACAGGCGAAGTGATCGAGACCAAGGGCGGCAACCACAAGACGCTCAAAGCCTGGAAGGCTGAACATGGTGCCGACGTGGTTGAAGGCTGGCTTCAGTAAGTACCACGCTTATACGGCTGCCTATTCAGCAACCTGCAGAGTAGGCGGCCGTAACGCCCTATAGTGCTACTGCTAGAGCAAAGAGGGGTTAATACAAGGTATTTTCAAGCCGGCCAGGCAACGCACTGTTATAGACATCGCCATCAATTTCCGACCTGGATAACACTTTTAATATCTGACCTGGCGTTGGTAATGTGGCCCGGCCGATATGGCTGGCATCGTCCCAAAGCCCAGAGCGAATAATAAATCTACTGCACTGAAAGTAGACAGCGTTAACGCTGCCCCGGATTACTGTTTTGGGTGCCTGGTTGTTTACAGCAAAACGCGAAAGAAGATCAGGCTAAATAGTGATTTGAGCTGTCCCGTTTACACGAAGGGTCTCGCCTACACCAGGGAGAAGAAAAAGTAGTGCTACACGTGGATCCTGAATGATGTTGCGCAAGCTGTCGATTCGGTTATTCCCTCTTCGATCCGGTAGTAATGGCGTTCAACTATCTTCAATATGTGTGACTCTGCGCGGTGAGGCATCAAGCCCCCAGCCACGGCAGTAGTATGGTTCGAAATAGATATAGCACTAGCGGCTTCAAAGATGGACGTAGCTCGTCCTAATGAGCACAGAACAATTTGAACGCGCTATTAGAACCTAATCGACAGACCACCAAAGTTCTAGACAATAGAGATTGTTTTTGGCCTGCTGAAGGTGCTCAATTAAAGCATTGGCAACTGCTAGTGCGTTTCGAGATGGTTTTTCCTTGGTGTACTCACCAAGCGAACCTTGGAAGAAGCGCCCCAGTTCCTCGATAGCCTTAGCAGCGCACACTTGAAGACTCATCCAAGCCTCTATGCGCCTGTTGGTGAGCGAACTTGAAGGTAAACAGAAGACCGCCTTCTTGATATACGGTACTAGAAGCGGCTGCTAAGCCTTCCAAAAAACCAAGCGTACGGTCGCTAAGCATAAAATCTCTAATGTTTTGGCTAAAGGGCGAGCTTCAGCCAGTCCCAGTGAGCGAAGCGAACGACCTTGAAGGCTGTAATGGACGTTCGCTGCACCACATTTCTTGCGATACGAAACGGACAGTCTTTATCGCATCGCGGCCAGGCTTTTAAACCATGTTGCCTTTTACTTACCCAACACAACGCTACGCGCCGCGAGCCTCGCTTTCCTGAAGTCAAAGTGGATTCCCAAGGCTTTTGCCTTGGCCCGCGACTCTTCCATTAGAGCATTCAACTGTTCACGGCGCTGCTGGAGGGTAGTTGTCATTATTCTCACCTCTATTGATGTTATCCATTCCCTTGGCGACTTTTGCTATCCCTACGTTCAATAGATAGGTAATTAGTGACTGGCCGCTAGATGGTAGGACAGAGCCAAATTAAAAAGTTGCCTTGCTGAAAAATAAGTTACGTAGCCTTTGATCGGAACCGGTACGAGTAAGCAGCTAAGGCTTACCTGCGACTGACTTTAAAGTTGTCAAATAGGGTCATGACTCTGCTATCAGATTTTCTATTTGGCTTTTGGCCAGCGCTTAACGCCACTTTTAAGTCCCTTCTGTGACTGATTGTCCCCCCCTTGCATTATCCGTTTGCCGGTTCACAAATGCTGATACGAGGAATTGAGCAAATCAGAGGTTTTCTAAAAAGGTAACTCACTGGCTAAAGCTATTCCTAGTTTTTGTATTTATCAGGCTTAATGAGGCTATGGTGTAAAACCTACACAAGCAGTTCCTGCCGCTCTATCTCAGGCATTTCATAAAGGCTTCATGCGACGAGTCTAAAGTGTGGATGTGCTGACTTGCGGTCAGGCGCAGGCAGTTCATGTGCTTAAAGCAACATGGTAACTCCTGGCCACTTGTCCTGTAATAAACCCATGTGGAGAACATCAGTGGACAAGGCTTACGAAGGAAAGAATGTACTGATCACCGGCGCTACGGGCTTTATTGGTTCGATGTTGCTCAAGACCCTGTCGGAAAAACTCGAAGGTGTCGGTCGGATTTACTGCCTTTATCATACAACGCCTCCTTCCCAAGCTTATGCTCATGACAAACGAGTCGTATGGATAAAGGGCGATATCAGAAAGGAAAATTGGGACATTGCCACCTCTTGGCTGCAGGAAATCAGGAAGGATGTGGACATTGTTTTCCACCTGGCTGCGTATACCCGTTGGGATACCGACATACAGGATCAGGTACACGCCAACACGCTGTCTGCTCTACAGGGTGCAACGCTTGTCGCTACCTTTGAAAAACGTGCACTATTTTTGGTTACATCCAGCTATTGGGCGCTATGTAATCGCTCAGCGACGGAGCATATCGAGGAACGAATCTATCAGGACTCAACAGCGGAATCTGAACTGGAAGAGATTGTCACGAAAGGAGGCAGCGCAAGGCTTTGTGAATGGCCTAATGCTTACGCCTATTCAAAGAATCTGATGGAACGCCTATTACACCAGCGCTACCCTCACCTCCCTATTATGGTCGCGCGCATTACCTCAGTCACAGGCGCCTGGGCCTATCCAAGTAAGGGTTATTGCAATTTCTCCATCTCTTTGCCCGCTTTCATCCGATCCATTGCGCTTGGAGGCGTTAAACATTTCCCGGCCTCCATGAAAACGGCGATCAATGACATGATCCCCGTGGATATTTGCGTCAATATGCTATTGGCAAATGCCGTAGACCCTTCAAATAGCCTGTTTCAGGTTATCCATTGTTCATCCGCTACACGCAATATTCCTACATTGGGTCAGGTGGCTGAAATGGCTGGCCATATCAGCTATTTCGAGAATCAGTACGAGTTTGACGAGGCGTTGGCTCACCTGAATGAAAAACAGGCAAAGCTTAATAGAGTCATCGTTGAAGCGTATGGATTCGCGATGGAGAACCGCTTCATTTTCAACGATGCCCAGGTACGTCGGCCGTTGCAGTGGATGTCACAGGACGCTCTCGCCAAGTTTCCTATTGATGTCGAAGAGCTGGAATGGACTGCCATAATTGCAGCGATGAAAAAGGAACTGTCCCTACTGGCGACTGCCAGGGCCGCGTAATCAGGGCTGACGGAACTAAGGCGAGAGGACTTGAGTAATAACCTCTCGCCTACTTTATTTTCATATTGATCGAAATCGGGCCTACAACGGATAGAGAATTGCTACGCCGTTGAACTCATCCATTTAATAACGTAGCGCGCTCATATCTCACCTAGACTCCGTTGAGGACGCGTCCCACTCCGTAGCTGATCCGCTCCTGGTGCAGCTCAAATAACCAAGTGCTTAGAGCTTCCCTTTGCACCAAAACCGCTGTTCAACCATCACGAATTGAACGAAGCCACACCGGAACGAGTCAGCTAAATAGCCTCGTCGTATAGACCAGGCTACACCTATTTGAACTGCCTGGAGGTAATCTTTATGGATAACAAAGCGGTAATTTCTGAGCTGAACGACTTGATTGAAACCTGTCTGGATGGCTACAAGGGGTTTCAGGAATGCGCCGATGACCTGAAGGATCCGAAACTCAAGTCAACCATGGCAGCCCGCGCACAGGATTGCAGCACAGCTGCAACCGAGCTTCAGCAACTCGTAACCAAGCTAGGCGGTGATCCGGAGCAAAAGGCCAGCGTATCGGGCGCCCTCCACCGCAAGTGGGTTGATATCAAATCGTCAATTACAGGTAAGAGTGACGAAGCGATTCTTAATGAATGCGAGCGCGGCGAAGATGTCGCTCTCAAGAGCTACAAGCAGGCGCTTGAAAAGGATTTGCCTGCGGATGTTCGCGCTGTCGTAGAGCGGCAGCTGCAAGGGGTGCAACGAAACCATGACCAGGTCAAGGCACTCAGAGACGCTGCACGAGCAAGCTAAGCCCTTAGGCGCCGCAAAGAGATGCCTTGCAAGAGGCTCTCTTTCGGCTCGGCTTTCAGCGGTGATGAGCACCTTCTACGACGCGTATATCGAGCAAAAATTGCTAGCATTAATCTACGCTCCGCCAGCTCAACAGTAACCTGGGAGGCTGGGTATCAATCACTGGCGTAGTTATAAAACTTGCTCAAGCGTCTCGCTCGTTCACTCTCGCTTTCTAGGGCATAAAGCCTGCGGTAGAACTGGCTGCGGTTTACCCCATTACTCTCACAGGCCTCGGTTACGGGTACACCTTTTATCAGAAAGTCTTCCAAGGCGCGAATAACCCGTTCCCCCCGTATGGAAGTACCCTCCAGCAACAGGTCAAAGTGCTCACGCTCAAGTGCTCCAGGTTTCAAGAAGGACAATGTACGGGCGCGCATGGCTCTCTCAGCATTCTCATGATAGGTATACGTAACATATAGGCGAGTAATCATTGGGATAGAGACCGCTCGCCTCTAGATACCACTACACCTGAGTTACCTTAATAGGTGATCACTAGTATAGCTCGTTTTTAGCAGATGGAACCTCCAATTTTCTGCTCTTTTGGTGTATCGAATGTTCAAGCCACAATGTGGGTTAGAGGCTTGGTAAACCGCTTATAGCCTCGCAGACTGAGATCTATACCTTAATATCCGAGTTGGAATTTATCTGAGCGCTCATCACCAATAGTGAAGCAAGGCGTAATTAGCTACGCCTTGCTTCACTAGCCCATAATGGCGATGTACATAATCCTCAAGCTTAATTCGTCTGGGATACGCTCTCCGTTACCGATGAGCTATCAACTCCACAAAACGAGTTGAAACATGACTTGCCATGCCCTTCGCCAGTTCCTCTTCCCCGAAGAACACCGTACCGACTCCATCCCGCCGCAGGAGCTGTGATTCATCCTCACTGTGAGTGCGAACGACAACCTCTACTTCTGGATTTAACGTTTTGGCGGTTTCTACCATTTGGCGCGCGTTGAGTGGATCAGGAGTTGCGATGACCAGCATAGCGGCCTTGGCAATATGGGCCTGGATAAGCACAGCAGGGTCCGCAGCATCGCCGGAAACAGCCGCTTTGCCTTCCTTACGCAACTGATCCACCATTTCCCTGTTCTGCTCAGCAATGACGTAAGGAATCCCCTGTTCGTCCAATACCTTTGCTATCCGCCGCCCAACTCGTCCATAACCAACTAGAACAATTTGGCGCTCCAGGTATTTACGGTCCGTATCCATGGGAAGTTCAGCATAAGGGTCCTGCCTACTTTCAAGCTCGCGTGCAAACGACGAGCGCGCCAGCACCCACCGGCGTACCGGCTCGATAAGGGTAAACAATAGCGGATTGATCGCAATCGAGACGAGCGCACCGGCTAATACCAAGCTCATCCCCTCCTGCGGTAGCAGTCCCAGCGTCAAACCGAGACCGCCTAATATGAAAGAGAACTCTCCTATCTGGGCAAGGCTCGCAGCTACCGTCATGCCGGTAGTGAGCGGATAGCGTAGCGACAATGTGATAACCAGCGCTGCCAGCGATTTTCCCAGCACAATGATAGCCACAACGGCCAGCACATGGACCGGCTCCTGGACCAGGATCATTGGGTCGAACAGCATCCCTACGGACACAAAGAACAATACCGAGAAGGCGTCACGCAATGGCAAGGACTCTTCGGCAGCCCGATGGCTGAATTTGGACTCCCTCATTACCATACCGGCAAAGAAAGCACCCAACGCAAAAGACACATTAAAGAGCTTGGATGCACCGAAGGCAATACCGATGGCAATCGCGACGACCGCTAGCGTGAAGAGTTCGCGAGAGCCTGTTCGCGCCACTTGCCAGAGCAGCCATGGCAGCGCTCGGCGTCCGGCAATGAGCATCAGCGCGACGAAGGCGACGATCTGCAGAAGGGTTTTCCCAAGCGTTACCCAGAGTGGCCCATCCTGCGCGGGCAATGCTTCGCTGGTACTACCGAGCATGCCTGCCAGTGGAGGTAGCAGTACCAGCACCAGTACGGTTGCCAGATCTTCAACAACCAGCCAGCCGACGGCAATACGGCCGTTCATGCTGTCTAGCACTCCGCGCGCCTCCAATGCTTTAAGCAGCACGACAGTACTGGCACACGACAGGCAAAGACCAAAGATAAGGCCGTTACCCCAGCTCCAGCCCCACCAGTGAGCCAGTACAGCGCCCAGTACCGTGGCGAGACTCATTTGTACGATAGCGCCAGGAATGGCGATGCGCTTGACCGAAAGCAGGTCACCAATGGAAAAATGCAGCCCTACGCCAAACATCAGCAGCATCACACCAATCTCGGAAAGCTCCGAGGCGATGTGCATGTCAGCAACAAAACCGGGTGTGGACGGGCCAATGAAAATGCCTGCCAACAAATAACCAATCAGTGCGGGTATTCGCATCTTTTCGGCCAAAAAGCCCAGTATCAACGCGACAACAAGTCCCGCAGCAATCGTCGTAATAAGGGGAATGTTGTGCTCCATAGAACTCCTTCTAACGTGTCCAGTATTCATCCGCTAGATATGAGCATAACTGGCCGGACTTTCATTCACCCTTACTGATTGGCTAAAAAAATGTCCTTTCATTACAGGATGTTAATGGCATCCTTTCGGTATGGGTAATAGTTTGATGGACAATGCAAGGTTCCGTGCCCGCGTACGGGTTCAGGCTTGAGCGGCCTTTACTTCCTTATAAAGACGAAGATTGGAACAAACTACGCTGCGATAGGTATTTTGAGCGCTGTCATGTTTGCTTTTGGTGGTAATCTTGACTACAGGAATTTCCAAAAGGAAAAGCAATAAAAAGTTAGCCGAGACCTCTAGTTAGGGGCGAACAAACTCAGCGACTCCAAGAGGCAAGCAGATTGCCCCTTGGAGTACGTTAGATGTCGGCTCAATGCGTGCGTTTAGATTGGGTAGAAGGTAGAAAGATCGTAAGAATCCCCAAGAGCGGCATGAATGAGCACAGCGTGTAGACGTACTCGATACCACGCAGGTCCGCCAGATGGCCCAGCGCTGCGGCTGCAATACCACTAAAGCCGAACATAAGCCCAAAGAAGACACCGGCGATCATGCCTACGTTGCCGGGCACCAGCTCTTGGGCATAGACCACAATGGCGGAAAAGGCCGACGCCAGGATAAATCCAATAATCACGCTCAACACGCTGGTCCAGAAGAGATCAACGTACGGCATGGCCAACGTAAACGGCGCGGCCCCCAGAATGGAAAACCAGATTACCGCCTTGCGCCCGATCCTGTCGCCAATGGGACCACCAAAGAACGTACCTGCTGCCACTGCGCCCAGAAACAGGAACAGATGCAGCTGGGAGCTGGCCACCGACAAGTGAAACTTCTCGATCAGATAAAACGTGAAATAGCTGGTGATGCTGGCCATGTAGATATATTTGGAGAAAACCAGCAAGGCCAGGACGACCAAGGCTCCCGTGATCTGGCGGCGAGACAGCCCATGCGTAGCTTCACGTCCCTTCTTTTTCCCCGCCGTATTCAAGTGCCCTCGATACCAGAGGCTAAGCCGATATTGCACGCCGATGGCAAAGAGTCCGAACAGGCCGAACCACACGATATTGGATTGGCCGAAAGGGATGATGATCGCTGCAGCGAGCAATGGCCCTACGGCGGTTCCTGCGTTGCCTCCTACCTGGAAAGTAGACTGAGCCAGACCAAAGCGGCCACCGGAAGCCAGACGGGCAACCCGCGAGGTCTCAGGATGAAAGGTGGATGAGCCAACCCCAATCAGCGCCGAGGCTACCAGTATGGTCGAAAAGGTATCGACAAACCCCAGCATCAGGATGCCTATCAATGTACAGACAGCGCCAGCCGGAAGCAGAAACGGTTTTGGATGGCGATCCGTATAGAAACCAATCCACGGCTGTAGCAAAGAAGCTGTGACCTGAAAGGTCAGCGTAATCAGCCCTACCTGGGTAAAGGTCAGGCCGTAGTTTTCCCTCAGCATGGGATAGATGGATGGGAGGACCGACTGGATAAGGTCATTGATCAGGTGCGCGAGCGCACAAGAGAAAACAATGCTCATCACAAGGGGATTGGCGGCAGAGGCTGAACGGATGGAAGTGTCAGCCTGGGCAGTAGGCACGGACATGAACGGTACTCGTTATACTCATTGTTTGGTACCGTACTGTGCCATTTCGTAAGCATGGTATCTAGATACAATTCGAAACAGTGTGCAGGCCCGGTTGCGGTTTGCTTATAAGCAAGGCAAATACGGCACCTTAGAAGCCACATGCTATCCAGTATGAAAGACGACCGGCAGGAAGGCCTCACTGGCACCAGCGAGGCGGATCAATTCAGTGCTCAAGACGTTACCCGGACCAGAGCCCCGACGCCGCTCCTTCACAGGCACATCAGTTGGGATCGATTGAGGCTACCATCCTGCCGTTTATGAAGGATCACTTTACAAGACGCTGAGCCTCTTTTAGCAGGTCTCACATCAGTGATTTATTGTAAAAAGGGCAAGTAAGGCAAAACTACCCAAGGCCGACATCCCAGCCTGTATCTTCTTCAATATTCTCTGCAACAACCTGCTTTGTATGCGCATGCCACACCTCCTGCAAAGAACGATTACCCATTTCTGAAAGTACTTCTAATAGACAGCCGTAAAACGCTGTATCACTACAGGACCGGCTAAACGGTATAGCTGTTTGTCAGACTGCAACCCTTTTCTAAACCAAGAAATACCGAGCCGATATCAAAGTAGAAGCGTTGCAATAGCACGGGCTATTAGAGGCGAGCTGAAAAATAGCCCGGACGGATATCTGTTCTTAAAAGAATAAGACAGTACAACGTCCATCCAGGCTAAAGGCCTAGCTTCAACTTACTAGCAGGACCGCTAGCACGGTAAAGATACTCAATTAGGGGATGAGAAGTTCATCAGATACGGTAAAGGTAAGTAAATAATGGATACAAGGGATTAGGTCAGGATGTAGTTGCCAAGATTCTTGTAAGACAAGCCGCCTTGAATCAACGGCTGAGCAGGAAATGACCTCTTGTGTAAACCTCAAATCGGCCCTTGTACCAGAATGCCCTGTTTGGCCTTGCACAGATCGGATACAAATTTGATACCCAACAGGCGCATCAGGATGCGACCCGCCATCCTTAAGTGAATTATTACTCGCGGAGCCTCAAACTATTACTCTGCTGTATCGGGAACCCAATTTCTCAGATGCCGTTATTGAACGACCTACCTTAAAGACAGAACGTTGTGTCCTCTTTAGGATGAGGGATAATCAACAAAGCGTTTGCTCTAGGGCGCCCTAGCGAGGAAAGACGCCGCTGCGATGCTGTAATGGAATATGGCCGCGTTGCTTCTTCCACTCCAAAGCATGTGTTTAAAGCATCATGTGTCCGCACTGTGCCTGCCGGGCACTAAGTTCTATCAGACCGTGGGTCGTAAAGGTAAAACGTACGGCTAGACAGCCTACGTTAATGCAAATGCTGACTATACTCATCGGAGCCACATTCCGCATTAGTAAAACAGGTAGACACCAATGCGCAGAAACAGGGAAGAAATGATTGCCATGCTTGAATCCCGAGTTCATCACGAAGCTCTCTGGTTCAGCCGCATCCCTTTGCTCATTGGCATCGTAGCGGCGGTCGTTGTTTGCTTGGGCTACGCTTCATCTCATTGGACGTTCATGGCAGTTGGGCTTTTTGTCCTAATTATCGGCTTTAGCACCCAGGCGGTACTCTGGTTTGGCCTGAGAGATTTGAATCGTCGTCGCTAGCACTGTCTGCAAAAGATTTAACGAAAGCCCTAGGCACCTTGGGCTTTCTGTACTTGTATATCGCCACACGGTGCGTCACCGACTTTATTTATGGCTTCCCAAACGTGACATCCAATGTCATCGAATCGGTATGGCGCATCGGATTCTGTCCAGTGGGCAGACGATCATCATCAGGGTGCATGTAAGTCATGCCTGTACCGAGCTTCTCAGTCATGAACTGGCCGCCTTTATTCATGGTTTCTGTCGAACCATCGTAGAAGCCAGCAATGGTCTTGTTACCAGCAGAATCGGCTGTAACGATATTGCTAGGCGCAGCGTCAGCAATACTCTTGTTATCACCAATCTCGAATCCCTTGTTATCCGTGGCATGGATCGAGGCGTTTCGGCCATCGATATCACTGGTATTGATAAAGCCGTTGAAGAATTCCAGCCGGCTGGCATCAGGGCGGTAATGTCCGTCTGCATCCGCCTGCTTGAGCAGTCCGGTGGTATCGTTCTCGAATCTCATAACGCCTGTCTGCCCTGGCTCAAGCGTTAGCTCAGCGGTCAACTGCTCGTTCTTATCGAATTGGCCTATTTTGATCGGATGGTCCTGAGTATTGGTTATATTGAATGCACGCGGACCGCTACCGGTAGTGGGCCCGTCACTACTGGCTGGGTTTGCAGACGTTACCTTTTGCGGGTCAGTTTCGGGAGTTACAGCAGGGCCAGAAGCTACAGAAGGTTGTTCCGGACTACCAGCCGCTGGTGCGGTGGCTTTTCCTACCTCCCTACTCTTACTTTGGCCCTGAGAGGATGCTCCCGTGTCGTTCTGATTTTGCTGTAACCGTTGCGCAATCATCTGAAGGATTTGCTGCACCAGGTCACGCACCAATGCCATCAAATCCTCTTCGTTAGCTCCCTTGACGCCACCTGGGGAATGACCAGCCCCAGCCTTGCCGAATGTAACTTCTCTTCCCTGGCTGGCAAGCTCAGAAGGCGAACCGAAATTAACCTGTCCGCCGTATGGCTGAGCCAGGCCACCGTTAAGCCCGGGCGTTGGGCCATAATCATTGCTGCCAAGGCTAAAACCTGGCTCAGCGGGCCCAAGTACTTTTACTGACATATCAGCCTCCACAGAGCAAATAGGGTATTGCCTGTGTGGTCAATTTAAGTTTCGGGTTCCTACTTAATCGTCCTGACAGCGTTGGCAGTACGCGAACTGGAGAGGAGAAACGCTAACCGCTCACGGTGCAGCCAGCGTTTTTCTCCCTTGTACTACAGCTGCCTTTGCTTGAGATCTGAAAACGAAGCCTTGAAGCCCAGAATGAAATCCACCGCTAGAAACACAAGCAGGCTGGCGCCTAATACAGGCAGACAGATCCCCAGTACTGTTGAGATCACAATCGCCAGGATTCGTTGAGCCAGGCCCAGCTCACGCCATGCATCGATAAGACTCGGTTGAGGAATATCATTAAAGGTCGGACGACGACGCCACCAGAGCAGGTATCCCCAAACCACCATGACCACAAGGCCACCCGCAAATCCAATCAACAACAGCTGATTGGCAAGGCCGAAAAGTACCCTCATATGCGCATCGATACCCCACCGGGTCAGTTTGGCTGGCAGAGAATACTGAGCAAACAGGACATGATCCACCACCGCCAAGGAGCCGGGATCGATAGCAACCGCATCCACATGAGTAGGCCAGCGACGGTCGATTTCATTAACCGTCCAGGCTTTTCCCGGCTGCATGGCAGGTTTGATTTCCACCTTTGCCGCGTCAATGTGCTGGGTACGTGCAGCGGCCATCACCTGATCAAACACGTCGGGATCAACCGCTTCCATCTTTGGCATGTTATCCATGTGCATATGATGTTCGGCATGCTCATCCATGGGCATCTTCATGGTGGTTGAGCTACCCAGCTCCGTCGAAACAACAGGCGTCGACCATCCGTAATATGCACGCAGAATGCCGATATTGCTTCCTGCATACTGTGACCATGTCAGCCCCGTGGCCGAAAAGAACAGCAGCCCTGCCAGTAGCCATACCCCTGTGGATCCATGCAGAGAGCGTAGACCCGCCGGCGTCTTACCACGCGTCCGACTCCGTCGTGACGCCCATAACACCAAGCCGCCCAAGGTGGCGACCCATAGCCAGGATGCCGCCAGCTCACTATAGATTCGCCCCACATCACCCAACAGAAGGCCCCGGTGAAACTGATCCAGCCAGGTGCGTAATGGCAGGACACCACTCGTCCCGTATACCTTCATATCGCCTTTGATCTCACCGGTCACCGGGTCGATAAAGATGGCACGGCTCTCTGAAGCGCCCAGGCCCGGCGCGTTGAACATCACCCGGGTAGTATCACCGGCTGCAGGCGCAGGGCGTACGGCAGTGATGCGAGAGGACGGATCTACCGCTGCCTGGGCCGCACGCACTTGGGCGGCAAGGCTGAGAGGAGCGCCCTGGCTATCCGTATGCAGGGCATCGGCATAAAGGTAGTCCTCAAGCTGAGGGGTCAACGCGTAGACAATACCGCTCAGCGCCGCCACGAGAAGAAAAGGACCAACAAAAAGCCCGATATAGAAGTGCAGTCGTTTGAGTAACTGGATAAACGCGCCCGGTCTATTCTGGACCGACGCTGGCGAAGAACCTGACATGAAAATTCACCACGGCTAAGCACGACGACAACACATGGCTGCCGCCAACTAAGGGTTAGTAAGTAAATGCCGCCAGTGGCTGTCAGGGCGCGCGGGGATTAAGGCAGGGAAATGCGTCACGGGGAGGTCGTCGACAACCGGCGTCCAGATGATACAGGCGTTGCCGTTTATGACGCAGTAGCCAGCTCAGCGCCGTGAAAACCATGAGCGCCAGTGGAAGCGTACCAGCGAAGGCGCAATCGCTCATGGCAAGCTGCTTGATAGCTGAATCATGAGATGAGTCAACCATGGGCATACTGCCCTGGTGCATATCTGGCGCGGCGGTCATAGCATGGTGATGTACGTGATGGTCCATCTCCACCGTTGTTTCGTGAGGCGACGGGAGGCGGTATGTCTGGCCATGCATGATGCCGTGACCAAAACTGCAGGCGAGACCATTGAGCAGGACGGCGGCAACCAGCATCCAGGCAAGAGAAGTAAAATGGGCTCGAACTGACTTCATACCAACCAATTTAGCACTGATGACAAACACAGGCCAGATGCGGGATTTGTTGTCGAACGGTGGATATACAGCAATACCGTACGTAGACGCCGGGCTGCGGCCACATGGCGCAACACCGGCTTTTGAAGAAATCAGGCCTGTCTGGGCTGCCCATTGGAGGCTGAGAGCCCACCATCGACAGGGAGATTCACGCCGTTTACGAAACGGGCATCATGACTGGCCAGGAACGCAATGACATCAGCGACCTCTTCGGCCTCGGCTGGTCTACCCAGCGGAATCCGCTCCCTGAAGCTGGCCATAAGCGACTCATTGCCAAGCATATCTTCCGTCAGCTCGCTTTTAGTGAGGCTGGGGCATACGGCATTGACCCTGACGCCTTCTTCACCAAAGTCCATTGCCAAGGCACGGGTAAAGTTGGTCACTGCCCCTTTGGCCGCGTTGTAAATACTCATTCCCCAATCACCACCCAAGCCTGAGACCGAGGAGACATTGACGATGCAGCCCTTCTGCTTGATCAGCTCAGGCAAGGCGCTTCGGCTACAATAAAACACACCGTCCAGATCGGTGGACATGACCTTGCGCCAGTCGTCGACATCAGCCTCGGTAATCTTGCCCTGGGCCACCGTACCCGCATTGTTCACCAGCACATCCAGGCGGCCATACTTCTGGATGACATCCGCGATCAGTTGCTCTACTTGAATCCGGTCCGAGACATCAGCGGTCTTGATGTAGCTGCTATCCGCCGGAAGCGTACGCGCCACGTGCTCAAGCTTTTCGGTCGTTCTGCCCACCAGCACGACCTTAGCGCCCTCTTCCGCAAATCGCTTGGCAGTTGCTTCACCAATACCCGATCCTGCCCCTGTCACGAGCACCACCTTGTTAGTAAAACGAGTCATGTCAGCCTATCTGGATCATGGAAGGTATGCACCAGTAGAACCGCAGCAGCAAACCCAAGTTCATCAGGAGCTGCATTCCAGAGCCAAGCGATCGCTAGTTAGAAAGTACATTCTGGCGAGGGCACGCATACCACTTTACAAGCGATGCTTATCGAGAACACAACGAATGAGACACAAGCGGCCCGCTAGTGCTTCGAGAGTCACTTAGACGTCGTCTATGCAAACCTTCATTAATTTGACTGCATATTGGTTTCTCAATGCTATGTCGTTCACTTGATCGCTTGGGCGGTTCAATGCCGCGATTACATGTAGCGCCGACAACGCCTCTACTCGAAACGGCATGCAATAAATTACACAACGAAAACAAATTTTGAATCGCTTTAAAAGCATTTAAATTATTCACAGAATTCAAGGATTGCTATTCGTTCCGCTTGCTCACGACCCTTAAAACTTTCATTAGGTACAGCCTTGTCTGCATATCGTACGACTGCAGAAAACCTCGGGCAAATCGGCCATATCAGGCTACGTTCAGTTATTAACGCAGAGACGAATAGAAGTCCAAATAGAAGTCCAAACCGCCTAATTTCCTGACACTTTGTACGTGAAAGATCTAATCCAGTGTTTATCGCACTTTGGCAACGAACGAGTTGTAACATTTTGACTCTGACCTGTATTGCTCAATTAGGTGGACTTATAACAATGCGGGCTTCAGGTTTGTTCGTAGCTGCTTTAGGCATATTCGCCAGCCAATACAGCGCTGCTTCGACGTTGTCTCAGGAATCTTACGGCACCACGCGAGATGGCCATTCTGTAACGCGCTACACCATGACTAACGACAAAGGCATAAGCGTCTCTTTTTTAAGTTTTGGTGGTGTTATTACGGAGATCATTACGCCTGACCGACACGGCAAACGCGCCAACATTGTGCTGGGGTACGATGATCTGCATGGTTACGAAGTCGTGGATGCTCGTGAAGGCATCCACTTTGGCGCTCTGATTGGCCGCTACGCCAATCGCATCGCCAAAGGGCAGTTCATACTTGACGGAAAAAACTATCAGCTCGAACGAAATGATGGTCCTAATACGCTGCACAGCGGTAGCAAGGGCTATGACAAGCGCATCTGGCAGGTCACGCCACTGGTGACTGAAGGCCCTGTGGTCAAGGCTGCCCTGAAGCTAAACAGCCCAGAGGGCGATCAGGGGTTTCCAGGCAACCTCCAGCTAACTGTTACCTACAGCCTTTCTGACGACAATACATTTCGTATTGACTATCAGGCCCAGACGGATAAGAGCACGGTCATCAACCTGACCAACCACAGTTACTTCAATCTGGCCGGACCTGACAGTACTCATGGAGTCCTGGATCAGGTGGTGCAGATAAATGCCGATCATTATCTTCCCACCGATGCTCAGTCGATCCCTACCGGTACCCTGCAACCGGTGGAAAACAGTGTTTTTGACTTCCGAAGGCCTAAAGCCATTGGCAAAGACATTCGCGCCAACGACCCACAGTTGCTTTATGCCCACGGTTTTGACCACAACTGGGTATTGAACAAAGGCGCTGATCCAAAGGCGCTACAAGATGCGGCCAAGGTCGTTGATCATGGAACGGGTCGCACACTTGAGTGCCTGACTACAGAACCCGGCTTGCAGTTTTATACCAGTAATGCTCTCAAGGGGAACGTAACGGGCGCAGGCGGCAAGGTATATCGGCAGACTGAAGCGTTTGCCTTTGAAACCCAGCATTATCCAAACAGCCCGAACCAACCGGACTTTCCTAGTACGGTATTAAAACCTGGGGAGGTATTTAATAGCACGACCGTATTCCGTTTCGGTATTCAATAACGCCTTTGATAGTTCACTAAAGGATCCGCGCGTTTTTACAAAGAGAGAAACAGTTGATGAGCACTTTATCGACAAGGTCTGGATTGAGAACTTTCACTGCGGTTATCGCCGTTATATTCGCGGTAATTTTAGTGATTGGAGGGGCCTGGCTTGCAGTATTAGGCGGCTCGTATTATTACGTGATCAGCGGTATTGCTCTGCTGATCAGCGCTATTCTGCTCGCGCGTCGCTCTACCGCCGCGATCTGGCTTTATGCGGTACTGATGCTCGTGACGCTCGTATGGGGCCTCTGGGAAGCAGGCACCGATTTCTGGGCTCTCGTACCACGCCTGAATATTCTCGGTCTGTTGGGCATCTGGCTGTTGATTCCCGGAGTAACGCGTGGCATTGGCGCAGGTCTTAGAGCCAGCAAAACCTTTTTATCTGCAACGCTGGTGCTGTCCATTGCCGTACTGGTGTATTCGATCTTCAATGATCCGCAGGAGATCAATGGCAGCCTGGCGTCTACCCAGCCTGCCCAGGCTCAGCCGGTAGAGGGTATCAGCCCGGCGGACTGGCCTGCCTACGGCAGGACCCAAAGCGGTACGCGCTACTCGCCGCTGAATCAGATCAACGAGAACAACGTCAAAGACCTGCAGGTCGCTTGGACATTTCGTAGTGGCGAGTCCAGAACCGAGAACGATTCGGGGGAAACCACTAACGAACTGACCCCAATCAAGATTGGCGATAACATGTATATCTGCACCACGCACCAGATATTAGTAGCGCTGGACCCGGCTACAGGCAAGGAAAAATGGAGGTTCGATCCCAAGCTTAAATCGGAACCCTCCTACCAGCACCTGACCTGCCGTGGGGTATCCTATTACGATCAAGCCAACACCACGGAGTTTGCAGCCAGCCTCGCCGGTAAACCCCAGGCTCAAACCAGCTGCCCACGCAAGGTCTTCCTGCCCGTCAATGATGGCCGTCTCTTTGCCATCAACGCAGACAATGGCCAACCATGTAGCGAATTTGCCAACAATGGCGAGCTGGATCTTAAGGAGATGCATCCTTATACCTATCCAGGTGGTTTACAGCCCACCTCACCGCCGGTTGTAACGGGCACTACAGTAATCATTGGTGGCTCAGTTACTGACAACTTCTCTATCCATGAGCCATCAGGCGCCATCCGGGGTTATGACGTCAATACCGGCGCGTTGCAGTGGATATTCGATACGGGTGCAGAAGATCCCAATGCGATCCCGACTGACGGCAAGACCCTGGTTAACAACTCACCCAACGCCTGGGCACCCTTGGCCTATGATGCCGCTGCCGATGTAGTCTATGTACCGACAGGTAACGCCACGCCTGATATCTGGGGCGGCCACCGTACGCCGCTTATGGAGCGCTATGCCAGTGCCATCGTTGCGCTGAACGGCTCGACCGGTAAACTGGTCTGGTCTTATCAGACTACCCACCATGACCTCTGGGACATGGATGTACCTTCCCAGCCTACTCTTGCTGATGTAAAGACAGAATCTGGCGACACGGTTCCTGCTGTTTACGTACCGACCAAGGCGGGTAATCTGTTCGTACTGGATCGTCGTGACGGCAAGCCCATTGTGCCCATTACGGAGGTGCCGGTACCACAGGGCGCCGCAGAAGGCGATTGGGTAAGCCCGACGCAGCCTCGCTCCGCCTTGAACCTGACCCCCATCCAGACACTGACTGACAAGAACATGTGGGGCGCCACCATGTTCGATCAGCTGATGTGCCGCGTGATCTTCAAGCGCCTGAGCTATAAGGGTCAATACACGCCACCGTCCGAACAGGGCACGATTGTTTTCCCCGGTAACCTTGGCGTCTTTGAATGGGGTGGCATTTCCGTCAACTCCGATCGCCAAATAGCGTTAATGAATCCTATGGCGCTGCCCTTTGTGTCAAAGCTGATTCCGCGCGGCCCGGGTAATCCCATGTGGCCAGAAGAAGGCGCCAAAGGGACCGGCACCGAAACGGGCATTCAGCCCCAATATGGTGTGCCGTTTGGTGTAGAGATCAATGCGTTCCTGTCACCGCTGGGTCTTCCGTGCAAGCAGCCGGCCTGGGGCTATGTCGCCGGGGTCGATATGAAAACCCACGAAGTGGTTTGGCGTAAGCGAATCGGCACGATTCGGGACAGTCTGCAGGGGCTTCAGCTGCCACCGTTGAAAATTGGTGTCCCTATGCTGGGAGGCCCGATCTCGACAGCTGGCAACCTGATGTTTATTGCCGGTACTCAGGACAACTATATCCGCGCTTATAACGTGACCAATGGCGACAAGGTATGGGAAGCACGTCTGCCGGCAGGTGGCCAGGCGACACCCATGACCTACGAAGCCAATGGCAAGCAGTACGTTGTCATCATGGCGGGCGGGCACGGCTCTTTTGGCACCAAAATGGGTGATTATCTGATTGCATATGCCCTTCCCGATACGAAGTAATCTCTGTAATCAGAGCTGACCTCTACGCGAAGCCCGGAAACCTCATCCGGGCTTCGCTGTTTCTGCATTATGCCTAGGAATTGGCCTGCCAAAATGAACGTCATTGTTGGCAGAGTTCATTGCCGCTGCGTTATGCTTGGCAATACAGCTTTCGGGCAGATGAGACCTGTCTCACTTGCTGCATCACTATTACAACAAGAGTCCCCCAACCGATGCGAGCACTCTTCAAATACTGCGCCGCCGTCCTGGCCTTTGGCGTTCTGGCAGGCCCTATACAGGCTGCAGACAAGGTTATTTTCGATACCGACTTCAATGTACTCAATGATGACGGTCAGGCGTTCATCATGCTGGCGCAACTGCATGCGCAAAAACGGATCGAGCTGTTGGGCATGACATTGGTGAGCGGCAATGCCTGGGTGGATCAAGAGCAGGTAGACGCCCTCAAGGCCGTCGAGCGTATGGGCGTGGAAAAGGAGGTCGGCGTTTATTCTGGCGCAGCCTACCCGCTTCTACATGACCTCTCGACGTACCCGCAAGAACAGGCGCTGTTTGGCGCAGGATGGCCTGGCGCCTTCAAAGGTCCACGACCGACTTCAGCCGATGCGCTCATCGCGCCTCCGGATGGCCGCGCCACCCATACGACGGTACGCCCTGAATCAGCGACCCAGTTCATTATCGACAGCATCAAGCAGCACCCCCATGAAGTCACAATTCTGGCTGTCGGCCCGCTGACTAACCTTGCCCTGGCCATCCGCAGCGCACCTGAGATCGTGCCGCTGATCAAGCGGATCGTGTACATGGGCGGCGCCATCGGGATTCCAGGCAATACCACGCCCGCAGCAGAATTCAACTGGTGGTTCGACCCGGAGGCTGCACGGATCGTTTTACGCTCGCCGATAGAGCATGTGATCTTCCCCAACGACGTCTGCGAAAAGGTCATCTTCAACGCAGGCGTCTACAAGCGCATCGTGGCCGCTGAAGGGGTTATCCCTGACCTTTACAAGACAGTCCTGGGCCCTGAGTTCGACAAGGACCCTGCCTACCAGAGTTTTACCTGGGACAGTCTGCCGGCGCTCTTCCTAGTGCACCCGGAACTGGTAACCGAATCGAAAGACCTTTGGGTTGACGTTGATACCCACTTTGGCCCGAACTACGGCAGGTCACTGGGCTACCACAAGAATCCCCCATTAGGCACCCAGAAAGCCAAGGTGGTATTTGGTATCGATCAACAAGCCTTTTGGAATGATTATGTAAAGCTGGTTACGTTGCCTGCCCCAGTCAAACGACCATGAAGCGGTGCCTAGGGTTGCCAGCTGTATTGTTGCAACCCTTCACGGGTCTGCACTGCTGGAGCGTCCTCCTCTGCCAGAAATGCTAAAAACTTAGCGGATAGTGTTGAATCCCTTGCTGCTTTAACCAAGCCCCCGTGGTACTAGGGAAGTTGCGTATCTACAAATCATGCTAGTGAGTCATAAGCAGATCACCGTGCGCGGGGCGACCTAAATAAAACCCTTGTGCCTGATGGCAGTTAAGCCGAGTCAATAATTCAAGCTGCTCCTGGGTTTCAACGCCTTCAGCCGTAACAGTGAGCGATAAGGCACGACCCAAACCAATGATGGCTTCGATAATTGCCTCGCCACTAGACGAGCCATCCAACGCGGCAATAAAGCTACGGTCGATCTTGATGCCGTCGAAGGGATAGGTATGGACGTAGCTTAATGAGGAGTAGCCGGTGCCAAAATCATCCATGGCTAGCCTAACGCCTAGCTCCTTGAGTGCTCGCATAATAGCCAAAGCATCGTTGGTGTTATCAAGCATAACGCTTTCGGTAATCTCAAGCTCCAGGCGCTCAGGCGCAAGCCCGGTTTCCTCTAGAACCGCGTGTATGCGAGCTACCAAGTCACTGCGCTTGAATTCTATCGGTGAAAGATTGACCGAGACAAAGGCTGAGTCCTGCCACCGCGTAGCCTCTAGGCACGCCCTGCGTAATACCCAGTCACTCAATGGCACGATTAGGCCGGTTTCTTCCGCAATGGAAATAAAATGGTCAGGGCTTAAATAGCCGCGTAGAGGATGCTGCCATCGTACCAAGGCTTCGGCCCCTGTTAGATGACCGCCTCGTATCTTATAACGGGGCTGAAACTCCAAGCGCAATTCGTCTCGACGTAAGGCTAGTCTAAGATCCGTCTCGAGTTGCCGCCGAACCAGAAGACGACTACTCATCCGTGAGGTGTAAAACTGCCACGTGTTCCGGCCTGACGCTTTGGCTTCGTAAAGCGCTATATCGGCAAAACGCAAGAGATCGTCAGCCTGACAGCTATCCTCCGGCGCCGAAACGATCCCCATGCTGCATCCTACACTCACCTCATGCTTATTGATCAACACAGGCTTTCGCAGGCTATTAAGGAGTCGCTCGCAGAGTTTTTCAATAAAAGCCCGGTTTGGCAGACCGCTGGCTACAATGACGAACTCATCGCCCCCAATACGGGAGACAAGATCATCCTCACGCATACATTGTTTCAGCCGGTGAGAAACCTCAACCAACATCTGATCACCAGCCGCGTGCCCAAGGGTATCGTTTATGGGTTTGAAACCATCCAGATCAAGGTACAGGAGCCAAAGCGGATTCTCCGCGGTAGGCTTGGCCTCCAACCTCGCCTTGAGAAAGCGATACATCATACGCCGGTTGGCCAGGCCCGTCAGAGCATCCTCCTGAGCATCTCTTAATCGCGCTTTTTCCTGGAGTTTGCGCGGCGTAATATCCTGTACAAAGGCGCTGAAGATCGTACGGCTGTCAATCTGGATCGCCGTGATGCGTGTCTCGACGGGAATCAGCATCCCATCCTTACGCAACGCCGAATGTTCGACAACCTTGCCCACATTGTTGCTTTCTCCTGTGACGAGGAAGCCTTTCAAAT
This sequence comes from Pseudomonas sp. MAG002Y, assembly GCF_019400845.1. Classification (NCBI taxonomy): domain Bacteria; kingdom Pseudomonadati; phylum Pseudomonadota; class Gammaproteobacteria; order Pseudomonadales; family Pseudomonadaceae; genus Pseudomonas; species Pseudomonas sp. MAG002Y. Next base: position 128,755 of record NZ_WOEJ01000006.1, on the reverse strand, counting down.
CGTCACGATAAGCCTGACGCATCATCGGCGGAATAATCAAATCCTCTATAGACGCGCCTATTGCTTCTTCTCGACTCCAGAGAAAGATCTCTTCGGCTTTGCGATTCCAGGCGGTAACAGCCCCCCTTTCATCCGTACAGATGTACCCGTCACTGGTATTTTCCAGGATGGCACTCAGTTCGGCCTCACGCTTATGCAGCGTTTGAATGTGCTCTTGCGCCTCTTTGGTTAGCGAGTCTTTCCTGGCAAGGAGAACCTCCTTATCGACCAGCATTTTCTGCAGCTGCCCGTTCAGACCTTGGAGCATGTCTTTCATGCGCATATCAAGAAGCGCCCGGCCAAACTTTCGGGCTGAATCTATTTCAGCCTTTGACCAGGGCTTGGCTTGATAGCGAACCGTTTCTTTCCAGTCTTCAAATGACTTTCGCGGCGTCAACTGCCCAGGAGTAGAACCTGGCTCAACTGGCTTATGGGGATTACCTGCCCAATTAATGGTTTCAAGATATTCGGCCCTGAACCATAGCAATACAAACGGAGGACTGTGCGAGATTACAACCGCCAGTAAGCCGCTGGCCTGGGTGGCATACACCTTTGCAGGCTCATAATGATCTACAAGACTTTTGGTCGCAAAGGTAGTCGGCATGGATGGCTCCAGAAGCCACTCTATCAATGCTCGGGCCTGCTCCTCAGATGGCGTACTGCCCAGTAGGGTAAGCTTACCGTGAAGAAGCAGTGCTGCACCCTCTGCGTGAACAAGGTGCTGAACATCCTTCAAATAGCGCCGAATACTTTCTTCAACAGCAGACAACCCTGTCAGCCTATTGAGTAACTCTTCACGAGCAAAAGCCAATTGCTGCGCCTGATTGTTAATCGCTTTTTCCAAATGCGCCTTAATCGATTGGCCCAGCGTCTGCCCTAATAGTTTACAGGTCTCGCGCATATCATAAGAGACCCGTTTGGGAGAGGTATGATGGCAGGAGACAAGTCCCCATAGTTGCCCATCCACGACTATCGAGACGGACATAGAGGCTGTAACGTTCAGGTTTTTAAGATATTGAATATGAATGGGCGAAACGCTGCGCAAGCTGCATCCGCTCATGTCCAATGGCTGACCTGTAATGGGGTTCAATGCCGGAATGAGCGGAGCAGGTGTATACCCAGCATCCGCTATTGTTCTGATGGGATTCCGAAGATAAAGCGCTCGCGCCTGCCTGGGAATGTCGGAGGCGGGATAATGATGGTTGAGGAGCGCGTCAAGACTATCGATCTTGTCTTCAGATGCGACAAGCCCAGTCCCATCCTCTAGAAACCGATAAATCATTACCCGATCAAACCCGGTCAGGCGGCGAAACTCCTCACTTACACTCTTAAGCAGAGCGTGCAGACTGGTTGTGGCACTCCAAATTGTAAGAACCCGATGGATCTCGCCGACCCTCTGCGCCGCAGTGATTTGATACTCTGAGGAAGGCTCCAGCTCTAGAAACAGCACACCATTGCAAATATGTGCTGTCAGATCTACGGGCATACCAAGGTTGCCTGCTGGCGACAACGAGCCTAAATACAAAGGTTCAGTCATATCAGGCTCGAGCGTCAGAAGAGACGTCGCGGCCTCGGCCCCAAAAACCGTATCGACTGGCTGCCCCAGCAAGTCAGTAGGGTTTCGTGTTAAAAACCGCACAGTATCACCGGCAACTTGTTGAATAGTCTGGGTATCAGGGTCGATAGCAAGCAAGATGCCGTGTGGCTGAATCGATCCGGGAATATGAATCGGTTCCCTGTCACACTGCGCAAGATCAAGGGGCTGGGTCGTTTGATCCATAATTAAAAGGTACGCCTGAAGGTCAGTATGCGGGTAGAGCAACAACCGCTCCACGATAGGCTACGGCTTGGCTTGTTATAGGTCTGAGCCAATACACCGCCATTGGTTCGTTAGAGATTCCCCGCTTTACTTGATTAAGAAACAGGCACGCCCTGAAACCACGTAGAGAGCAAACCATGTTTATCGTAACGGGTGGTACCCAGGGCATTGGCGCGGCGGTGGTTGAAAAACTGGTTGCTGAAGGGCATCAGGTCGTTTTTACCGGCCGGGACGAAAGTGCAGGGCAAGCCTTGCAGACACGGCTGAAGACAGCAGTTTTCGTGGCAGGCGATGTCTTAAGTGAGCAGGACTGCCAAAAGGTCGTATCGCATGCAATGATATTGGGAGAGGCCGACTGTCCGGCCTGGTCAACAGTGCCGGCATGTCCAGCCGTGGTGAGTTCGCCACGATGACTCAGGACACCTGGGATCATCTTTTCGCGGTAAACACGCGCTCGGTGTTTTTCTACATCAAGCATGCGCTTCCGGGCCTGCGGGCAGCACATGGCGCGGTCGTTACAGTGTCTTCCATTGCAGGCAAGACGGGTGAACAAGGACTTGCAGTATACTGTGCAACCAAGGCCGCTCTGCTGGGACTCACCCAGGCGCTGGCGTTGGAATATGGCTCAGAGGTGCGCTTCAACGCAGTGTGCCCTGGGCAGATCGCCACACGCATGATGGACAAGGTTATTCAGGATGCCGCTCATCTTGCTGCGCTTACCTCACGGATACCCGCAGGCCGCTTGGGCTCGCCCCAAGAGGTAGCCGAAGCGGTCTACTGGTTGCTGTCGCCTGCATCAAGCTATATCAATGGCGCTACGCTCACTGTTGACGGTGCTGAGACCGCTGGCCTTATGAGCCCGAAAGGATAACGGAGAGCTGATCTTTTAACTGGCGTCAGCCTTTACCCCGTCACGTTTTTGGCGGAACCTTGGTATCAAAAGCGCTTGCCAAGTCCGGGCAGTATGCTTAAGTTAGCGCTGTCTCGAAAATTAAAGCAGTCAATCGTCATTGTTTTCGAGATGCATCATCTGGCAAACAAGAGCTACAACATACGAAGCCGCTATCTGTTCAGATTTTTTAATTAAAGATAGCGCTATCTTCGGCTGGAGAATCCTATGAATACGTATATCCCTGCCCTGGTTGTGATGGGCGTGGCTGGTTGCGGCAAGAGCTGCATTGGTGAGGCCATTGCTCAACGCAGCGGTGGTGTCCTGATCGAAGGTGACCAGTTTCATCCTGCTGCAAACATCGCCAAGATGAGTGCTGGCATTCCGCTCACCGATGAAGACCGCGCCGACTGGCTGACTCGCCTGGGTCAGGAAATGGCTGATGCCGTAAACGCAGGTATCAAGCCCGTTCTCACCTGTTCCGCCCTCAAACAGAAGTACCGTGACAAGCTCCGTTCCGCCGTTCCAGGCTTGGGCTTTGTATTTCTGAATCTTACCCGTGAAGACGCAGCCGTGCGTGTTGCCAACCGGCCTGGGCATTTCATGCCTGCAAGCCTGGTGGATAGCCAGTTTGCAGCGCTGGAGCCGCCTCTTCAGGAAGACGCGACCCTTGTTGTGGACGCGACACTGCCCATCGAGGTGATCAGCCAGCAGGCGTCCGACTGGTGGAACGATACGTTTGCGGCTGTTAAAAGCGCCTGACCGGCCGGACTCCCGTTAACGCTTCATCTATAACAATAACATGTGAGGCGACATGTCCGGCATGTATGGCTTTGCTCCTACCTCACCCTCACTGCATGTTGCAGCGAGGGTGTTGACGTTCTGGTAGTCCTCAGACGTCAGGCGCACACATGTATGGCTTTCGCTAACGACCAACAACAATAGAAAGTGGCCCACCATGACTGAACCTACTGCGCTCAGCGCCAGTATATTGCTCCTCATAGCAGCAGGCGCTGTAATTCTGCTGCTCCTCTTGATTATGCGATTCAAGGTCCATGCTTTTCTGGCGCTTGTGCTGGTAAGTATCCTGACGGCACTCGCGACGCAGATCCCTTTTGACAAGGTAGTCCCGACACTATTGACCGGCTTTGGTAATACCCTTGCCTCGGTGGCATTGCTGGTTGGCTTGGGCGCCATGATCGGACGTCTTCTGGAGATTACAGGCGGTGCCCAGGTTCTATCCGACACCCTGATCAATCGCTTCGGTGAACACCGTGCGCCCTTCGCACTTGGCGTAGCATCGCTGCTTTTCGGCTTTCCCATCTTCTTTGACGCGGGGCTGATCGTGATGCTGCCGATCATCTTCAGTGTGGCCAAGCGTTTGGGCGGCTCTACGCTGAGCTATGCGTTACCGGCGGCCGGTGCATTCGCCGCCATGCACGCGCTGGTTCCGCCGCACCCAGGCCCGGTTGCTGCCGCAGAACTTCTGGGTGCAAACATCGGTTTGCTGGTTATCGTTGGAGCCATCATCGCGCTGCCTACCTGGTATTTTGGCGCTTATCTGTTCGGCCTGTGGTCGGGCAAGAAATTTCATGTTGGTATTCCAGCAAGCTTTTTGACCGATGCTGACCGTGATACGACAGTTACCCCGCCCCGCTTCTCTACCGTACTTGCTATCCTGTTGTTGCCCTTGATCCTGATCTTTCTGGATACCGGCCTGAATACCTTGAGCGTTATGGGTACAGTCGATGGCAAAAGTACATGGGTCCAGTTCCTGCGGATGCTGGGCAAGACGCCAGTGGCCTTGCTGATCACGGTATTTTTTGCGTTGATCGTCTTTAGCGGTAGACACAGCCGTAAGCATCTGGAAAAAGTATGTGACGGCGCACTCGGCCCTATCTGCTCCATCGTGCTGGTGACGGGTGCAGGTGGCATGTTTGGTGGTGTGTTGCGTACAAGTGGCATTGGCGACGCACTGTCTCAAATGCTGGCAGATACCGGACTTCCGGTAATCGTTGCGGCCTTTGTGATTTCGGCGGCGCTACGGGTAGCCCAAGGTTCGGCAACCGTTGCCCTCACAACCGCAGCCGCGCTCATGGCACCGACCGTAGCCGCAACCGGTGGACTGAGCCAGTTCGACCTGTGCTTTATCGTCGTGGCGATTGCCGGGGGCGCTACTGTGCTCTCCCATGTAAACGACTCCGGCTTCTGGCTGGTGGGTCGCTTCCTTGATATGGACGAAAAAACCACGCTCAAGACCTGGACCGTGATGGAAACGCTCATTGGTACTATCGCTTTCGTGTTGGCCTGGATAGGCAGCCTGATACTCTGACAGAGCGTAAAACCGGACAGGTGAGCAACCACCTGTCCGGAAGACTATCCCAGTCTTGTCGTAAAGCCTTACTGCGCGTAAATCTCGATAATGCTGCCCAACAAGCGGTGCAAGTCGTCCCGATGCCCTGAGCGCGCAGCCGAGGCGCTACCATTTGAGGTCATGACGACCGTCAACTTCTGGCGGGGCACGATATACAGCATCTGCCCACCGAATCCCCAGCCGTAATACACCTCCTGGTTCGCGATTCGCGTAACAAACCAGCCATATCCATAACCATCCCTGGTATAGCGTGAGTAGGTACGAACCTGCCAGGATTCTTCTACCCAACGGGATGAGATCAGATGGCTACCGTTCTGGGTTACACCTTTCCTCCGGTATAGTTCGCCAAATGCCAGCAATGATCGTGGGCTCATGGCCATTTCGTTACCACCGATATAGATACCCTGCGGATCGCGACTCCAGCTGGTAATGGCAAAACCATCAAGAGGTTTCAGCCAGAGTTGGGCCAGCTGCAAGGTCGAGCGCCCGGTTTGTCGGGTCAAAATAGCCGAAAGCAGGTGAGTTGAGCCGGTGGAGTAGATCATGGGACCACCAGGGTCGTTTTCAAAAGGACGCGCCAGGGCAGCTTTCACCCAGTTTCTGCTAGCAACCCAGGCGCCATAGTTCGGCCCTGAAGTAGACGCCAGTCCCGCCTGCATGGACAGGAGATTACCAATCGTAATGTCCTTCAGCCGCGGATCCGGTTTTGCCGGAAGGTCTTCTGACAACAGCGGAGCGATTGTTTGATCAGTCCCTTTGAGAATCCCCTTGTCAATGGCGATACCGATCAGCGCTGATACCACCAGCTTGGAGGCAGATTTGATATTGGTGGGTGTAGTTGTGCGGTGCCCTCGATAACCGCGCTCAGCCATCACCTGCCCATCGTGACTGACAATCACCGTTTCCAGCGGCCCAAGTGCTTGAGCATCATCCAGCACTTGGGACAAGTTGGGATTGGCAGAGGCGCTGATAGACACCCAGCACAAGACAATAAGCCCCATAGACCTAAAACGTGCTAAACGCCGAACAAGCGGAAGGATCGGAGGCATGACCAGAACCACACTGACCTGAATGACAAATCCGACCGTCATCGACGGACAAACATGCCCTTCAACTCGTTACGTAGCATTTCATTCAGACGTTATATAAGCGTGGAAAGTCTTGTGAAGCCTGAGCCATCCAGTCACCAAAATTACACGTGGAAGACGCTGACTCGATCCGCTAGCTGACTTGCCAGGCCAGCAAGCTGACGACTGGCATCCGCGATATGTTGTGAGCCTTTTGAGGTTTCCAGGCTTGCCCCATGAATACGGTCGGTGCTTACCTCTTCTGCCACCACGCTCTGCTGTGCAGACGCTGAGGCAATCTGAGTGTTCATGCTGTTAATTGCGCCTACCTCAAGGCTTATACCTTGAAGCGCGGCAACAGCATCCGTTGTCAGCACCTCGGTGTCACGCGCCATGCTTCGGCTTAACTGCATTTCCTTGGCAGCGGTAGCCGCGCCTTCCTGTAGGGTTGCAATCATGCTTTCAATTTCGCGGGTGATTCCTGAGTGCGCGTGGCGAGTGAGCGTACCTCATCGGCTACCACTGCAAAGCCTCGTCCATGTTCTCCCGCCCGTGCTGCCTCGATTGCCGCATTGAGTGCCAGCAAGTTGGTCTGCTCAGCCACTGACTTAATGACGGCCACGATTTTCTCGATATCTGCACTGTTGGTAGATACCATCTGTACCGTATTGGTGGCTTGCTCCATAGTCCTACCCAATGCCTGAACCGCCTTGCCTGCATTGACGATCAGCGTATTACCCTGCTCTACCTGTGCCTGTTGCTTGGGCTGCGGATGCTCCATAGTCCGCAACCTCACCCACCTTCGTCATTTCGTTGACCGCAGCGGTCATCTGTTCAGCCTGAGTCGATTGCGTGCTTGGTTTTACGCCCTCGTGGAGACAGGGATAGTAATACTCGTCCAGATCTTACAGATGATGGTGTGCATCAATGATCGGCAAGTCGCTCATTGCTATTCTCCTTCGGAGGCTGGTCCTAGATTCAGACGCAGCTTCTTGATTACCACAGCCGACAGGGTCGGCTGTGGTGACTGTAATTAAAGAGATACCTTCAGCATGCGTTTGAGCGCGGCACTTATGTCGGCACGGCAGGTGTCGGAGCGCTGGCCAGGAAAACGGTCAAACCCATGGAATACGCCCGGGTAAACATGAAGCTCCAGTGGCACACCTGCACGCGAAAGCCGCATACCGTACTGCACATCTTCTTCGAGGAAAAGATCCAGCGCGCCTACTGCCATGAACGTAGTCGGCAGACCAGACAGGTCATCAGCCAATGCGGGCGAGAAATAACCCATCTGGCTGGCGCTTAGTTCATATGCGCCTTGCATGCATTTCCAGGCAAACTGGTTATCTTCTGCCGTCCAGTAGAATTCTCCCGTACTCGAATTCGACAGAGGTGCCTCTGCCGTACCGGTTCGGTAGTCCAACATGGGATAGATCAGCATCTGCCCGGCGAGAGGATAACGGCCCCTGTCGCGTGCCAGGAGCGCCAGTGCAGCGGCAAGTCCTCCGCCAGCACTATGCCCCATCACTAATACTCGATGCCTGTCGACCTGGAGTGTATCGGCTTGCTTGAAAAGCCATTCCAGACCGGCATAACAGTCCTCCAGCGGCCCAGGAAACGGCGTTTCAGGCGCAAGGCGATAATCAACGCCAACGACCACTGCACCCAATGCTTGGGCGAGCTCAGTTAGGTAATCGTCAACCATGGCCGTGTCGCCAACGACGAAACCACCTCCATGCAGGTACAAAATGGCCGGTCGGTTAGTGTGCAGCTTGGATTCAGGTCGATAAACACATAGCTGAAGACTGATGCCTAGACTCGGACCTGGAATGGCAACTGGGTCATAACCGGGAAATGCCGGGCTCGGGTAACCGGCTCGCAGGCGATCGCGAATCGCAGGTAGCGCTTCTTGGGTCCACGGCTCACCGGGTGGCTGGGCATAAGCCAGATAGTCAGGATCAACTAAAGCATGAGTCTTCATAAGGGAGCATATCGGTCAGGGATTCCAGGAAGACAGAATGACAAGGTAAGAATCAGTGATCCGCACCTTGTCGCTTCGACTACAGCCAACCCTTGATCTGCGCTGCGACCGCCTGGGTGGAAATCCCGTAGCGATCATGCAGAGTAGGCAGCGCGCCAGCATCGAGAAACGCATCCGGCAGCGCGATCTGCCTGAACGTCGGCGTCACACCGTTGCGTAGGAGCAGGCTGGCGACCGCCTCCCCCAGACCGCCCATGATGGAATGGTTTTCCACTGTTACCACAAGCCGCCCCGGCTTTCGGGCCTCCGCCAGGATGGTCTGTTCATCGAGTGGCTTGATCGTTGGTACATGAAGGATGGACGCGTCGATACCGTCGGCACGGAGACGATCAGCCGCCTCCACTGCACGCATGGTCATGAGTCCTGTCGAGATGATCAACACATCCTTACCTGGACAGAGCGTCTTGGCCTTACCGATTTCGAACTTATAGTCGAATCGATCCAGCACGAGCGGTACGTTGCCACGCAGCAGACGCATATATACCGGGCCATTATGGGCTGCGATAGCGGGTACAGCCTGCTCAATCTCCAATGCGTCACACGGATCGATAACCATCAGATTGGGCATGGCGCGGAAGATCGCCAGGTCATCGGTGGCCTGATGGCTCGGGCCATAACCTGTAGTGAGCCCCGGCAAGGCACATACGATCTTGACGTTGAGATTTTCCTCGGCGATGGCCATGCAGATGAAATCATACGCGCGGCGGGAGGCGAATACGGCATAGGTGGTCGCGAATGGCGTAAATCCCTCACGGGCCATTCCTGCAGCGGCGCTCATCAGAAGCTGCTCGGCCATGCCCATCTGATAGAATCGATCTGGATGCGCCTTGGCAAAGATATGCAGATCCGTGTACTTGGCAAGGTCAGCCGAGAGCCCGACGATGTCCTTGCGTTGCTCGGCCAACGCCGCTAATGCATGACCAAAGGGGGCTGGGCGTGTGGGTTGGCCCTCGCTGGCAATGGATGCGATCATCGCCGATGTAGTCAGGCGCTTCTTGGCCGGTTCGGCCGTTACAGTTGCAGAGGTTGGCGTATTCATTAGACTCTCCCGACTTCAAGGGCTTCCAGGGCTTTTTCCCATTCATCCTCGTCCACCCGAATGAAATGGGTCTTGTCACGTGTTTCCAGGAACGGCACGCCCTTACCCATGCGTGTGTCGCAAATGATGACGCGAGGCTGGGGGCCGGTGTGTTGCCTGGCATTATCGAATGCTGTTACCAACGCACCGAGATCGTTACCGTCGATCCGTTGCGTGTACCAGCCGAAGGCCTGCCAGCGATCGACAATCGGCTCGAACGTCAGGATTTCACTGGAACGCCCGTCGGCTTGTTGGTTGTTTACATCGATCACGGCAATCAGGTTATCGAGCTTCCAGTGGGACGCCGACATTGCTGCCTCCCAGGTAGAGCCCTCATTTAGTTCGCCATCAGAAAGCAGGTTGTAAACAAACGCCTCGGAGTGCTTGCGCTTGAGGCCCAGGCACGCCCCTACGGCAATCCCTAAGCCATGTCCCAGAGAGCCGCCTGTGATTTCCATACCGGGGGTGTAGGCAGCCATGCCGGACATCGGCAGACGGCTGTCATCGGTACCATAGGTTTCCAGTTCATCAAGGGGAACGATGCCCGCCTCGATCAGTGCGGCGTAAAGCGCAATGGCGTAATGACCGATAGACAGGTAGAAACGGTCACGCCCTTCCCACTCGGGGTTTTCCGGCTGATAACGCATTGCATGGAAGTAAGACGCGGCGAGCAGATCGGCTGCCCCCAATGCCTGACCGATATAGCCCTGACCCTGCACCTGCCCCATGCGTAAGGCATGGCGGCGAATGTTGTAGGCGCGCTCCGCGAGATCGGGCGCGCCTGTCGGAGCAGATTGTGTTTGCATGGTATGACTCCTTGCTTGAACTCAACGATTGACCAAGGCAGCAGGGATACGGAAGACCAATAGGGCCCCGAATGCCAGCACACCGGTAATGAGGTACATGCCAATCGCACTGGAGCCTGTGGACGTGGTGATCCAGCCGATCAGATAAGGTGAGCAGAAGCCCGCCAGGTTGGCGAAGCTATTGACGGCGGCAATGCCGGCAGCAGCCGAAACACCACCCAGCAGATTGGTAGGCAGCATCCAGAACAGTGAAGAGGCAGAGAGAATACCGGCAGCAGCGAGGCAAAGGCTCAGGATGGAGGCGCTGATATGACCACCCAGCAGCGCGGCGAGTGTCAGACCTGTCGCACCGGCCACCATGGGAACAGCCAGATGCCAACGACGCTCACGATGTCGATCCCCGCTTCGGCCGGCCAGCAGCATCGCCACAATGGCGCAGCAGTACGGCAAACTTGTCAGCAGGCCGATATGCAAGGGATCAGCGATACCGGCGTTGCGTACCAGGGTAGGTAGCCAGAACGTGATTGCATACTGGCCCATCACCACACAAAAGTAGATGGATGCCAACAGCCAGAGCCGACGATCACGGATAAACGCACCTGCCGAGGCATGGGTGACCTTGTGCTGCTCATCTTCAGCCAGTTCGCTGCTGATCAGTTTCTTTTCATCGTCATCCAGCCAATGGGCATCCTTGACGCCATCCTTCAGGTAACTCAGTACCATCAAACCGACCACAACGGTAGGAACGGCTTCGATCAGAAACATCCACTGCCAACCGGCCCAACCGTGCACGCCGGCGAAACGCTCCATGATCCAGCCGGACAGCGGGCCGCCTACCATGCCGGACAATGGGATGGCGATAAACCACAGTACCGTCATCTTGGCGCGGCGGTAGGACGGGAACCAATACGTGAGGTAAAGCAGCAGGCCCGGAGCTAGCCCTGCCTCGGCAATGCCCAGCAAGAAGCGAAGCACATAGAACTGCCATGCCGTTTCGACAAAGGCAAACAGGGCTGAGATGATGCCCCAGGTAATCATGATCCGGGCGATCCAGCGCCGGGCACCCACCCTGTGCAGAATGATGTTGCTCGGGACTTCGCACAGGAAGTAACCGATGAAAAACATCCCAGCGCCCAGCCCATAGACCGCCTCGCTCAAGGCCAGGTCATTCATCATCTGGAGCTTGGCAAACCCGACGTTCACCCGATCCAGGTAGGCGCAGAGATAGCAGAGCATTAGAAAAGGCATCAACCGCCAGGCTGTCTTGCGATAGGCGTTTGAACGCGCGGTCGCAACCGCGTCGAGGGTAAGTGTCGTCATGGTGTCTGATCTCTTGTTCTTATAGTGGCCGGACGAGTTTTCAGAGACTCGCCGGAACGTCAGAGGCAGCACGAGGGACGAGCCACCCGCAGGCTCGTCCTTGAAACGTCAGTGAATTAGCATCCCGCCATTCACATCCAGTGTGGTGCCGGTCAGGTAACCGGAGAGATCGCTGGCCAGGAACAACGCAGCATTGGCGACATCCTTGGCTTCGCCCAGACGACCCAGCGGAATGCCTTCGATGATGGCGTGACGGCGCTCGTCATGCATCAGACCACCCGTAATGTCGGTTTGGATAAGCCCGGGCGTAATGGAGTTGACGCGTACGTTGTCTGGTCCTAGTTCACGCGCCATCGCCTTGGCCAGACCCAGCACCCCTGCCTTGGCAGCGCTGTAATGCGGACCGCCAAAAATACCGCCGCCGCGCTGGGCCGAGACGGATGACAGGCACACGATACTGCCAGACTTTTGTTGGCGCATGGCAGGAATAACCGCCTGGGACATCAGGAGCGTACCGCGCAGGCTAACGTCCAGCACCTTGTCGTAGTCCTGACGCTGGATATCCAATGTCTTGAGAGGCTGAGTAATACCGGCATTGTTTATCAGAATATCGATACGACCATACTGCTCCAGCACTTTGGCTACCGCATTCTTGACCTGAGCTTCATTCGCTACGTTAGCGGCAAGCCCCAAGTGTTCGGTACCCAGGGACGCCGCAGCAGCAGCCGAGGCGGCCTCATCCAGATCGAGAATAACGACGCGGGCACCGTGCTCAGCAAAGGTTCTGGCAGTGGCTCTGCCGATACCGCGTTCTGAAGCTGCACCGGTGATAATGGCGATCTTGCCTTCGAGTAGCATAAGACTGCTCCTGAATTATTTTTATGGATTCGGCTCAAGGCGGGCCGTTGTGTGCAGATTCCCTGGTTCGCAGTGCGCTGGCAATCCTGAAAAAGTCACTCTATGCTGAAAAAAATTCAGCATGGAGCGTTGATACGCTTCAGTATCCACAGGAGGGAACAGACATAATGCCCAGCGAAGGAAACCGCCTATTATCGCTTCCGCCCTTCAAGGCCATCCAAGCCTTTGAAATGGCAGCGCGCCTGGGTAACGTTGCTAGGGCGGCCGAACAACTGGATCTAACGCCTTCCGCGGTCAGCCATCAGATCGCCAATCTGGAAACGTTAATTGGCCGTCCATTGTTTCGGCGGACAGCCAAAGGCGTGACGTTGACGCCCTGTGGCGAGCAATACTTGAGAGACGTATCTGGAGTCCTCGATACGCTTGCAACAGCCACCCAACGGGCCAGCAGTGATCTCAGTCAGGATTGCCTACGCCTGCACTCCTCACCCAGCTTTGGCCTGCTTTGGTTACTGCCTAGCCTCGAAGCCTTTCAAGCCAGCCATCCTGACATACAGATCAACCTGTCATGCTCCTACGAGGCGCTACATTTCAGCCGGGACAAGGTCGATCTGGATATCCGCCACGGCGTACCCAACTGGAATACGCTCGAAGTACGAACGATTCGCCATGAGCATGTAGCCGTCATGGCTTCTCCAGCACTGCTGCAGAAACAGCCGATAGCGGCACCTCACGATTTGCTGACATGCAATCTGATTCTGTCTGAGGCAACCTTGGTTCAATGGCCTCAATGGTTTGCCCAACAAGGTCTTTCACTTCCCGAGGCTCCCTTTTCACTAAGCTTTGACCGTTCCTACATGACACTCGAAGCGGCCAGTCATGGATTGGGTTTCGCACTGGAAAGCACCCTGCTGGCACGTGAATATCTGGAACAGGGCAAGCTCGTCTCGGTATTTGGTGCTGAATTCTGTAGCCCGGTCAGCGCACACCATCTGGTATTTCCCCGCAGCCACTCGGACTTTCCTCGTGTTAGGCGCTTTCTCGCCTGGCTGCAACAGGAGCTTGGTCATGACTTCAGCTACTAGGTGAGGGACGTTATGAAATCCGCCTACGCCACTGGAGAACAGGCCGCCGGCAGCCACTATAGGCGGCCCGATGCAGGCATGTGCAACAACTGCTATTCGGCAGTGACATCTGCAAATTTAAGACAGTAGGTGTGATCAATCTGCATGCCGATAGGTTGCTGCCCGTTTATGAGCAGACGCCCGAAAACTTCATGATCACCCAAGGAACTCATCTGGGAAACCGTAATTGTTCGAATCCTGAACCACTGACTGCCGTACGCCAGACGGACACCGGCGTAGCACGCCTGACTTCTTGAGAGATTAAGGATGTCTGATGCAGGCATGCTTTCGTTGATGATGATGGAGGCTGCCGCGAAGGGCGGATAGTAAGAGCCCTCGCTGTTTTGAATGGGCTCCAACTCACCGTTCAGATAACGAACAAGGTCACCCATAAGCACAGGTGTCTTCGCAAAGAGTGCCTGCAACAGATCCTTTTCGCTCATCCAATAATAAAAAGCGACCTTTTCTCTGGAGATGATCGCGCCTTCATCAACGGCCACCGTAACCTTGTGCAGCGATATACCGATCTCCTTCTCTCCCGCCGCGATGGCATGAAAGAGTGGGTGCTTTCCCTTATAGGTTGGCAGGTAGCTCGTGTGAATATTGAAGAAGGTGAACCTGCTTAACAGATTGGGCTTGATGATCCGACTGAAATAACAAATGACGCAGAAGTCAATGTCATTAACACCTGCTAGGGCCGTTTCGATGTCCTTATGGGAAGAAGCTACGCTGAGTGGAATATTTCTTAGAACGGTACAGGTTAGAAGGTCGTCATTCAAAAGCTGACTTTCGCAAATGACACCCACAACCTCAAAATCTTGACTGCAACAAAAATAATCTAGAACAGCGGCATTACTGCCCAAAAAAACCATCTTATACGTCATAAGTACTTGCCTGATCGCCATGCCCATATGCTGGCAGTTTTAAAACAAGTGACTGTACCGATATACAACAAGCGCTGTAAAGGCATTAATACCTGGATAATAAAAGGATTAATTATTTATATATTAAAACGAACGTTTAACTTTTTTCACCCGGAATATTTTCAAGCCATTTCTCATAATTAAAGAATGTATCTTTTTTTGTTTTCCTCCTATGCTCGAAGCATCAAAAGCTCAATACCGCTCTGCTTCAACACTCTACTTGTTCCCAGCGCCGCATCTTACAGACGCCGCCAACACAGGTCTACAGGCGAACATAAGCCTGAATGCAAGCCTGTTAATGAACCTGTATGTAAAAAGCTTTATATAACCGTCCCTGAGCCACTTACGCAAAACAATAACCAAATATTCTTACCAGCCATTTGAACTTAATTAATCTCAGGCTATTCCTATTACGTGTTTCACAAAAAGACACGCTTCAGGCTACCGCTATAATGGGATGCTGCTTTTGCTTGGGACCATTCGTATAGATAGGCGACATTGAGAAATCTATAAATAGTAATCAATCCCGTTTTAAAGGTTTAACTGCTCATTGGACGAGGAACAAAATGATCAATGTTACGCAGCCTTTCCCTGGTAACAAAGCCAAACTCCAGTCTTATATAGATCAGATATATGCTTCCGGCTGTTTTACCAATCATGGTCCTCTTACTCGTCAGCTTGAGCAGCGCCTAAAGGAGTATCTAGGCGTACGGAATATCGTGCTTACAAGCAACGGTACCCTGGCTCTTCAGATCGCCTACCGTGCTTTGGGTATTCAAGGTAGCGCAATCACAACACCGTTCAGCTTCATTGCAACCAGTAGCACACTGCAGTGGGAGCATATTCGTCCGGTTTTCTCAGATATCGATCCTGTCACCTGGAACCTTGATCCCGGCCAGATCGAAGCCAGGCTACAAAAGGACACCTCAGCCATTGTCGCAACCCATGTATTCGGTAATCCGTGCGATGTGGAGCGCATCCAGGCAATCGCTGACCGTAACGGTCTGAAAACCATCTACGACGGCGCTCATGCCTTTGGCGTTCGCTATAAGGGAGAATCGATTGCCAACTGGGGCGATATCTGTACCTTGAGTTTTCACGCTACCAAGGTTTTCCATACCATCGAAGGGGGCGCCATCGTCACCAATGATGATGATTTGGCTCAACGTGCCCGTGAACTTGCCAACTTTGGTTTCTCCGAAGGCAATCGATTGAGTGGTCCGGGTATCAACGCCAAGCTCAACGAATTCTCTGCCGCAATGGGGCTCTGTGTTCTTGACGATATTGATCTGATCCTAGAGGAGCGGGCTGAAATCGGTCATCGGTATGAATTAGCCTTGGCAGGCTATCTGGATCTTCAGCATCAGCAGCCGGGTAGCAAACGTAACTACAGCTATTTTCCAATCGCTCTGCAGGAAGAAAGCGAGCTGCTCAGAGTGACAGGTCAGCTTAACGAAAGGCAGATCAATCCACGCCGCTACTTCTACCCTTCTCTCGATACCGTTGAATACCTTCAGCCGCAGCAGCCTCAGTGGATTTCCAGAGGCTTGAGTAAACGCGTGCTCTGTCTGCCGATCTTTCCCGGACTTACTTGGGAGTCGCAGCGCACGGTTATCGAAACGGTGCTCAGGGAAGTCGAGGCCAGACAACTTGTACGCTCGCAGCGCGAGACGTCCGGGCCTTACCAGGACGCCTTTACTTTCAACACCATGAGTGCCCTACCTCTGTCCAACATGTGCAAGAAGTTCACTCTGTGAACACTTCCCTAAAACGTTTTATGCTTAAGAACACCGGGCTCAGTTACCTGGGTCAGATCTATGTAATGCTGGCCGGCATCCTGATCATGCCGTTCTACCTCAGGTATATGGGTGCCGAAGCCTATGGCCTGATCGGTTTTTTTACGGCCATGCAGGCGTGGCTTTATCTGTTGGATGCGGGACTGTCGCCCGCGCTTGCCCGTCAGATCGCTCATTTTCGGGGCACTCAGCAACACAGCCGATACACCTCCGGCCGTCTGCTGCGCTCGTTCGAGTTGCTTATCCTGCCGATAGCCGTGCTGACCGGCCTGGCTATTCATATGGGCAGTAATGCCATAGCCCATGGGTGGCTGCAGGCGAGCCAGCTCGATCCTGTGATGATTGGGCAGTGCATTAGCCTGATGGGGCTGATGATAGTGCTGAAGCTTTACGCCACGCTCTACAAGAGCGGTATTCAAGGCATGGAGCAGCATCATTGGCTCAACGGCATCAATGTCTTTTTTGCAACGCTCCGGTATTTTGGCGCGCTGTTGTTTATTACCTATGTCAGCGCACAGCCCCTGCACTTCTTTCTCTATCAGACACTCGTAGGACTGCTGGAAACGTTGTCCTTTGCTCACCGAGCCTATGATCTGATGCCCCGTCCTCGTCGCCTGACTGGATTTCACTGGCGGCTGGTCAAGCCTGTTTTACCGTTTGCCCTAGGTATGTCGTCCAGTACCGTACTGTGGATGCTGCAAACCCAGCTGGATAAGGTGCTGCTTTCCAAAGCGCTTACGTTGCAGGAATACGGCTATTTCTCGTTGGTTGCTCTGATCGCGACCGGCATTCTGTCGCTGACCAACCCCCTTGTACAAACGCTGTTGCCACGCCTGACCATGCTGACAGCGGAAGGCCGAATGACTGAGATGCGGGCGTTATACCTGAACGTATCGCGTCTGTTTTGCAGTGTGCTGTTTCCTATGGCGGGTGTGATCGCCTTTCATGGACAAGCGCTTCTCCATGCCTGGACAGGCAACGCCGAGGCCGCGCTCTGGAGCGGTCCTGTCCTGGTCTGGTACGTTCTTGGCAGCGCGTTACTGGCCATGAGCGGGTTTCAATTCTATCTGCAATATGCTCATGGCCAATTGCGGATGCATGTCTGGTTTGGTATCTGCTCAACGGCCATCAGCGTGCCGCTCATGGCTTATGCGATTCTGGCCCATGGCGCGCTAGGGGCTGCCGGCGTCTGGTTTGCGGTCAGCCTTGCCTCACTGGTCATCTGGCCTCATATCGTTCATGAGCGGTATTCACCGGGCCTCAGCTTCCTTTGGTTGTCGGACCTTTTGCGTATAGCCGGCATGACCGCCCTCGGCCTGGCGGTAGGCGACTGGCTGCTGCCAGCCCTGGATGGCAGCCAACGGATCGAGACCTTTATAGGTCTGGCAGGACGAGGACTACTCTGTCTGCTGCTGGTGTTTGTGTCTGCCAAAGCCGTACTTTCAAAACCGTATCTCTTGGATCAAACCCCGAGCGTTTAATCATGGAAGCAAGAACCGAACAGGTCATCAGGGAGCACTGGGGTGCTGATGAGAAACCGCTGGTCAGTGTTGTCTGCCTGACCTTCAACCAAGCGGCGTTCATCCGAGAAACGCTGGAGGGCTTCCTGATTCAGGAGACGCGGTTTCCCTTCGAGGTCATCGTGCATGACGACGCTTCGACGGATGGAACACAAGCCATCATCCAGGAATATGCCGCACGCTATCCCTCCATCATCAAGCCTATCTACCAGCAGCAGAACCAATACAGCCTGGGTGTTCCGTTCATTACTAAAATCTTTGCCTCGCTGGACACCCCTTATATTGCCATTTGCGAAGGTGATGATTTTTGGACGGACCCGCACAAGCTACAGCTGCAGGTCGACTTTCTTGAGCGCCATGAAGACTATGTGATGGCGTTCCACGACGCCTATATGTTCAACGAGCAGGGCATTATCCGAAACGTTCAACTGGCCGGACTGCATCGGCGCGATGCAAGTCAGCAGGAACTGCTGCGGGCTCGGTACTTTTCTACGCTCACCGTCTGCTTTCGCAATGTGATCAAGGCCCTTCCGCCCGAGCTGCACGGTGTGCGTATGGAGGACATGTGCTGGTGGTCATTGCTGGGCGCTCACGGCAAAGGCAAGTACATGAAAGAAATCCGTCCGGCTGCCTACCGTGTGCACAAGAATGGCGTCTTATCGATGCGTCCGCAAAAGCACCGCACCGCCATGAGCCTGCACGCCTACTACAGCCTAGCCCGCTACTACCAGCGCATCGGCCAGCAAGACCTATATGAATATTTCATGACTCAGGTATTCAGCCAGTCCCTGATTGTAATGACCCACCGCAACCGCATTCAGGCCTTCCTGCAATTGGCCCGCAAGGTTCTATTCAAACCCTTCACCAACATCATTCCTTCGGTCATTCGAAAATGATCAGGCTTTCCTCAGCAGTATTGCTGCCCTGCGGTGCAGCTTCTGGCCTAAGAACGCTCACGCGAACGCACGCCTACCCGATTCCCGTCATGCCGTGCAAGGAGAAGCACCATGCTTAAAACGATTTCAATGATGCAGCCCTATCTGTTTCCCTACCTGGGCTACTTTCAGCTGATCGCCGCCAGTGACGTCTTTGTGCTGGTCGATGACCTGCAGTTCGTCAAAGGCTCCTGGATGAACCGCAACCGGGTATTGACTCACGATGGTCAGCCCAAGCTGATTACCTTTCCGCTGCGTAAGGGCAGTCGCCGGGCCGCTATCAATGAGCGCTGGCTGTCAGAGACGTTCGACCAGGAAGCAGACGCACTGCTTACCATGCTTGAGCACACCTACAAGAAAGCCCCCTATAAAACAGAAGTCCTAGCGCTGCTCAAAAGCATCTTTGCCAATCCGGATCGTAACCTTGCGCGGTTCACCGAAAACTCGATTCGAGCCCTGTGCCGGTATATGAAAATCGAGACGCCCATCCTGATGCTTTCAGAACTGGCGGATACCCGGGCGATGGATAAGCAGGACCGCATCATTCGGATCGTTCAGCAGTTAGAAGGCACCCGCTACCTCAACTCAATCGGCGGCGTCCCGCTCTACTGTCCTGACTATTTCGCCGATCATGGGCTGCAATTGCGCTTCATCAAGATGGATGAAGTGACCTATCCTCAGCTTACCGCTGAGTTTGTCCCGTCCCTTTCCATTATCGACGTGCTGATGTTCAATTCAGCGGAGTCTGTACAAGAACTGCTTACTCGCTATACGTTGATAGAGGGCGTGGCACAGTCGGACTCACAGGTTGAGGTTGATACAATCCAGCCTGAGTGTGCCGTCATATAGACGCGATCACTTGACGGGTGTATCAGTATCAACAGGCAGGCTACTGTGTTTTCAATACGATACCGCAGCCTGCCATCATAACGATTTACTCAGACTACCCTGTAACGAAAGGCTTTTTTGCAGTCCTCACGCCGTTGGGTTCAAGATCGTCAACAACACCTGAGCGTGTTCTGCTGTATCCCTTCCCAAGCCTGTCAGATAACCACCGTCGACTTGACTGATCAGGCCCTTTTCATGAAGTCGCTTGATAGCGGCCAGGACTTCTTGCGTGGCGTCGTGGTGCACCTTTAAACCGGCCAGACTGTTGCTGAGGTCATATCGAGCCAGAAGGTTCATTTCTTCGATGAGTTCTTGGGTATACGGCATGGCGTGTCCTTATTTAAGTAACCCTCTTTCTGAGTCTAGCTGCCCTGCTTCAAAAAGCCTGCCTGAGAAAATGTTTCACTTTAAATCACATGCGGTATGCCGTTATCCGCTTACGGCCATATACAACACCAGTGCTGAAGCCATAACGTAAACCGCACTATGCAAAAAGGTGTTCATGATGCGCTTCCCTCACGTTTGATGACAGGAAGGAGCCTAATAGTCATCCAGATCTGGAAAAAGCCAGTACACTAGGAATGACTGTCAACCAGGAAGAGACTCAGGCCATGCAATTCGAGGATTTAAGGCTGTTTGTAACTACGATCAACGAGCAGAGCTTTACCGCTGCGGCAGAAAAACTGGGGCTTTCCAAACAGTACGTCAGCCGAAGAACCATGGCGCTGGAAGAAGAACTTGGTGTACGCCTGCTCAACCGGACGACACGTAGCCTGAAACCTACCGACCTGGGTATGACCCTCTACGAACGGGCCGTTCGGATTCTGGATGAAGTCAACGAAACGCAGGAGTTAGTATCCAGCCAGGGCGTGAACGTTCGCGGAACTTTACGTGTTTCGGCTCCAATGACATTTGGTACGCTGCATGTCAGCCCGCTGTTGCCCAGGTTCATGCAGGAAAACCCGTTGATCAGTCTGGAGCTGGATCTCAATGACCGATCAGTAGACCTGGTGGCTGAGGGATATGACATGGCGATCCGTGGCGGGATACTGGAAGACTCCACCCTTATCGCCAAGCGCCTGATGGACATTCCAATGACGGCCTGCGCAAGCCCGGCGTACCTGGAGCGCCACTCAACTCCCGAAACACCGGATGATTTGCGTCACCATGAGTGCTTGCTTTACGGCCATGTGAAAAGTGTAGAGTGGAAATTTCAAACCCAGGGCCAGCTCGTATGCGTACCCGTGAAAGGCAAGCTGCGGACCAACAACGGGGAAGTTGTCCGGGACGCGGCAGTGGCCGGTCTTGGCATTGCCTATCTGCCGGTATTCATTGTCAGTGACGCGCTCAACGATGGGCGTTTGCAGCCGGTCTTGCAAGCTCACCAGCCACCCACTTCTGCCTTCTATGCGGTCTACCCTCAGCATCGTCAGTCATCCCGAGCTGTGCAGACATTCGCCAACTTCCTCAAGGACCATCTGACGGTGTAGGTATGCCCATAGTCCGCGCAACCCTCAGGCTTGCCGCATGACCTGCTGGTCTCCTGAGCGACGCCAGTTGAGCGGTGTGCATCCTACCGTCTTTGTGAATACACGGGTGAAGTGTGATTGATCTGAAAAACCACATTCCGCACCGATCTGGCTTATCGGCAAACACGTGTTTAGAAGCATCCGCTTGGCCTTGGCAATTCGTAATTGCTGATACCAGTCACGTGGCGAAACGCCTGTGTTTTTCTTGAAGGCTCGGGAAAAATGGCTTCTTGACAACGAGCAGGCACTGGCGATCCCGGACACTGACAGCCCATCGTCCAGTTGTTCCATCATCAGACGCTTGGCCAGCTGTTCCTGCCAACGAGACAAGGCAATCCGATCCTCACTCGGTAGAGTCACCTGTACAGTCTCTGGCAAAAGGTGAGCCTGTAGTTCATCTATCAAGGTACGACTGATCGGACCCGCCATGTCTTGAACGTTATCCAGCGTTTCGAGCAGGCGTCGTACAAATACCTGTGCAGCGTTGGTAACGCTTGACTCAGGTTCTTCAGCCGTAGCTACAGATAAGTGGTTCGATGAGATGAAATCCAGCGAGGCCATTCCAACGCTCCTTGAAACAGTAAGGTTGGAGTCCAGTATTGGCCTTAGGCACCCTTAAGGTCCTTGTCTGAAGTTGAAGCGTTCTTAAACGAAAATACCTGCTTGTCATCAATGATTAACATGTGATCGCAACGCCTTTATCTCAGGCGAAACGAAAAAGGCCGGCTCCCCAGAGGGAGTCGGCCTAAAAGTACTAGCGTTGCTTGGAAAAGATCTGAACCGATCGTTAAGATTTCTTAATCAACGCGTCGACAATATTTCTGGGTGCCTCTGCATAGCGTGAGAACTCCATCGAGTAGCTGGCACGACCTTGTGACATCGAACGTACATCAGTCGCATAGCCAAACATTTCGCCCAACGGAACCTCGGCCCGAACCACCTTGCCGGAAAGGGTATCTTCCATGCCTTGAATCAGGCCCCGCCGACGGTTGAGGTCTCCCATTACATCACCCATGTAGTCTTCAGGTGTCACCACCTCGACCTTCATGATTGGCTCGAGCAGTACCGCGCCCCCTTTCTGGGACAGCTGCTTGGTTGCCATCGAGGCGGCGATCTTGAATGCCATCTCGTTGGAGTCCACATCATGGTAAGAGCCGTCGAAGACCGTGGCCTTGAGACCTAGCAAGGGATACCCGGCGAGCACACCATTCTTCATTTGCTCTTCGATACCCTTTTGAATGGCCGGGATATATTCCTTGGGAATCACGCCACCCACGACCTCACTAGTAAACACCAGACCCTCCTCGCCTTCATCAATGGGTGCAAATCGAATCCAGCAATGACCGAACTGCCCACGACCACCCGACTGGCGAACAAACTTGCCTTCGATTTCGCAGGTGTTGCGTATGGTCTCGCGATAGGCCACCTGAGGTTTACCAATATTCGCTTCGACGTTGAACTCACGCCGCATGCGGTCGATGAGGATATCGAGGTGCAACTCGCCCATCCCAGAGATGATGGTCTGCCCAGTTTCCTCGTCCGTCTTGACGCGGAAAGAGGGGTCTTCCTGGGCCAGTTTGCCCAGGGCAATCCCCATCTTTTCCTGGTCAGCCTTGGTCTTGGGCTCAACCGCTACGGAGATAACCGGCTCGGGGAAATCCATACGCTCCAGGATGATCGGCTTTTCAACCGAACACAGAGTGTCGCCGGTCGTCACGTCCTTCATGCCGATCAAGGCTGCGATGTCGCCTGCGCGAACTTCCTTGATTTCTTCCCGCGTATTGGCATGCATCTGCACCATACGGCCGACGCGCTCCTTCTTGCCTTTTACCGAGTTGAGTACCGAGTCACCTGATGAAAGCACGCCCGAATACACCCGCGCAAAAGTCAGGGTGCCCACGAAGGGATCCGTAGCGATCTTGAACGCCAGCGCCGAGAAAGGCTCGTTATCGTCGGCATGGCGCTCGTCAGTCCGCTCGGCATCGTCAGGATGCACGCCTTTGATGGCGGGAATCTCAGTAGGTGACGGCAGGTAATCGATGACCGCATCGAGTACCAAGGGTACACCCTTGTTCTTGAAGGATGAGCCACATACAGCCGGAACGACTTCACCCGCCAATGTCCTCAGCCGTAGACCCGTGCGGATTTCATCATTGGTCAGGGGCTCCCCTTCCAGGTATTTGCTCATGAAGTCTTCATTGGCTTCGGCAGCAGCTTCGACCATGCGCTCGCGCCACTCCTCGGCCTCAGCCTGCAGCTCGGCAGGAATGTCCTCTTCACGATAGGTCATCCCCTGATCATCATCATTCCAGTAGATGGCCTTCATCTTCAGCAGATCGATCTGGCCCACAAAGTTCTCTTCACGGCCAATCGGCAGCTGAATCGGAACCGGAGTATGACCCAGGCGTTTCTTGATCTGGTCAACGACGCGCAGGAAGTCCGCTCCCGCACGGTCCATCTTGTTCACATACGCAATACGAGGCACATGGTATTTGTCTGCCTGACGCCAGACCGTCTCGGATTGAGGTTCTACACCATCCGCACCGCTGAACACCACGACCGCGCCATCGAGTACCCGCAGCGAGCGCTCCACCTCAATGGTGAAGTCCACGTGTCCAGGCGTATCGATGATGTTGATCCGGTATTTGTCGAACTGCTTGGTCGAGCCAGACCAGAATGCAGTAGTCGCCGCGGACGTAATGGTGATGCCGCGCTCCTGCTCCTGCACCATCCAGTCCATGGTCGCGGCGCCGTCATGCACCTCGCCCATTTTATGGTTCACGCCAGTATAGAAAAGGATTCGCTCGGTTGTGGTGGTTTTACCAGCATCCACGTGAGCGACGATGCCGATGTTGCGATAGCGGTCGATAGAGGTCGTTCGGGCCATAGAAGATTCTCCTAGAAACCAGCATGGGTCAGCCGGCAGACAGGCGATACGGATATCCGCCCGGGTTGCAATAACAATAGACTGACTTACGAGGCTTGTATTGAACGTTTGTGCGTATCGCTAAAGGGAGCCTGTCTGATCGAGCAGACTCGTATTACTGTCAACCAGATGGAGACTTTTTTACGCATTTCAAGTGGTTTATCACCCCACTTGATCGCTTTACTCTTGGTCGCATACCGATACAGGTAACAACATACTGTTGATTGACCAGGAGACCGAATATGTTAGCCCTTCGCAAAGCAACCGAACGTGGATTTGCCAACCATGGCTGGCTCAAGTCTTTCCACACCTTTTCCTTTGCCAATTACCGCAACCCACAAGAACAAGGGTTTTCGGATCTGTTGGTCATCAATGATGACCGTGTCGCTCAGGGGCGAGGGTTTGGCACTCATCCCCATCGGGACATGGAGATTTTCTCCTATGTACTGGAAGGTGCGCTTGAGCACAAGGATACCCTGGGTACAGGTTCCGTCATTCGTCCGGGCGACGTGCAGCTCATGAGCGCCGGAACGGGAGTCGCCCACAGTGAATACAACCACTCCCAGAATGATCCCGTACACTTTTTACAGATCTGGATCGTGCCCAACGCTCGAGGTGCTGAGCCTCGCTACCAGCAAACGCACTTCAGTGCGGATAGCAAACGTGGCCAGTTACGCCTGATTCTTTCACCTACAGGTGAGCAGGGCTCACTGGAAATTCGTCAGGATGCTCGTGTCTACGCCGGTTTGTTCGACGGTAAAGAGCAGGCGACTCTAACGTTGGAATCAGATCGCTACGCCTATGTGCATGTAGCCCAGGGGCAGATCGAACTCAATGGCCAGACATTGACGGAGGGAGACGGTGTGCGTGTGCGTAACGAGCAGGTGCTTACGCTAGCCAACGGCAAGCAGGCCGAGGTTATCGTTTTTGACCTGCGCCCCAATGAGCTGCCCATGATGCCATGATCGACGAGGGCCTCGAGTAGTCGAGGCCCTCAGTCTATTCCGCTAATGGGAGCGTAAATACAAACACGCTGCCGCGCTTACGAGCCGCATAGGCATGAATGCTTCCGCCATGGGACTGGATAACGGAGCGACAGATCGCCAGCCCCATCCCCATGCCGCTGCTCTTGGTGGAAAAGAACGCATCGAACAGCTGCCCGAGGTCCGTGTCTGGAATGCCTACGCCGGTATCTTCGATCGACACCACTACATATTCCGATCCCACCACGTTTGAACACACCTCCAGCCGACAGGGAGGCTGACTAGCCTGCAGCATGGCCTCGATTGCATTGTTGACTAGGTTGAGTACCACTTGCTGCAACAGGATGCGGTCGCCGAGAACCTTAACACTACGCGCAGTTAGACGGGAGGTAAGCATGACGTGCCGATGTTCGATTTCACTGGATATCAGCCGAAGTACCGTGGCGATCACCTCATCGATAGGCAAGGGTTGCAGATCGGGAGTGGTCTGCTTGGTCAAAGACCTCAATGCATGCACGATGTCACCAGCCCGCTTACCCTCCTTGGCGATTTCTTCCAGGCTTTCCCGGGTTTCCGAAAGCTCAGGCAGAGGTCTGTCCAGCCAGCGAATGCCAGCACTGGCATTGGATACGATGGATGCCAGTGGCTGGTTGATTTCGTGAGCAATAGAGGCTGCCAGCTCACCCAGGATGGTTGCCTGCGCCGCTCGCGTCAGTTCGGCGCGAGCGTTACGCAGCTCCGATTCGGTCGCTCTGACTTCCGTAAGATCGATAACGGCCCCAATATAGGTTTCGCCATCCAGATGTCCCATGGTTTCCAGGCGCTTCTCCAGTCCTTGGGGTGTAGTGATCCTGATCTCATAGCGATACGGCCTCTTGGCGCGCACCGCCATGTCTACGTGGGCTTGAAACCCAGCCAGGTCATCGGGATGAATGAGGTTCCACAGCCCCACATAGCCGGGAGGCACATCGCCCTCTATAACACCAAACAGGGCATACATTTCTGAAGTCCATACCGCCTCGTCTGTAATGGGATTCCAGCGATAAATACCAATGTTACTGATCTGCTGTCCGAGTTTAAGAAAGCTTTCGCTTTCTCGAAGCGCCATTTCAACGGCTTGCCGACGCTGGTTTTCTGCTACCAACTCCTCGTAAAGACGAGCGGTTTGCAACGAAATGGCGGCCTGGGCCGCCAGCAACTCCAGGACCTGGGTTCGTTCCTGAGTGAAAACACCCGGCATCAGGCTGTTTTCAAGATACAGGGCACCCACTACCTCGCCCTGCTTGAGCAGCGGAAGGCATAACAGTGAACGTACCTCATGGTCTGCGAAATACGGGTCCCCCGAAAAACGCGACGGTTGACGTGTATCGGTTAGCACAACCGGTTGCTTGCTCTTTATTGCAGTATTGAGAATCGAGAGAGGCAACCACTCGGGCTTTGCAGGTTCGTGTATCAAATCGATGGCTACTTCCTGATTTGGCTCAACCCAGCTGCTGGCCGCAACCATTGCCTGCTCGTGCTCCACAAAGAGCAGAACACCACGCTGGGCGCCTGCGTGGATCAAGGTATTCGTCATTAGCCGGGCAATCAGGTTGTCCAGCTCAAGCTCTTGTGACAACGCTTGGGAAGCCTTGAGTACCGAGATGAGATCCAGGCTTTCCTGGCCCTCGATTGGGGTGGCCGATTTGCCAGGTAGCAGTGACTCTGACCACGGATAACACTTTTCCAGGAGGGCGGCCTTTGCATGTGCGCCCCATGCCTGATAACACCGTTTCGCACTGTCCAGATGGCCTTGGCTGGCGACATGCAGGTCGTGAACCAGGCAATGTCTGGCTGCCAGCTCATGAGCCAGGGCCTGAATGGGCGTAAACCCATAACGACCCGCCAGCATGGCAGCTTTTTCGTACAAGGTCAGAGCGTTGAGTCCGTCGCCCGCGATTCGAGCGCATTCAGCGTCAATCAGCGTTGCCTTGTCCTTGAAGACGTTGGGGTTGATATCGGCCCATACTTTGAGCTGCTGTCGATGGGGCTCTATAGCGGCCAAGGTTTGCTCAAGCGGACATGCCCCGGCAAGTGCTGCGTAGGTCAGTGCCTGAAACACATGCAGATCAATCAGATGAATATGCGCCGGTACAGACCAGGACAACTGAGCGGCTTGTGCAAGCGCCGCCTGGGCGTCAGCATAGTACCCAAAGTGATAGGCACTGATACCCTGCAGCAGGGCCCCCCAGAACAAGATTATTGTCGTCTCACTCTGAATACCGTCACGAGCCGGTGCACAAGGGTCGTATGCTATGCCGAGCTGCCGTATATATTGCTCAAAGTACTGTATGGCCAGCTGAACATCCCGAAAACCGATACGATCGGTAAAGGAGCGGGCAAGCTCAAGGTGCTCCTGAACCTCGGATAGCGGCTTGCCGGCAACCATGAGATCGAACACGATATGCATACAGGCATAGCTCGATATCGTCAGGTTACCTTCGGTATAGCTTACAGAACATGCTTGTCGCGCATAGTCCAATGCGTATTCTATAGGCTGCGTCCAGACACTGACCTGATCCAGCGGCACCAACACAGCTGCACGCGCGTCATGAAAGCCATGTTGCTCCACGACACGCAACGCGGTTCTAGCCAGCTCATAGCCTTTGGCATATGAGCCATGGCGCTGCGCAATCAATACCCCTAACCAAGCCATGCCTTCTGCACCGGCGCCAGTCATGCCATGTTTGAGTGTAAAAAGCATCAGGTGGCACTGCTGCCGAAACGATAGCTCAGCATCGACGACCGTCGCAGGTATGATCATGCTGGAAAGCAACCCTACAACCGGCTTCATCGCGTCGTTGGCCATCAGCGGCAAGTGCAGGACTGACTCAATGCCATGAGTGTCGAGCCAGCGATCAATCACGTCCCATGGGGCACTTAGGTTGGCCAGATCAATACCTAGCTCCTTTAATGCAATAACGGCGACGTCCACAGCGCCCTGATAGTCGGACTGCAAACCGCGCAGCTCTACACCGATCTGATGAAACTCGGCTCGCTCGACAGGCGATGTCAGCTGAGCGAGGACCAACTCCAACCGCTGAGGCACTACCTCAAGCTGCATGGACAGTAACAGGCATTGCAGGTACAGCAGATTCAATGCACGTCGCTGGTCGTCCATGGGATGATGCGCAGCATCCATCAAGGCTTCGGCCTGTTGTAGATACTCCAGCGCCGCGTGAGTAGCAGCTGCGGCTTTGGCACACCGCGCCGCATTCAGCAGTGCTGTAATAATCAGCGAATAATCAGCAGCCCGAAATGCGGCAATACCGGCCCGCAGAATCTGTGAGGCAATGGCGTAACGTGATTCGGGTTGGCCTGCAGTATCGATAAGGTCGATCAGATAACAGGCGACCCGGGCATGTTGCTTCAGACGTTGTGCTTCAGGTATCGAGCAGTAAACCGCTTCCTGTATTCGATCATGGGAAAGCCGATAGCGGCCGTCCTGCTGATTGACCAGCGAAGCATTCAGCGCAGGTTGCAGCTGATGCTGTGCATCATTTGCAGACAAGCCATTCAAGCCTGCCAACGTGGCAAGCGGCGTATCGTTACCCATCAGAGCCAATGTCTGTAACAACGAGAGACAGTTGGAAGGCAACCGCTCAAGACGGCTAAGCATCAGATCGATAACGTTATCGGCGTAGTGATGCTGTTCGAGGTATCCCAGATTCCACTGCCAGTGCCCCTCTTTCTGCTCAAGGCGCTTTTCCTCAAGTAGATGGCGAATAAGCTGCTGCGTAAAGAACGGATTGCCACCGGTTTTGTCCTGCACTGCGCCAGCCAGTAAGTTGATGGAAACAGCACCGCTCTTGAGATAGTGCTCAATCAACTTGCCGGTTTCGTCCAGAGACAGAGGCCTTAGCGGCAGCGTGGTGAGGCTGGATAAAGAATGTGTCAACTGCTGCAGGAATGTTTGAAACTCACTCTGCAGACGCGCATCGTTCTCGCGGTATGCGCCAACGAACAGCAGGTTAGGAATATTTGCCCTGACCACGTGCAGGATAAACGTAAGCGTTGCCGTATCGAGCCACTGCAGATCGTCCAGAAACAGAATGAGCGGGCGTTTCGGTGAGGCAAATACCGCTAGCAATGCCACCAGTGCCTCGTTTAGCCGAGCGTGTAGCTCGTAGGAAGGCAAGCTAGGTGTATAGGTGACCGGGCCGGTGATCAGGTAAAGATCCGGGATAATACTCATCAACAGCCCGACCTGTTTGCCAAGCGCCTGGTCAATGCAATGCCGCCAAAGGGACAATTGCTCGTTACCCTCTCCCATCGCCCTTATCACCAGGCTGTTCAGTGCCTGAACCAGAGGTGAAAACGGCGTCTGCTTCAACTGGTCGAACTTACCTTCGATAAAACAGGCATCGTGGCTGCGCAAACCAGAGGCGAACTGCCTGACCAGCGCCGACTTGCCAGTGCCTGAAGTACCCTCTATCAGAATGAATTCGCATCCTTGCGAACGCCTGATACGATCAAGCGCTGCGGCCATATGGCCGATTTCCTGCTCCCGCCCAACAAAGGTATCGCGCATGTTGAGAATAGGAGTGATAGAGGGCGAAAAAGTAGAGCGTCCGGGTTGCCTCAACATCTCAAGGCAGCACTCCAGTTCCAGCGATAACGCCTTGGCTGTTTGATAACGTTCGGCGGGATTCTTCGCGATCAGGGTCAGGATGATCTGATCCAGTACAGGCGGAATGGTCGTGCCGAAATGACTGGGTGGTGCAGGTTGGCGGGCCAGATGGCTGTGGAACCACTCAACCGCATCGCTTCCCGAAAACGGTAACCTGCCTGTCAACCACTCATAAAATGTCATTCCAAGCGCATACAGGTCGCTGCGAACGTCTACGCAACCCTGCGCCCCGTGGAGCTGCTCGGGCGACATGTAGTCAATCGTACCCTGCAAGGCACTGCTGCGTGGAGCCTCGGCCTGCGACAGCGATATCGCGTTGCCAAATCCGGTCAGGCGTATTCCGCTGTCAGAAACCTGGACAAAGTGGTCTGGCTTGATGTCCTGATGCAGCAAACCTTGTGCATGCAGGCAAACCAGGGCGTGAGTTGCGGCAAGAGCCCTGACGATAAAGCATTCAATGCGATTGCCGTCGGGTGCAAGTGGCCCGACCGGTTGCCCGTGCTGATGATCGAGCAGGAGGGCCGGCCCCTGCTGCGTTGAGATATAGGCAACAGGTACCAGTGCCCACTCGGGTTGCAACACATGGCGTAGGGCGAACTCCCGCTCAAGCCTCTGACAGGCACCTCTGTCGCTCCGTAGCGCAGCAGTACAGGCAAGCCAGGTTTCACCTGTCAGCGGATCGCGGACACTGAAGCGGTGAGTCCTCCCGGCATCGAACGGCTGCCAGGAAAGCCGCTGCAACCAGGCCTCATCCAATGGCGCCTGCTGTACTTGACCACTCATACCCATAATCCGTCATATTTTTGTTTGGTCATACCGGGCCAACGCAACGCTGATCCGTTCCAGAAGCGTCAAGTCATCGAATGGCTTGTCAAGAAAACTGATAGCGCCTGCAGCGTAAGCGCATTGCTTGATCTGGTCATCGGCATGCGCCGACATACATACCACACTAATCTTTTTGCCTGTTACCAATAGCTGTTGCTGAACCTCCAGACCATGCAGGCCTTGCAAGCACATATCCAGCAGCACGCACCCTGCCGTATCCGCCGCGTCTGATTCGAGAAAGGCCTCGCCCGATGCGAAGCTGGCTGGGCGATAGCCTGCTGACTTGAGGAGGTTTCCCAGGCTCTTGCGTACGGAAGCATCATCATCGACGATGCAGATGACAGTCATAATAGCGTTCTCATGAGTGGCAAGTCTCGCCGCACCGGCAGGCTCACTGCTGGAGCCGTTCATAGATTTTCAACAGTTCGAGGGGCGTCCTTGCCTTCATTTTGGTGAGTACGTGTCGCTTGTGGACCTTCGCCGTGATTTCACTGATGTTCAGCATCAGCGCAATCTGCTTGACCATGTGGCTGCTCAAAATCAGCTCGAGGACCTCTTTTTCCCGCGGCGTAAGGCTATGGTAGCGCTGCCGCAGGGTTTCCGTTTCCAATCGGTAGGCCAAATGCTGGGCATCCAGTGTGAGGGCCTGAGCAACGACCCGTAGCAAATCGTCATCATTGAATGGCTTGGTGAGAAACTCATGCGCGCCAGCCTTCATCGCCCGTACGGACATTGGGATCGTGCCGAAGCCAGTAATGAAAATAATCGGCAACGTAAGCCCTCGCTGGTTCATTTCATCCTGTAGCGAAAACCCATCCCCCTGCGTCAGGTTGACATCCAACAACAGGCAACACGGTTGTGGAGGGCGAGGCTGATTTAGAAACGGCTCAGGCTCTGAATAGGTTTCGCAACGAATGTCGTACGAGCGGAGCAGACGTGACAACGCCTGACAGATACTGGCCTCGTCATCAATGATATATACCACTGGCTCATAGCCCTGTGCCTTTAATGAGGCGATGGCTTCAAGGCAGAACGACTCGGTCATGCAGTAACTCTCTTCACAGGTATGAACACCTCCCTTCATAGCATGAACCATCCTGTTCATGAGCACAGTCTGAGCGAAGCGTCATGACCGGAGTGCCCCTGCTGCTGCAGATAACTGCGGGTCGCCCTCATCAGCCGATAATGGTGGAAAGGTCCGCAGGGAACAGTGAGTAACAGGGATTTGGTAATGAGCCCCATCATGCTGTTCATCAGCTGTCGATGAGAAAACCCCAGGCCGCTGGCAACTTCACAGACCGCGTCAAGTGAAAACTGCCCTTCCAGGCGACTAATCATGAGCAATACGGTACGTTCTTCTACCCCCAGCAGCCGGTAGCTCCATTCAATACAGGCCGTCAGGCTTTGTTGACGACCAGGTGCCGTCCTCAGACTGGCATCGAGCATGTGTGGTCTGTCGATGAGCTCGTCGATCAAAATTTGCAATCCCAATGCTGAGGCGCGAATTGCAGCCATTTCCAGCGCCAGCGGCACCCCATCAACCAGACGGCCCACTTCGCCCAACAAGTCCAGACTGGCCTCATCAGTAACGAATGAGGGATCAAGCCCTGACAGTCGAAGGAGCAGTAGTTGGGTTGAGCTGCAGGCCAGTATGGTTTCAGGACTGGACTGGGCATCGGCCGTTTCAAGCGGTGGGATACGGATCGTATGCTCGTTGCGTATTCTCAATGGTTCGCGGCTGGTCACCAGAATCTTCAAGGCAAGCCCTGTCTCGAATAAAAGCTCACACAGCGAGGCCACGGCTTCTATCAGATGCTCGCAGTTATCGAGCACAATCAACAGCTCATCGTTTGCATACCGTTGCTTGAACCGGTCCATGACCTGCTCGATGGAGCCCGGCTCAACCTCCACGACCTTGGCCAGCTTTTCCAAGAGTCCATCAGGCGATTGTTCATCGCCAAACATGACTTGAAAGACCGTTCTGGTGTGCTCATCTCGAATGGAAGCCGCGAGGGCTAACGCCACAGCCGTCTTTCCAATACCGCCACACCCTATGAGCGTCACCAGCATGTTGCGCGTCAGCGCATCGTAGATCTGTAGCAGAAGCTCGTCGCGCCCTACCAGGAGGTTGCCTGTTTCAACCTTCATCGGCACTGCCAGAGTCTGGGAAGCAGAACTTTTCTCATCCTGCTCAATGAGCAAATATCCCCTGCCTGGTATTGTTCGTATCAGGTCCTTGTTGCAACCAAGGGCCTTACGCAAGGCGGAGATGTGCACCTGGAGGTTGTTCTCTTCAACAACTGTCGAGGGCCATACACGCTGCAAGATCTCGTCCTTGCTGACCACCTGCCCTCTTGCTTCCAGCAACAGCTCCAATATGTCGAATGCACGTGCCCCCAAGGGTTGAACTACGTCATTCCTCAAGACCCTTCTTTGTTGAAGAAATACCTGGGCTTGACCTAGTGTGATCATGAGCGTCACCCAATCCTTTTATTGTTGGCAGGCTGCCTTCCGAAGCGGAAGGCTCTGGCAGAATGGATGCTATAACGGCGCACATCAGGACGGATATTATCTCTTGAGATAATAAGGGCGCACCGGCTGACCGCAGGGGCGAACTGCATGGCTGGGATCATGATCAATTCAGCCGATGGTCTGATCTATAAAAAAGGCGCCACGTAGGCGCCTGAGGGCATGTCTTCCATCCAAAGGAGCATCAGAAGACATGCATTACTTTGATTAAGGCCGGTCTCGGCTCCAACCTCCGCCAAGGCTCTTGAATAGATTGATCTGTGACAAGGCCAGCTGAAGCCTGGCGTCTATCAGGGTATTTTCAGCCTGATACAGCGTGCGCTGACTATCCAGTTGCGTCAGGTACTCATCGAGCCCCTGCTGATACCGTTGCTGTGCAAGGACAAGGCTTCTGGCAGCACTGTCACGAAGCCGCTCCTGGGCGTCGAGCTGACGCTGAAGTGGCTGACGCGCGACCAGCTCATCGGACACCTCTTTGAAAGCGGTCTGTATGGATTTTTCATATTCCGCCACACTGATCTCTTTGCGCAGCGTCTCGACCTCAAGCTGTGCGCGGTTACGACCGCCTGTGAAAATTGGCAGGTTGATCTGAGGCGTAAAACTCCATGAGCGATTACCGCCGTTGAACAGGTCTGAAAGTTCTGCGCTGCTAAAACCGGTATTGCCCGTGAGACTGATGCTTGGAAAGAACGCAGCGCGCGCAGCTCCGATAGTGGCGTAATTGGCTTTCAGCCGGGCTTCGGCAGCCTGTATATCCGGTCGGCGGGTCAGCAGTTCTGCCGGAAGCCCGGCGGGTAAGGGCTTGTCCAACCCCTGCCTTTCCAGCGAAAGGGCGGGCGGCAGATCATGAGGCAATGGCTGACCGAGCAGGAGAGCCATCGCATTATCCGCCTGTCCTATACTACGCTCCAATGCGGCAAGATCACTGGCAGTTGTCTCTAGCAGTGTCTGAGCCTGAGCGATATCCAGTTCAGAACCAATCCCATAGTCGAAACGTTGATGAATCAATTCCAGACTCTGCTGACGGCTCTCATAGGCCTGCCGGGTTATGGCCATTCTTTCGCTCAGGGCACGCTGGTTGGTATAAGCCGTAGCGATTTCAGCGATCAGTGATAGCTCAACCGAACGTCGCGTCTGCTGCAACGCCAGATATTCACCCAAGGCTGCATCTCGAAGATTGCGGACACGGCCAAATAGGTCTACTTCGTACGTGCTCAGCCCTACCCCTACGGTATACAAGTTGGTGACTTGGCTTCCACTGCTTACGGCCTGAGCCGGTAGCCCACCGGTGTTTTCCAGCCCGAGCGCTGGGGAGCGCTGACGGGTTGCCGAGCCGCTTACGCTCACATTCGGCAACAGGTCCGCCCGCTGGATTCTGTATTGCGCCCGCGCCTCTTCAACGCGAAGCACTGCCATACGCAGGTCACGGTTCTGATTCAGCCCAATCTCGATAAGCCGACGCAGGCGCGGATCTGTAAACAATGCTTGCCAGTCCGGAACCGTTTCAGCTGGGTTCACCGGGGCTGATACCACCGGATAGTCCGCTGGTATAGGTGCAGGGGGCTGCTCGTAGGTAGGCGCCAAAGAGCAGGCACCCAGCAGGCCGGCCAGCAGAAGAACAGTCAACTTACTCATGGCGCTGCCCTCCTCTGGCTTGCGAGCGGGTAAGGCGAGAGACCCAATGCATGACGCTCACAAAAAACACCGGAACAAAGACAACCGCGAAGGTAGCAGTCAGCATGCCACCGATCACGCTTGTGCCAATGGCCTGTTGACTGGCGGAGCTGGCACCCGTCGCAATAGCCAGGGGAACCACACCCAGGATAAATGCAAGCGAGGTCATTACGATCGGACGCAGACGCAGACGTGCTGCCTCGACGGTGGCCTGGAATAGGCTATGGCCCTGGTCATGAAGACTCTTGGCAAACTCGATGATCAGAATCGCATTTTTTGCCGACAGTCCAATGATGGTGATGAGCCCAACCTTGAAGAACACATCATTTGGCATGCCCCGCAGGACGACTGCGACTACGGCACCCAGGATGCCCAGTGGTACGACCAGCAGAACGGCTGTTGGAATCGACCAACTCTCGTAAAGCGCGGCCAGAACCAAAAAGACAATCAACAAGGACAGTCCCAGCAACAAGGGAGCTTGTGCGCCGGAGGTCTTTTCCTGAAGCGAAAGCCCTGTCCATTCCAGACCAAATCCCTGAGGCAGCTGATCGACCAGACGCTGGATTTCATCCATGGCTTCGCCTGTACTGTGCCCTGCCGAAGGCTCACCCGAAAGGCTGACCGCGGGATAGCCGTTGTAGCGGGTCAGCTGCGCCGGTCCCGTGGTCCACGTTACTTCGCAGAAGGCAGCCAGGGGCACCATCTTGCCGGACGCGTTACGCACCTCAAGCTTGAGGATATCCTCTGCCTGAAGGCGGGAATCGGCCTCGGCCTGAACAATGACCTGCTGCATGCGGCCCAGGTTGGGGAAATCATTCACGTAGGCCGAACCCATGGCAGTCGAAAGCAGGTTACTGATATCGGCGAACGAGACACCCAGAGCGTTCGCCTGGAGCCGATCGACTTTGACCTCTACCTGTGGCGCTTCGGCCAGCGCGGTCTCCCGTACGTTTGCCAGTAGGGCGCTTTTTGCAGCGGCAGACAGCAATGTATCCCGCGCCTTCTGCAAAGCCTCGTATCCTTTTCCGCTTCTGTCCTGCAGACGTAGCTCAAAGCCGCTGGAAGTCCCAAGCCCTTCGATTGGCGGCGGGCTGAGCGAATACGCAATGGCATCCTGCAGTCCGGCAAATGCCATATTGGCACGCTCGGCAATGGCGTCGGCCGAATCTTCGACACGGCGTTCGGCCCAATCCTTTAATGTGGTAAATGCCAGAGCTGCATTCTGCCCGCTGCCGGAAAAGCTGAAGCCCAGCACCATGGTGGTATTGGCTACGCCAGGTTCCGTAGCATTGTGCGCTTCGATCTGCCGTGCGATTTCAATCGTGCGGTTCTGGCTGGCTCCGGGCGGCAGCTGGATATCGGTAATGGTAAAGCCCTGATCCTCGATAGGCAGAAACGAAGACGGCAGGCGAGTAAAGAGCAGCATGAGCCCTGCAAGCAGCACACCGTAGACCAGCATGTAACGACCTGTACGGCGTATGGCATTGGCGACCCAACGCTGGTAGCCGTCCGCGGCATGATCAAACCGTCGGTTGAACCATCCAAAAAATCCTTTCTTCTCGTGATGCACACCGTGCGGTATCGGCTTGAGTAGCGTTGCGCACAGCGCAGGTGTCAAGCTCAGCGCCAGAAACGCCGACAATAGAATCGAAACCGCCATCGAGACAGAAAACTGCTGGTAAATGATTCCGACCGAGCCCGGCATGAATGCCATCGGGATGAACACCGCCGTCAGCACCAGCGTGATTCCGATAATCGCACCGGTAATTTCTGTCATGGCTTTTCGCGTGGCAGCCCGAGGCGTCAGACCTTCGCTCGCCATGATTCGCTCGACGTTCTCAACGACGACAATAGCGTCGTCCACCAGGATACCGATCGCCAATACCATGCCAAACATGGTGAGCACGTTGATGGAAAATCCTAGGGCCAACATGCAGGCAAATGTCCCCATCAAGGCCACAGGAACCACCAGTGCGGGTATCAGGGTATAACGGAGGTTTTGCAGAAACAGAAACATGACGGCAAAGACCAGCACCATGGCTTCGATCAAGGTATGAACCACCTTTTCGATCGAGACCTTGACGAACGGCGACGTATCGTAAGGAATGTCGTAGTTCACACCGGCCGGGAAGTAGTGTGACAGCTCTTCCATCTTGGCTTTGACCACGGTAGCCGTGCTCATCGCATTACCGCCTGGCGCTAGCTGGATAGCCACAGCGGTGGTCGGCTTGCCATTGAGGCGAGTCCCGAACTGATAGCTTTGGCTATCCACTTCGACCCGTGCGACATCACCTACGGTAACCGTCGATCCGTCGGCGTTGGCCTTGAGTACGATCGCCGAGAATTCCTCAGGTGTAGACAGCTGCCCTTTCACCTGTACGGCTGCGGTAATTTCCTGCGTGCTGCGGGTAGGCAAGTCGCCGATACTACCGGCGGGCACTTGCACATTCTGATCGCTGATCGCCTGGCTAACATCGGCCGGCGTCAGGTTGAAAGCTACCAGTTTTTGCGGATCAATCCATATTCGCATGGCGCGCTCGGCACCAAACAGCTGGGCCTTGCCTACCCCTTCGATACGCTTGAGCTCATTAACGACGTTACGCGC
Organism: Pseudomonas sp. MAG002Y; assembly: GCF_019400845.1. Classification (NCBI taxonomy): domain Bacteria; kingdom Pseudomonadati; phylum Pseudomonadota; class Gammaproteobacteria; order Pseudomonadales; family Pseudomonadaceae; genus Pseudomonas; species Pseudomonas sp. MAG002Y. The sequence continues at coordinate 91,538 of NZ_WOEJ01000006.1, read as the reverse complement.
CATGTAGTCGCTCAGGCTGGTTTCATCCAGGTGTCCATCAGTAGACGTCAATGTGATCAGCATCAGAAACCCGGCCGAGACCTCTTCAATCTCCAGACCTTGCTGCGTAACCGCTCGGGGCAGTCTGGACTCGATCGTTTTCAAGCGGTTCTGTATATCGACCTTGCCCAGCTCCGGATCAGTGCCTGGTTTAAACGTAACCGTAAGCGTCGCCATTCCCTGGCTGCTGCTAGAGGAGAAATAGAGCAGGTGATTGACCCCGTTAAGCTCCTGCTCGATCAGACTGACAACACTTTCATCCAGGGTTTGCGGCGTGGCGCCCGGGTAGGTTGCGGTAATCTCGATCTGGGGAGGCGCAACATTGGGATACTGCGCCACCGGAAGATTGGGAATGGCCAGCACACCTGCCAGCAGAATGAACAGGGCGACGACCCAGGCAAATACCGGGCGCCTAATAAAGAAGTCTGGCATTATCGGGCTTCCTTGTCGGCAGGTGCATCGGTTGTAATTCCTGCCTCTTCTGCCTGGACAGGCATCCCCGGCCTGACGTATTGCAGGCCTGCAACGATTACGCGGTCACCTTCATGCAGTCCTTCGTCGATGATCCAGCGATCATTCTGGGCACCGCCAAGACGGACCGTCCGCTCCTCAACCTGATTCTGAGCGTTGACCAGCAAAACATTAGCCTGCCCTGCCGAGTCGCGCTGAACGGCCCGCTGCGGAACACTGATACCTCGCTCGTTCCTGGCCTGCTCAAGACGCACTCGAACAAAGCTGCCGGGCAGCAAGTCAGCCTGCGGATTGGGAAACTGGCTACGCAGGGTAATCTGCCCTGTGCTTTGATCCACTGTAAGGTCCGAGAACAGCAGTTTTCCGGCTATTGGGTACGCTGTACCGTCATCCTGTACGAGCGTTACGGCGGCCTGATCCTCCCCTACGGTTTGTAACTGCTCCTCCCGCAGCGCACGGCGCAAAGCGTTGATCTGCCGGGTGGATTGAGTCACATCGGCATATATAGGCTGGAGCTGCTGAATAATTGCCAAAGGCGTGGCGCTATCCTGCCCTACCAACGCGCCTTCCGTGACCAATGCCTTGCCGATGCGCCCGGAGATGGGTGCTGTGACGGTGGCATACCCCAGATTGAGCCGGGCACGTTTGAGCGTGGCCTGCGCAGCGGACACTTCGGCTTCTGCCTGCAAAAAGGCAGCGTGCGCATTTTCGAAGTCCTGCTGGCTGACGGCGTGAGTCTTGATCAATGCAGAATAACGCTCGGCCTGCAAATAGGCCTGATAGCGATTGGCCTGGGCTTTTTTCAGGCCTGCCACGGCGCTGTCGACGTCCGCCTGCAGCGGCGCGGGGTCAATCCGAAACAATACGTCGCCTTGCTTGACTTGGCTTCCCTCACGGTAAACCCGTTGCAGCAGAACGCCTGCTACGCGGGCTCTGACTTCCGCCACACGGGGCGCTACCAAACGGCCATTGAGTTCAGTCACCAAGCTGAGCGGCTGAGGTTTGATCGTCTCGACGGTGACAGACGTATCGGGTGCTTGCTGTGCAGAGGGCGCTGGGCGGTCACATCCTGTCAGCGCTAGTAACATCAGTAGCCAAAGGGGACGTAGGGAAAACTTAACGGGCGGCATCATGGTGTGCATCCTTCAGGAACAGCGCCATGCTAAAAGCCCTGCCCTGTCGGCTTTGTAAAAGCTTGTAGGGCATTTGTGAAAAAGTGTAATGACCGCTACAGAAGCTGTCGGGTTTGTTTATGCTCTTTCAAACCCTTCAGCGTGTCCTGCTATGCCTACCATCCTGCTGGTCGAAGACGATACCGCCCTGGCTGAACTGATTGCCACCTACCTGACACGTCATGCCTTCGCGGTTTCCATACTGTCCCGGGGCGACGAGGTTCAAGCGCATGTCCGGAAAAGATACCCGGATCTGGTCATCCTGGATCTTATGCTGCCGGGGCTTGATGGCTTGCAGGTGTGCCGCCAGCTCCGCGCAGATCATGCTGGCCTTCCTATTCTCATGCTCACCGCCCGCGATGATAGTCATGATCAAGTGGTCGGTCTCGAGTTGGGGGCGGATGACTACGTCACCAAACCCTGTGAACCGCGGGTGCTATTGGCCAGGATTCGTACGCTGCTCCGGCGCAGCCAGCCGGAAACAGTTCGCAAGGACGCTTCGCGTGTCACCTTTGGTCGTCTGGAAATCGACTTAACCGAACGGGTTGTTCAGTGGCGGGACCAGCCGATCGAGCTGTCATCAGGCGAATTCGATCTTCTGGTGGCCCTGGCTCGTCATGCCGGTGAAGTACAGAGTCGAGATCAGCTCTTGCAACAGGTACGCGGTATCGAGTTTAACGGTATCGATCGCTCCATTGATGTCGCCATCTCGAAGTTGCGCCGCAAATTCGAAGATACCTCTGGCGAAGCACGCAAGATCAAAACAGTTTGGGGCAAGGGCTATCTCTTCAGCCGCTCCGAGTGGGAAGACTAGGATGCACCGGTCATGCTGAAGGTTCTGATCCGTTTATACCTGGTGGTGCTGATTACCTTCAGCCTCGCCAACTATGTAGTGCCCGAACTTGTCGTTTCATTGTCCAAAGATCGTTACGTTGCGTGGAATCTGGATCAGTTCAGAGGTCAGATGGCCTTGATCCAGCAACAATTCCTGGAGCGCCCCAAAACAGAATGGGATCAGTTGGAAAGGGAACTCAAGACCTCTTTTGCACCGCTTGAGGTCAGTCTTCGAGAAATGGCAAACGCTCAGTTGAGCCCGGATGAACGCGAACAACTTGAACAGGGGCTCATGGTCATACACCTCGGTGAGTATGGCCTGCCTGATACAGTCCTGGCTCCGCTGGACAATGAGCATTTCATAGAAGAGTCCAGTCCCCCCCTTCCGCTGGATATCAATCTGCTGTTCTGGGCCATGAACGTCCTGACAGGCGCAGCGCTTCTGGCCTGCCTGCTGCTCTGGCTACGTCCTCATTGGCGGGACCTGGAATCGCTGAGGCGTACCGCCTCGGCATTGGGCAGGGGAAACCTGTCTGCCCGAACTCACCTCTCCTCACGGTCCAACATTGCCGAGCTGGGCCATGTATTCGACTCGATGGCCACCGATATCGAGCGCCTGCTCAACCAGCAGCAGGAGCTGCTTAATGCGGTATCCCATGAACTTCGTACTCCGCTTTCCCGGCTCGACTTCGGCCTGGCCCTGGCGTTGTCCGAAGATATTCCAGAAGCCTCTCGTACCCGCCTACTGGACATGACCCGTCACGTTCGCGAGCTGGACGAACTGGTACTGGAGCTGTTGTCTTACAGTCGGCTGCACAGCGTGGCCGCTCAGTTGGAGCGGGTCGAACTCGATCTGGGTGAGTTTATCGATAGCATCGTTGGAGGGTTCGCTGAAGAACTGGAGCAGCGTGGAATCCTCTTGGAGGTGGACATGGCGATAGAGAAACAGCGAGTAAGTCTGGAGCCTCGTCTGACAGCCAGAGCATTACAGAACCTGATCCGAAATGCCATTCGTTACTGTAACCACCGCATCCGCCTGAGCGTAAGTGTTTTGGATCAGGATCGTTATCAGATCACAGTTGAAGATGACGGCATTGGCATCCCGGAGGCAGAGCATGAAAAGATCTTCGAGCCCTTTTACCGGCTCGACCGCAGCCGCGACCGCACAACAGGCGGCTTCGGGCTTGGCCTTGCCATCAGCCGCAGAGCGATCGAGACCCAAAACGGGATATTAGCTGCAGACACCTCACCCTTGGGCGGCGCACGTTTCCGCCTGGACATGCCATTTCATATGTAGCAACCGAGAGGCTCTATGTTCTTTTCTCTACTGGCCGCCACCTTTGTCGTTGCATTCATCACTTCCGCCACAGTCGTCGTCTTGTTCAACCATTCGACCCAGGCTGTCCTGGCCCGAATTATCAAGGATGACGTCAGTAGCGCCTGGCATCGATACATCACGTTCGCCAGCTTTGTGGTAGGTATTTCAGGTGGCGTGCGAATCTACGACCTTGAGCGCTATATCAGCGCGCCGACTACGGATGCTCAAGTACTGGTGCTTAATTCAGAACGCTGGACGCTCGAGATCTATCGCTCGCTGATTGAGACATTACAAAGTATCGCCTGGATGTATCTTGTCGTGTTTGTCGTTGCGTTGATTGCCTTCGTCATTGTTCGCGGAATCGAGGCTCGACATTCCAGATCCTAAGTATCATTGTCATACACTTGAGTTGCGCGCAGGCGCTATCGGGAGCAGTTCCCGTACAGGCGGATACGCCTACTTAGTCAAGAATCCCAAACCCAAGTGGCGCTGTTGAACAGTACGCTGACAGGTAAAAGCTAATCACTGACCGAAGCCCCCATAAACTGCACGATCTGGTTACGCAGCCAGCGTTCACCCGGATCGGTATCCTGCGCTGCACGCCATACCAGTGAAAGATTTGCCGGTTCGATCGGAAATGGCGGTTCTTCAACCCGCAACGTACCGCCGGCGGCCAGCGCATACGCCGCATAATCCGGTACTGTAGCCAGCAGGTCCGAATTGGCAAGGATAGCGTTCAGTCCGTTGAAATGCGGTACGCCCAAGGCAACTTGGCGGGTGCGCCCTAACCGGGCAAGGTCTTTGTCAATGTTGCCACACAAATCGCCCGACATGGAAACCAGGACGTGCGGCCTTTCGCAGTAGTTGTCCAGTGTCAAAGGTCCCGGACGGTCATCGGACCGGATAACCAGGGCACGGATCTTACGCAGGGTTCGGCATTTGGCATTGGCCGGTAGTTGAGTCGTGTAGCTGATCCCCATGGAGACCTCACCACTACCCAAAAGACCCGGCAGCAGCAGAAAGTTCGCGTTACGCACAACCAGCACGCAACCGGGCGCAACCGTACGGATGTGGGCAAGCAGCGCGGGCAGGAGACCACACTCCACATCGTCTGACATGCCGATGCGAAACACCGCCTTGCTGGCCTGCGGGACGAAATCATGCACTTCACTGATGGCGCTGGACAGGCCATCCAAGGCTGGATGCAACCGCTCGAGGATCTGCAATGCCCGAGGGGTAGGCTCCATGTGCTTGCCATTGCGGACCAGAAGCGGGTCCTTGAAGAATTCGCGCAGGCGGATGAGCGCCGCGCTGACGCCGGGTTGGCCCATAAATAGCCTTTCAGCCGCCCGGGTCAGGTTACGCTCATGCATCAAGGTTTCGAAAATGACCAGCAATTGCAGGTCTACCTTGCGTAGGTCGTTCCGGTTCAAGAGTGCTCCTTATAGCCGGCCGCCCGGTAAGGCGGCCGGCCTGGCATTACTTGCCGGCCAGCTTGAAGTAGCTGGTCATCAGGTTGCGGTAGTTGGGGATATGGTTGGAGAGCAGCGCACCCAACCCTTCGATATCGTTGCGCCAGTCGCGGTGCAGCTCGCATGCCACGCTGAACCAGTTCATGAGTTGCACACCTGCTGCGCTCATGCGTGCCCAGGCGGCTTGCTGGACGGTCTGGTCAAACGTGCCGGACGCGTCAGTGACAACAAACACATCAAAACCTTCGGCAATGGCGGACAGTGCCGGGAAGGTTACGCAGACGTCTGTCACAACACCGGCCATGATCAGCTGCTTGCGGCCAGTCGCCTTGATCGCCTCGACGAAATCACTATTGTCCCAGGCATTGATCTGACCGGGGCGTGGGATATAGGGCGCGTCCGGGAACAGCTCTTTCAGTTCAGGCACCAGTGGGCCATTCGGGCCGTTCTCAAAGCTAGTGGTCAGAATGGTGGGCAGACCAAAGAACTTGGCGCTATTGGCCAAGGCCAGCACGTTGTTCTTGAAGTCGTTTGGCGTAAAGTCCTGGACCAAGGAAATCAGGCCGGCCTGATGGTCGATCAGCAGAACAAGGGCATCATCTTTGTTAAGGCGGTTGTAGGGCGTAGTCATGGTTTTATCCTTTCATTTGTGGGGCAGAGCATGGGCCTGGTAAACCAGGTCTCTCTCGCGCCGATGGCACGAATAGGTAAATTCAGGGTTTACTACTCAACAGGTGTCGTATGGCGACCGGCACACCTGGCGTCTGATAACGCCGCGCTGCGGCTTCGATCTGTTTCTCGCCTTGAGTCACACGGCCGTGATGGCGCAGATGAGCCAGCCAGGATTCGTCGAAGAAGAACTCCTGCCAGCGTTCGGGGTTCTCGCTGTCCTGCATGAGGCCCCAGGAAAACGCGCCGTTACGCTGGCGCATATGGCGGACCGGCACCATAGCCTGCCGGAACGCCTGGGCATGCTCGACAGCAATGACATAATCGATCGTGACCAGCACCGGCCCCCGCTCACGGTCGAGACTCGGGTCCAGCACCGGCTGCGGCCAGTGCAGCGAAGGCGCGAGGTCCTCGCTTTGGGTGACGGGCAGGCGAAAGCGCCAGGTCAGGACGATCCCGACGAGCAATACACCGGCGGCTACAGTCAGTGCCAGACTAGGCGAGAAATGGCTGGCAACCGCCCCCCACATCGCAGCGCCCAGGGCACTGGTACCAAAGAAGATCAGAATATAGACCGCCAGAGCACGAGCCTTGACCCAGGCGGGTACCGAGGTCTGTGCCGCGACCTGAAGGCTGGACAGCACCGCGATCCACGCGGCGCCGCTGATCAACATGACCGGGATCAGCCCGGCAAAGGAGTGAATCCAGGCTAGCCCCACTAACACCAGTGCATACGTTGCGCTGGCGCCTGCGACAATAAAATCGCCTCGTACCCTGGCCCTGAGCTTGGGTAATCCAACAGCGCCAGCGATCGCACCGATACCGATACATCCCAACAGCACGCCATAGTCCGCTGCACTGCCCTGTAATCCTTGCCGCACAATTAGCGGTAGCAAGGCCATGCCGGCACTGGCTCCCAGAAAAAAAGCGGCAGTCCGGGCCAGCACCGCCTGTAGCGAAGGGGCACTACAGGCATAGCGAAGGCCGACCCGGACGGCGCCAAACAGGCGCTCTGCGGGCAATACCGCAGCCGAGGGAGTTCGCCGCCACGCCAGGAGCGCAGCGATGACAGCGAGAAAGGACACCGCGTTCAAGGCAAAGGTAAGCCAGGGGCCGCTCAGGCTTACCAGAACGCCTGCCAGCGCAGGACCAATGGCCCGCGCGACGTTCATGCCCAGACTGGACAACGCCACGGCAGCGGGTAACTCCGCTTTGTCCACCAGTTCAGGCGTCACCGCTGACCAGGCGGGCATCATCAAGGCCGTGCCGATGCCCATGGCCAGTGTCAGGATCAGCAGTATCGCTACCGACATAAGTTCGAGCAGGCTTAGCGCTGTTAAAAGCAGCGCGATGCTTGCCATCCACACCTGGACTCCAATCAGATAGCGCCGCTTGTCCACAATGTCCGCCAGCGCACCAGCGGGCAGTGCCAGGAAAAACATTGGTAACGAGCCTGCCACCTGAACCATGGCAATCGCCAGTGGACTGGGCGAGAGCGAGGTCATAAGCCAGCCCGCGCCCACCTCATGCATCCAGGTGCCGATATTGGAGGCGATGCTGGCCAGCCACAGCCAGCGAAAGGTCGCCTGCCGTAAGGGACTCCAGGGAGAAGATGTCGTCATTATGGGCGCTGCACTGCTCACATCAAGGTCCTCAGAAGCTGAAGCAGGAGCAGCCAAAGGCGCCCCAGAAACCGGCGTAATCACTTACCGGAACTGCTTTTTGCCGCGCCCGCTCATGGCTGTGGCCGTGAACACCACAGGAACCCACACATTGATGCACCTGCTGTTGAAGCGGGGCTGACGGTTTCCAGTGACCTGGCACCTTGGCAACCGGCGACCAATCCGGAACTACGGGGATAGCCGGAGGGCCCAGGCGATCAAACTCACCCGCACCATAGACGACGTTGCCGTTCACCACGGTCAGCAGCGACTCGATATGCTTGATGGCCTCCTCGTCTACGCTGAAGAAGTCAGCCGACAGCACGGCAAGGTCAGCCAGCTGACCTGCCTTGATCTGACCCTTCTTGCCCTGCTCCGAAGAGAACCAGGCACTGCCTTGCGTGAAGAGCTGCAGGGCCGTCTCGCGGGGTAGCCCTTCTTCATACAGCGCCATGCCGCCTACAGTCTTTCCGCTGACTAACCAGTACAGCGAGGTCCAGGGGTTGTAGCTGGACACGCGGGTGGCGTCCGTACCGGCACCGACGGGGATACCCTCGGCCAGCATGCGCTTGATAGGTGGAGTCGCCTGTGCAGCCTTGGCACCATAGCGGTCAACAAAGTATTCGCCCTGGAAGGCCATGCGATCCTGGATCGCAATGCCGCCGCCCAATGCCTTTACTCGCTCGATATTGCGCGGGGAGATGGTCTCGGCATGGTCAAAGAACCAAGGCAAGCCATTAAACGGAATATCGCGATTGACGCGCTCGAATACATCCAGCATGCGCGAGATGGATTCGTCATAGGTGGCATGCAGGCGGAACGGCCAGCGTTGCTCGACCAGGTGACGAACCACAGGCTCAAGCTCAGCCTCCATGTCTGGTGCAAGATCCGGACGTGGCTCAAGGAAGTCCTCGAAATCAGCGGCCGAAAACACCAGCATTTCCCCTGCCCCGTTATGGCGGAAAAAGTCGGTGCCCTGCCCATACTGGACGCTACCGGTCCAGTGGCGAAAATCGGCCAGCTCTTCCTTGGGTTTCTGGGTAAACAGGTTATAGGCGATGCGCACCGTCAGCTGACCGGCATCGGCCAACTCCTGGATGACCTGATAGTCGTCCGGGTAGTTCTGGAAGCCACCACCTGCGTCGATGGCACTGGTCAGCCCCAGACGGTTGAGTTCACGCATGAACTGGCGGGTGGAGTTGACCTGATACTCCAGAGGAAGCTTGGGTCCCTTGGCCAACGTTGAGTACAGGATCATGGCGTTGGGTCGCGCAATCAGCATGCCGGTCGGTTCACCGTTGGCATCACGCTGGATCTCGCCCCCTGGTGGATTGGGGGTATCTCGGGTGTAGCCCACCACACGCAGGGCAGCCCGGTTGAGCAGTGCGCGATCGTAAAGGTGCAGAATAAAGACCGGTGTATCAGGCGCTGCCTGGTTGATCTCATCGAGCGTTGGCATACGGCGCTCGGCAAACTGGAACTCGTTCCAGCCTCCTACGACCCTGACCCATTGCGGCGTTGGCGTACGCTCGGCCTGGGCTTTAAGCATCCGCAAGGCGTCGGCCAGCGAGGGCACGCCTTCCCAGCGCAGCTCGAGATTGTAGTTGAGGCCCCCTCGGATCAGGTGCAGATGTGAGTCGTTGAGACCGGGGATTGCGGTGCGCTGTTGCAGGTCGATAACCTGAGTCGTAGCGCCACGATGAGCCATGACTTCGGCATCGGTGCCTACTGCCAGAAAGCGCCCGTCCTTGATGGCAACGGCGCTGGCCTGGGGCTTTTCACGATCCACGCTGTGAAAACGACCATTGTGCAGAATCAAATCAGCGTCTTGCATGGTTCCTCCAAACACATAACCGCTGCCTTTGCTAAAAGGCAGCGCAGACCAGAGCGCACCAGCGGCGCCCAGCAGAGAAGCATTCGCGATGACCTGCCGGCGTCGCGGGCTTTCAGGATCCTTTTTCATAGGTACAACTCATGATCCGGCGGCGTATCAGGTCCGCCGGTAATGGCTTAGCGGTTAAGAAACGCCAGCAGGTCTTCATTCAACTGCTCGGCATGGGTAACAGCAAACCCGTGGGGTGCGCCCTCGTATACCTTGAGTTCGGCTCCCTGGATCATTTCCGCGGCCAGCTTGCCGGTTGCCTCCAGCGGAACGACCTGATCGCCGTCACCGTGAATGACCAGCGTGGGTACATCAACCTTGGCCATGTCGGGGCGGAAGTCGGTTTCAGAGAACGCCGTAACGCAATCCACGGTGCCTTTCAGGGAAGCCAGCAGGGCAATATTTAGGGTCTGGGTCATCACGCCGTCCGAGACTTTCTGGTCGCGGTTGGTGCCATAGAACACCGGGCCGAAGTCGCTGATAAACTGGGCGCGGTCTTTAAGCAGGCCTTGTTTGATCCCGTCGAACACGCTTTTATCTACACCCTGCGGATGATCAGCTGTCTTGATAAACAAGGGCGTCACAGCACCCAGCAGCGCCAGCTTGGCGACACGGGCCGTACCATGGCGGGCGATGTAGCGCGTCACGTCGCCACCGCCCATGGAGAAGCCGACCAAGGTCACGCCCTTGAGGTCCAGGTGCTCGATCAGCTGGTGAATATCATCAGCAAAGGTATCGTAGTCATAGCCGCTCCACGGCTGGCTGGAGCGACCAAACCCGCGGCGGTCGAATGCAATGGTGCGATAGCCGCGGGACGCCAGATAATGCATCTGGTATTCCCACATGTCCGCATCCAATGGCCAGCCGTGGCTGAACAGAACAGGCTTACCGCTGCCCCAGTCCTTGTAATAGATCTCAGTGCCGTCTTGGGTTGTAAATGTGCTCATGATGTTCTCCTTCAGGTTGGCTGTGTAGCAATAGAGTTGGCGGATCGACTTAGAGGTGGGGCTTGGTAAGGCTCACCGACATAACCGTGAACGGTGCCGAAGCGGGCGTTGCCGCTCTCCCAGTCCGCCCGAGCACTGGCAATGCTGTTCCAGTCGTAAGCCACGAAGTTCCACCAGATCAGAGGCGTTTGGGCCAGGGGCTCCCCTCCCAGGATGAGCGCCCGTGCTCCAGCGGCTAGTTCCAACGCAAGCAAGGAGTGATTAGCGCCCAAATAGATAAGCTCATCGGCCTTGATACTCTCGCCGGCGACTCGCGCCTCGCCCTGTAGGATCAGCAGTCCGTACTCATGGGAAGGATCAAGTGTTATGTCGAGCGCACCGCCCTGCGGGGCGGCCAAATCAAGGCAAAGCAGGTTGGAATGTACCTCTACGGGCGACTGCCTCCCCTCATAACGGCCAACCAGCAGCTTGATATCCATGCCCTGGGCATGCCAGCTGGGCAAATCGGGATAATGGGTAAATCCCGGCGCGCATCCATGCCGCTGCGGTGGCAAGGCAATCCAGAACTGCACAGCGTGGAGGTTGTGCGAGGTCGATTCCTCCGTATGACTGATACCCTGCCCCGCCGTCATCAGATTGACCTGACCGGGGCGCAATGGCTGCACATGACCGAGACTGTCGCGGTGAAGGATTTCCCCTTCAATCATCCACATATAGGTCTGCAGACCTATATGTGGATGAGGTCCGACTTTCATGCCGGCGCCGTTATTCAGTACGGCAGGTCCGGCATGATCCAGAAAACACCACGCTCCGATGGTACGGCGTTGCCGCGTGGGTAAAACCCGGCCTACCTGCAGGCCGGCCCCCAACTCAGCAGAGCGGGCTGGAATACGGAGGAAGCTGAACTCAGGCATCATCCGCTACCTCTTCCATCAGGCGCGTCTCGATGTCCACCGTGCCGCGCAGCAATTTATGGATTGGACACGCATTGGCGATATCGAGTAGCCGCAGGCGCTGCTCGTGATCAAGCGCACCAAGCAGTTCTATGTCACGCTCGATTCGCGTGGTATGTGGTGTACCACCCTCGGAGAGGATGTTCAGCACCACATGGGTTTCCTCAATGACCCATCCCTTGCGTTGCGCATAGAGTCCAAGCGTAATAGCCGTACACGCGCCCAGCGATGACAGCAGCAGCTCGTGAGGGTCAGGGCCGGCGTGCCCGGTCTCGGGTAGCGCCAGATCGGCCAGCCAGCGATGAGTCCCCTCACTCAGAGTCACGCGGTAGGGGACAGGGCCAAGCATGGCGGTAACGGTATGCGTCATGGTGCTACTCCTGCCTACTTATTGAGCGTTAAGCCAACCCGCGAACCAGCGCGTCACGTTCGGCATGATGAGAAAGACCACCAGCACCACAATGCAAAAGGTGATCAGCAGATTGCTGGGGACAAAACCGCCCAGTACCGGGAACCGCAGAAATATCGGATGCCACAACTGTGGGATGATCATGGTCAAAGGACTGATCACCAGAAAAGTCAGTACCGCCTGCTTCCACTGGGGTGGCTTCTGTACATCCGGCTGCGGCGGGGTAAACCAGAACTCAGCATCCGCGTGCACCAGCGGGTGGTCGCCATCTTCTAGTAGCGGCAGCACCTCCTCGACCAACTGGCGACGGCGGTCCGAATTGATCCAGTCCTGCAATTGCTCAGCCTTCGCAAAACGCACCACGGTCGTGAAGACACCCCTACCGGCCTGTTGAGGTCTGACGACATTAACGCCCAGGTGCCCGTGCGCTTCTTTGGCAGCTGCCACTGCGCGGCGCAGCCAGGCCTCATACGTATCGAGCTGTCCGGCCTTCACCCGGTGATGGATGACCAGCGTCACCACATGATTGAGATCGATATCGCTCATACGAATCTCCTCACTGAAGATTGCTGGTCGTGACGGCGCTCACGCCACGCATCGAGCGACAATTGCCCCGGTCCTGTAATGGCAAGCGTGCTGAAGATAATGGTTAGCAGCCAGCCAAATTGCGCCTGATCCATTGTCCATTCGGGATGTACAACAACCAGTGCTACCAGCAGCAGGAACAGAATAGGCAGACAAGCCAGGCGCGTACCCAACCCCACGATGATCAGGAGCGGACATACAGTCTCGGCAAACAGGGCCGACAACAGCGTCGGCCATGCACCCAGATGCAAAGGGTCTTCGATCAGCTGTATCTGCTCTTGAACATGTAAGAGTTTGGGAAGACCATGCACCCAAAGCAGCAGCAAACCGCCGCTTGCGCGCAGGAACAGCAGACCTAGATCGATCGGGTATGGCCGGGGCATGGCGTTTACCTCACCTACTCTGCTCAGTGGCCTTCAGAGGCGTTGAACATGGTCTTGGCATAGATCAGACCCAGGCCATAACCGCCGCCATGGGCAATGGCCGTCTTCACGGTCTGATCGTAGGTTTCGCTACGTGCCCAGTCCCGTTGCAGTTCAAGCAGATATTGGAGAGAGGTCATGGGACGGGCACCCGCCTGAATCATGCGTTGCATAGCGCATTCATGGGCTTCGGTTGAGACATCGCCACAGGCATCGGCAATGACATACACCTCAAACCCCTGATCCAGCGCTGACAATGCCGGCCCCACAATGCAGACCGATGTCCAGAGGCCTGCCAGTACAAGGCGGCCTTTATTAAGCGTATTCACCCGGTCGGCAATACGCGGATCTTCCCAGGTATTCATGCTGGTCCGGTCAATCACCGGCGTTTCTGGAAAGACAGACTTGATCTCATCGAAGATCGGACCGGAAAAGCTTTTTTCGGCGACCGTGGTAAGAATGGTGGATACCTGAAATTCCTTGGCGGCCTTGGCTACTAACGCTGCGTTGTTGCGCAAAGTCACTGCATCGATGGAATGGGTTGCAAAGGCCATCTGTGACTGATGGTCGATCATGATCAACGTGTGGTTGAAAGGATCAATCAAGCCTTTCCCGGGGACGGCAATGGCGGTTGGCATGGTAGCTCTCCAGCTGCAATAGATGTACGACAACTGTCGTCGAATTGCGCCGCCGGAGATTGAACAGTTGTGCTGTGTTTGGAACGTATGTGCTATTGATTGTGCTTTTTAGGCCGTTCTTCTGCTTTCAAGTGGGCCTATCACTGTATTACTTCATTGACTGAGGTCAGGCAGCTCTATTTAAGAAGCAGCCTTCGGGTTTATTGTCCACCAAAATGTGACTATTTTTCGTTTTTTACCTAGTTACTCATTTAAACGGGCGACATTAAGCTTTCTTCCATACCCGCTTCGGCACCTCGGCGAAGCCCTTGAACCCTTAATGGAAGAACTGAACATGACTACCCTAAACTCCTCTCAAGCCTTTACCGCCACTGTTGGACGTCTGCTGCTAGGTACTCTGTTTCTGTTCAGCGGTATCGGCAAGTTGGCAGCGCCTGCAGCAACCATGGGTTACATCGGGGCCTCCGGCATGCCCTTTCCACTCCTGGCCTACCTGGGTGCAATCGGTGTTGAGATAGGTTTGGCCAGCCTGTTGCTGGTGGGGTACCGAACACGCTGGGTGGCAGCCATCATGGCGGGCTTCACCATCCTGACGGCTGTGGTCTTTCACAACAATCTTGCCGACCAGAACCAGCTGATCCACTTCCTCAAAAACATCGCAATCGCCGGTGGCCTGTTGCAGATCGTTGCATTCGGCGGCGGCGCCCTCAGCCTGGACGGTGCTCGCTCCAAGCGCCGCCTCGCCCTCGCCTGATCTGAACCTACGGTACGCTCCCAGCGGGCGTACTACCTTGCCCTGCACGATCAAAGAGACTCGCTGCCATGTCGTCCGTGATAAACGCCTTGCTGACTGGAAATGCCGTGTTGCTGTTCGTGAATGTCTTCGCCGAGCAGTTGGGCGCGCCGTTACCTTCCTATCCGCTTCTGGTCGCTTCTGGCGCCTCTGCCGACGCTCCCATGAGGCTGGTCGAGCTTCTGTTTCTCGCTTCGCTGGCTTGTGTTCTGGCAGATCTCGCCTGGTACTGGGCAGGGCGCCATCATGGCGAGCGCATTCTCACATGGTTAGCAAAACTACCCTTCTCTCACCGCAAGAACGCCGGTACCTGCTCGGCTCGCTTCACCGAACGGGGCGCACGGTGGTTGCTGGTGTCCAAATTCGTACCCGGCATGGGAGCAGTCGCCACATTGATGGCAGGCGCGCAACGAATGTCGCTGGCTCAATTTCTCGTGTACGACACCCTAGGTTCAATACTGTGGGCCGGTTCAGCACTCCTGTTGGGGCATACCTTTCAGACTTCGGTGTTTCTGGCGCTGGACATGGTTCAGGAATACCTGTTTACCGGTCTGGCTGCTGCTGGGCTGCTGCTTGCTGCAACCCTGCTGGCGGCGCATCGTCTAAAACGCCATACCATCCGGCGTCAGACAAGACATTTCAATCAGCAAACAATCACTCATCGTTCGCAGCCGGCTAATCAGCTTTTTGCAGAACGCTCGGTCGAGGCGTCTTTAGTCTACCCATTCAGCGCTACAGCCTTGCCGTCTTTCCAACGGTTCAATCGGTCTCTTTATTCACCTGCGTGTCGTAACGCACAGCTACCTGTGGCTCAGCGGATGTCGTGCACCGCTCATGCTGACGCCTGGAATGAAGGGTCTGCTACCCGCGGCGCCCTGCCGGAGGCCTCATGACGCTGCCCGCAGTGGGTCTGGCGACGTCTCACCTAGCGCCAACGGCTGTCACGCGATGCGTGAGGATGGCATTGGACGTAGGTTATCGCGCCATCGATATTGCACAGGTCGATGGGCATGAGGTGGCTATCGCCAGCGCCATTACCCAAAGCGACGTCATACGAGAACAGCTGTTTCTAACGCTCAAGCTCTGGGTCGACAACTTAAGCCGTGATCGCTTGATCCCGAGCTTGCGCGAAAGCCTGAGCCGCTTGAAAACCGACTATATAGACCTGGCGCTGATTCATTGGCCTTCGCCGAAGGGCCTGGTTCCTCTCGCCGAGTATATGACGGCTCTTCGCGAGGCGAAGGACGCAGGGCTAGTCCGATCCATTGGGGTAGCCAACTTCACGCGCGCCCTGATGCGGCAGGCCATAGCGGCAGTTGGCGCTGAGTCTATTGCTACCAATCAGATCGAGTTGAACCCCTATCAGGCTAATCGTGGGCCTGTTGATCTGATGCAGCGACACGGAATTGCCGTTACAGCCTATTCTCCGCTGGCAAAAGGCAAGGTGTTAACAGACCCGGTTGTTCTGGAGATTGCACACCGCATGGCCATCACTCCGGCACAGGTCGTCCTGGCCTGGACACTGCAGCAAGGTCATTCCGCCGTGGTTACCGCGACGTGCAAGGAGCATCTGGTAGAAAATTTTGCCGCTCACGGCATCATCCTGGCGGCCAAGGATATGGCTGCCTTGTCCGGCCTCGACAGAGGACTGCGTCAGACCAACCCGCCAGGCCTTGCACCGGCCTGGGATTGATATCAGCCTATCGAGCCCCTTCTGTTCCAAGGCGGGTGCTTTATGATGCCCGTCTCTCAGTTACGTTTATGGAAACCTGCAATGGACAAGTTCCTGGCGCTGCGCTGGTTCGTAGAGACTGTCGATACGAAAGGCTTTTCGGCCGCAGCGCGATCGCTGAACGTTGCTACCTCCTCCGTTACACGCCTCATGGATGCACTCGAGCAGGAGTTGGGAACGACATTGCTGAACCGGTCCACGCGTCAAGTCACCGTGACTGAGGCAGGCTCACTCTATTACATCAAGGCCAGACAGCTTCTGGAAGATCTGGAGTTAGCCGATGCCCAGGTTCACGACCAGGGTACTGAGCCTGCCGGGCCGCTCAGGGTCACCGCCCCTACGGCGTTTGGCCGAGCTTATCTTGCCCCTTTCCTGGCTACCTTTCTGGCACGCTATCCCAAGGTAGATTTGGAACTGGAGCTGACGGACACGCTTGTAGACCTCTTTGCCGACCGGGTCGATGTGGCCATACGGCTTGGTTCACCTGGCGCCCATGATGAGCTGATATGCCGTTCGCTCGGTTACTTTCAGCGTTACGTAGTTGCCAGTCCTGTATATCTCTCACGGCGCGGGTGTCCCGATCAGCCAGAAGACCTGACTCGTCATGACTGTCTGCGCTTCAGCTTTAGCAAAACCCCACAGACATGGACATTCGTCAAACAAGGCGAAACCCGTCGGGTAGCTATCAAAGGACGCCTACGCAGTAATAATGCCGAGGTCCTGCATGAGGTCGCATTGGCAGATGGAGGTATTACCTTATTGGCCGACTGGCTGGTGCAAGCCGATATCGAGAGCGGCCGACTGACTCGACTGTTCCCGGATCATGACGTCAATCCGAATCAGGCCAGTGCCGCCATTTCAGCGCTGTATCTGCCCAATCGGCGCGGCTCAAGGCGGGTCAGTGCCTTTATCGAATTCTGCGAGGAGCGCCTTTCCAGCCTGCGTATCAGCTAGCCATTGCCCCTGGCGCAACGCTGCGTTGCTCTGCAGTCCGATTCTCTTACTCTGCTCTACTCTTTAAGGTATGCCTCATTGAAGATGTTGAACGAGGCACCCGTCATGCATTCAAATGACCAGAACATCACCCAGGCTGCTTTCTGTTCCAGGTTTGGGACCGG
Source organism: Pseudomonas sp. MAG002Y (assembly GCF_019400845.1). Classification (NCBI taxonomy): domain Bacteria; kingdom Pseudomonadati; phylum Pseudomonadota; class Gammaproteobacteria; order Pseudomonadales; family Pseudomonadaceae; genus Pseudomonas; species Pseudomonas sp. MAG002Y. The sequence continues at coordinate 74,423 of NZ_WOEJ01000006.1, read as the reverse complement.
TAGTAGTCGTGCGGATACAGGCAATCGGGTAGTGCCTTGCGTGGAGTCCATTTGCAACAACCGCACCAGACGCGAAGATAAGAAAAGAGCGTTATCACTTCCGACTTAACAGCTCATCGGAAGTACCTGAAACGCAACCTTATAGATCATCAGCCCTACAGGCTGACCTCCGAGGAACTTGATCGTATATCCCGCTCGCATCGAATAAGCGGGTCCTGCTCCATCCTGCCCGTCGCTTTTCTTGAAAAGACCTTGAACCGAATTGAATAACCGTTGCCTTGCCAGGAGATCCTAATGAGTACTGCATCGATGATCGAACATGAGCATTTCCCTACGACTCTCTCAAAAGGGCTGGTATTACTTTTTGCCTTTTGCTGTGGCGCCATTGTTGCCAATCTCTATTACTCACAGCCCATCATCGAACTGATCGCTCCCGCCGTCGGGCTTAGCGAGCACGATGCCAGCCTGATCGTCTCGCTGACCCAAATCGGATATGCCCTGGGGCTGCTTCTGCTGGTTCCGCTGGCCGATCTCCTGGAAAATCGTCGTCTGATGGTTATCACGGTTCTCGCCTCGGCTGTCATGCTGATGGCGGCGGGCCTTACGACCCAACCCAGCGTCTTTCTAGTGGTCTCGCTGCTAATTGGTGTCAGCTCGGTGGCCGTACAGATACTGATTCCGCTGGCAGCCCATCTTGCCCCCGAACAGTCACGTGGGCGCATTGTGGGCACCATCATGAGCGGACTGCTGCTGGGTATCCTGCTGGCACGTCCGGCCTCTAGCCTGATGGCCGATTACTTCGGCTGGCGTACCGTGTTTTTTATCAGCGCGGTGATCATGTTGGCGATTGCCGGCGTGGTCTTGAAAGTGGTTCCCGCACGTCAACCGTCCCACCAGGCACACTATGGCCAGCTCCTGTTGTCACTGGTTCATCTCTTCACACGTGAATCTGTGCTACGCCAGCGCTCGCTGTATCAGGGGTTGATGTTTGCCGCCTTCAGCCTCTTCTGGACGGCCGCGCCCCTTGAGTTGATCCGACATTATGGTCTGTCGCAAACCCAGATTGCCGTCTTTGCTCTGGTAGGTGCTGTCGGCGCAGTGTCTGCACCGATTGCAGGACGCCTTGCCGATGCAGGCCATACCCATCGTGCCTCGGCAGTTGCCATGCTGCTTGCCGCCCTGAGTTTTCTACCAGCGCTGGTTCATTCACCTTATGGGGTCGTCAGCTTGGCAATAACCGGCATCCTGCTCGACTTTGCCGTGCAGATGAACATGGTTCTGGGTCAACGTGCCGTCTATATGTTAGATGCCAAGAGCCGCGCCCGTTTGAACGGCCTGTACATGACCAGCATCTTTATTGGAGGTGCCATGGGATCGGCGATAGCCAGCACCGTTTATGAACGAGGCGGCTGGCCAGCTATCGTTATGGTAGGCAGTAGCCTGCCGCTGCTGGCCCTGTTGTTCTTCGGCATTGGTCGCTTACGAGGCGCCAACACATGATTAAGCTTTGACACCGAGGCGGTCTTTTCAGACCGCCTTTTTTGTATCGCGTCGGCTTATTAGCTACGAGGGGCTGCCACAAAATTCACCATCCACTGCGCGATCAGGGCGCCCTGATGAGGCTGCTCCAACGAGGCTACAGCCGTCTCGTATTGTTCGGTGGAAAAGGCTGACTGGCGCCTTACCAATAGCCGGTTCGCATACTCGGCCACAAATTCCGGATGCCCCTGAAAACACAACACCTGATCGCCCATGACGAACGCCGCATTCGGGCAGTAATCGCTACTGGCCAGACACTGCGCGGCAGGAGGCAGCGCCGTGACCTGGTCCTGATGCGAGACGATCAGCGTGACATTCTCCAGCGGAGGCTGCTGCCAGGAAAAGCCCTGCGCGACCTCGAAACGCTGTACCCCAATTCCCCACCCGCCCTTGGCGCGTTCGGCCACCCCTCCTAGCGCCAGGGCCAGGAGCTGATGACCAAAGCAGATACCCAGGAGCTTGTCACCGTGCTCATAACGTTGTTGCACATAAGTTTTGAGGCGTTGAATCCAGGGCTCTTCGCCAAAGGAGTCCGCCTTGCTGCCGGTAACCAGATACGCATCAAAACGGGCGCCTTCCGGTGGGTAGTGGCCTTCAACGACGTTATATACCGTGCATTCAACCTGCTCCGGCACCTGCTCGAACAGGCGAACAAACATGGCGCCATAGCCGTCGTACAGCTCGGCCAATTCAGGGACAAGAATATCGGTTTCGAGAACACAGATCCGAACAGACATGGGACTCCGAGGCAATAGCAAGGGGTATGAAGCCGCTGCGCAAAAGCGCGGGCAGGAGAAATATGGTACGTCAGCTCAGGAGCGTGGTTCTACCTGGAGCTATTTTTTCGCTCCTCCTCCCTGCGAACTTAATGTTCATGGAAGCGTTTTTCCTGCGCCTCGCCGCGAACTTATTAAGCACAATGCCATCAGTAAATTTTACAAAATGTGTATTCAGCGATAGCACTTTCGAGGCCAGGTGCACTCCACGTTTCATATAAATAGAAAAACACTATTTCACTCAAAGCACTCTTTTGGCCTACCACATCCGCTGTACATTTTATTCAATCAAAAGGAGCAGTACGTTCACGGAAGTCATGAGCAACTTTGACAGGATCAAGGAGATAAAGGCGCATGGCTATAGTTTCGCACAAGCATCAGGATGAAGAGCTTTACTGTCCCGACCATACCCGAACGTTCGACTACTTCGAAGAATTGCTAGATCTTGCTGGAATCAAGGTCAACGGTTCCAACCCTTGGGACATCCGGCTACATAACAAGGGCGTTCCAGAGCAGGCATTTGCTCGAGGCAACCTGGGCCTGGGCGAGACGTACGTTAATGGCGACTGGGATGTCGATCGGGTGGATGAATTCATCTACCGCATCCTGAAAGCAGACTTGTCCTCGCGCATACAGCCGTCGCGGCTGGTGTTTCATTACCTCAGAAGTCAACTGTTCAACCTCCAGACCCAAAGCCGTGCCTGGCAGGTTGGGCAAACACATTACGATCTCGGTAATGACTTTTATGCCACCATGCTGGATCCGCGGATGACGTATACCTGCGGTTACTGGAAAAATGCGACGGACCTTGCTTCTGCGCAGGAAGCCAAACTTGACCTCATCTGCCGAAAGCTCGGCCTGCGTCCTGGCATGAAAGTGTTGGATATCGGCTGCGGCTGGGGCAGCTTCATGGGCTACGCAGCCCAGCATTATGGTGTCACGTGTGTGGGGGTAACGATTTCAAGAGAGCAGGCCGAATTTGCCAAACGCAAATATGCGGGCCTGCCGCTCGAATTCAGGTTGCAGGATTATCGTGACCTGGACGATACCTTCGACCATATTGTCAGCATTGGTATGTTCGAGCACGTCGGGCGCAAGAACCACAGGACGTTCATGGAGGTCGCTCATCGCTGCCTGAAGGATGATGGACTCTTTCTGCTCCATACCATTGGCAAGAATCAGCGGCATTCCTCTCCCGATCCCTGGATCGACAAGTATATTTTTCCTAATGGCGACCTTCCCTCGATTGGTCAGATAGGCGATGCCCTTGATGAATTATTTGTGGCTGAAGACCTGCATAACTTCGGAGCGGATTACGACAAGACGCTAATGGCCTGGTTTAAGCACTTTGATGCTGCCTGGCCAAGCTTTGAGAAAAAACTCGGCACACGCTTCTATCGCATGTGGACGTATTACCTGCAGTCTTGCGCTGCCGCCTTTCGCGCCCGGAATATCCAGTTGTGGCAGTGGGTCTTATCCAAGCGGGGCGTGCCGGGCGGCTATAACCGGCTGAGCTGAGCCTTGTGCAATCGACCCAGGCACAAGAACCATGCCTGGGTCGTTTTACCTTCAGGGCTGCGAATGCGCGCCATGATTTTGAGACCCAGTGGGATCCTTGATTTGGATGATCCTTCCCTTTTGCCAGGCATCGGCACCGGGATCGATGGCCGGAGCGACGATATCGGCCCGGGCAGCTTTTTTCGCCTTGCTGTCGATGCCCATACGACGATCACGCGCCTCGACCATCTGTGGATTGGCCTGGCCGTCGGCAGTAAATCCCATCATCAACTGAGGGACACCCAGCGGTAAGGTCTTGTCTTGGTCTGTGTGCCAGGTATGCCAGGTTTTTCCATACGTATGAACAAGCTTTTCCATCAGCTTATGCTCCGCCGGTTCGGGGATCCCGGGTGCTACCAGCTGCCCCGATTTCACCTCGTGGACATGGCTGTGCCACAGGGCTTTCTCCGCGGCAGGCAGCTGCTTGAAGAGCGCCTCATCGATGATGTACTCCACGCCCATGATCTTGGCATCCCTGGTATTGCCGTCATAAATGACACACTGGATGACCTGTTCGTTAAGGACCGAGCAGTAGTGATGAGCCTCCATCTGCCCATGCGGGTGCCCGTTATAGAAGTGGAAACCGTCCAGGTAGGCATTGAGGGCATCGATAGGCGGCTTGTTCTGCAACACGTCGGCACCGGTCTCCAAGGTCTTGGTCATCGCCTGCTTGGGCGCACCGGGCGCGGTGACATAGGACTCTGTATTACCGCCGCTGGAGCAGGCGGTCAATAGGCACACCAGGGAAAAGGGAATCGCTCTTGCATTGACGCTCATGAAACACCTGTAATTATTACGCGAAATCATTTTCAGCGTAATAGAGATCTCCAGGAGCGCAACGAGGCAAGAGCTGAAGATAGGTTGCGCAACCTATGCATTAAACGAGCGACTGGGTCATGCAACAAGGGGCGCCGCAAGCAATAGAGCAGATCAACTTTTCGTTTGGTCACGGCATGACACCGCTCCCCTAGTCACAGGAAAAGAGGACATCAACCGAACCCACCCATGAGCGCCGGGTCGCTATAGAAACTTGGGTAGTTGATGGAGCGGAGCAATGGTCGAACGATGGAAATGGTTTTTACTTAGGAAGAGCAAGCGCCCCTGGTTTAGGGCAACGCTTTTTTCGGTATTGGGCGTTGTGACCGCCCTACTGGCCTTAGTGTTTGCCCCGTATATTCCAGATGAGCTTCCTACCAAGATCGGCGCCGATGCCGTTGACAATATTTTGGGCATCATTGCGTCAAGTATGCTGGCCGTTACTACCTTTTCTCTAAGCACCACAGTATCAGCCTACAGTTCAGCCACCAATAACGTTACCCCACGGGCAACCTCTTTACTGGTAGAGGACCCTACTACACAAAATGCTCTTTCGACCTTTATTGGGTCGTTTATTTTCAGTCTTGTCGGAATCGTTGCGCTAAGCACTGGGCTCTATGGCGCCAAGGGGCGCGTTATTCTGTTTGCGGTAACGCTTTCGGTCATCGTCCTGATTATCTATGCCCTGCTACGCTGGATTGATCGCTTAAGTAGCCTGGGTCGGGTAGGCGAAACCACAGCCCAAGTTGAACGTGTCACCCTTAAGGCGCTACAGCACCGCCTGGAGCAACCCTACCTGGGCGGCAATCCATTACCGGAGAACGCCTTCTATAAAACCCTAGGCCGCCCTGTATACGCAAACCGGATTGGGTATATACAGCATCTGGACATGCCGGCTCTGGCGGAGCTGACCAAACATGAGCGAAGTCGCGTATACGTGAATGTCTTGCCTGGCAGTTTCGTTGATCCTGGTTGCCCTTTAGCATGGGTAGACGGACTCAATGAGCAATGTGACAACGAGCTCCGGAATGCCTTTGTCATGGGTGAGCAACGTACTTTTGAACATGATCCTCGCTTCGGCCTTTCGGTAATGGCCGAGATCGCCTCACGAGCGCTGTCCCCAGGCTTCAATGATCAGGGTACAGCCATTGATGTCATTGGACGCGCGGTGAGAGTACTCGCCTGTGTGGCAAATCGGCCTAAATGTTCACCTCCAGTCGAGCAGGTCTTAAGCCGCATTTACATAAGGCCCCTTGACGTGAATGACCTGTTCGACGATCTGTTTACCCCAATCGCACGGGATGGCGCAGCCATGATCGAAGTAAACATACGCCTGCAAAAAGCACTCTTTTCCCTTAGCCACCTGGATAATGATGCAATGCGCGTCGCTGCTGTCAGGCAAAGCGAGCTGGCCTACATGCGTGCCAGCCAGGCGTTGGCAATGGACGAAGACCGGCGGCGACTTGAGCAGCTACGGGCCGAACTGAAGCGGGAGTACTGATTGAGTGCCGCTGGTATCGCCTTTCTCAAAGCGCCTGCTCAGGTGCATTTTGGAGGATGGAAAAACTGCCGTCTGTCTCAAGCACCACCGCACCGACTTCATTCAATGCACTTTTTCCCTGAGTCCGCAGGGCCTGCATGACTTCATCTTCCGTAACACGGTTGCTCCGTAGGTTGTCATGCATCCATTTCCCTTGGTAAACCAACAGGGACGGCGACGATCGGGCCAGCTTACGCACAGCTGGCCAGCGAACGCTGCTCCAGGTAACCACATACTGCAGACCAATAAGCAGCGCGAACGCAGTCAACCCTTCTGCCAGCGCCACGCTTGACGACAACAGCACGGTAGCCAGGGTTGAGCCCAATGCTACCGTCACGACAAAATCAAAGGCATTGAGCTGGGCCAATGTCCGTTTGCCCGAGATACGCAAAAGCGCAATCAAACAGACATAGGCCGCCGTTCCGACTACGATAACCCGGATCAACCCACTCCAACTATCGAAAAACATAACGCCCCCTGTCTGGTGCATTGGCCGGTGTATGAGGTATTCAAAACCTACAGATGTGAGGGGCAACGGGCCGGAGTCGTTCACTAAACCATCGACGATATACGGTCCAGCCCTGCGACGTTCTGGCTCTTCGTGACAACGGCAGGTCTATAGCGCGACGGGCAAAGCATGAGCGCGGCGGCCAGCTGCAGAGTCATGACCCGCTCTGCTGCGCTTCCCACGCCTTGCAAGGCTATCGGTAGAGTTCAACGGAAGACAGGCGCACGTTCAATCGGTCTGCAGACGCCGCACCTTACATAGGTTCAAGGCTGCCAGGGTTCGCCTTTGGTCTTTTCGGTGCGTTTCAATCGCTGTTGCATTGCGCTTTTACACAGGATTTGAGCGCTGACGGGCGCAGTAATGAACAAAAACAGGGGAATCAGCAATTCATGCAGGCTGAGGCCATCGTGCTGGGTCGTGAAATACAGCATGGATGCAATGACGGTACTGCCTACGCCCAACGTCGTGGCCTTGGTTGGGCCATGCAGCCGGGTAAAGAAATCAGGTAGCCGTAACAGCCCGATCGAGCCAATCAACGTAAACACGCTACCCACGAGGAGTAGTACACAAACGATACCTTCAAGCCATGGGTTCATATGTCTCCTTACTCAATGATGTCGCCACGGGTAATGAATTTGGCCAGTACAACCGTGCTGATAAACCCCATCAACGCAATGATCAGCGCCGCTTCGAAAAACAGGTTTGAGTCCAGCCACAGGCCAAACAGTACAATCAATGCGATCGCGTTGATGTTAAGGGTGTCCAGCGCCAGGATACGATCGGACTGATGTGGCCCTCGCACCAGCCGGATAAACGCGAGCAGCACGGCAATGGTACATAGAGCTAGGCAAATAGGAATAACAATGGTCAGCATGGAAATATCTCCATCAGCGGCTGCTCGTAACGCGTCTTGATACTTCTAATCAGCTGCTCGGGATCTTCTTCGTTGAGTGCATGAACCAGAATGAGGGAATGATCTTCATTGAGTTCAGCCGATACGGTTCCAGGCGTCAGCGAGATGATACTCATGAGCAGGGTAAGGCCAAGGTCATCCCGAATATCCACAGGTACCTCGACAAAGATGGGATTGAGCCGCCGTGTCGGCCCCAAGACCAGTACAGCTACCTGAATGTTGGCGACGAGTGCGTCCCTGGTAACTCTAAGAAGCAACTTAACTGTCAGCCAGCCGTGTTGGGGCCGCGCGTTCTCGAACCACATTCGAGTACATAACCGTGGAATAGCCCAGCCCAGGAAAAGACCCATAATCCAGCTTCCCAGACTGATACTGTTGACCAGTAGCAACCAGAGCACTACCAGAACTGCGCTTAACCATGGATGCGGAAACAATCGGCTCATCGGCTACCCTCCTGTAATACAGCACTGGCGTAAGCCGCTGGAGACATGATTTGTTGCGCAGCCTGGTCAAGGTAAAGCGTCAGCGGTTTTGCGACGACTACCAGCACGACACTGGCGGACATCAGCGTTATCACGGCTAACAGGCGCCAGCCATTTGCCCTCTCCTGCCCGGCGATGCCCTCACCGCCTCGCCAGAACACCGTACTGCCCGCCCGGCTTAATGCAATGACGAGGCCGAGACTGGAGATCAGCAATACCGGCCAGAGCCAGCGCGCCTCCGAAAGTGGTGCAGACTTCAGGATCAGCAGTTTGCCAAAAAACCCTGAAAACGGCGGCAGGCCCGCCATGGACACCGCCCCGATGAAAAACAGGCTGCCCAGAAGCATGGGCTGTCGCAGGGCAGGCCCTTTCTCCAGTCGGGCCCCGGTTTCCCCTCGCTGCCTGGCGACCATATCACTGAGCAGGAAGAGCCCTCCGGTAATCCATGTGGTATGAATCAAGTAGAACAGACAAGCCGAGATCGATTCCACACGTCCCAGCGACATGCCAGCCAACAGCAGCCCCACCGATACCAGCACCAAATAAGCCACCAGTTCCTGAAGTTGGCGCGCCGCCAGGGCACCAATGGACCCCAGGGCAAGGGTCAGCAAGGCCAGAGGCCACAGCAAGGGTTGCGCCAGGTGGGATAATGCTCCGGCGTCAGGGCCGAACAGCAGCGCATAGATACGCAAAATCGAATATACACCGACCTTTGTCATCACGGCGAACAATGCAGCGACCGGAGCCGTTGCCCCTGCGTAGGCACGTGGTAGCCAGAAGTACAGAGGTAGCAGGGCCGCCTTGAGTGCAAAGACTAACAGTAGCAGGAGCCCGGCGGCTGCAATCAGCGGGGCATCGTCCGGCCCTACCTGTGCAATGCGTTCAGACAGATGTGCCATGTTCAGGGTGCCTAGCAGCCCATATAGCACGCCTACGGCCACCAGAAACAACGACGAGCCCAGGAGATTAAGCAGTATGTAGTGCAGGCCCGCACTTGTGCGCTCCTTGCCACCGCCGTGCAACAGCAGCGCGTAGGAGGCGATCAGCAGGATTTCGAAGAAGACATACAGATTGAACAGGTCGCCGGTAAGAAAGGCGCCATTCAGGCCGGCTACCTGAAACTGGAATAACGAATGAAAATTAGGGCCGCGAGCATCGTCGCCCTGGCAGGCATAGAGTATGGCACCACTCGCCAGAACCGATGTAATCAGCACCATAATCGCACTCAGCCGATCCAGCACCAGCAGAATGCCAAAGGGAGCCGACCAGTTACCGAGGGTGTAGGTTACGATTTCATCGCGGGCAGCAACAGTGATCAGCCACGCTGACAGCGGGATCAGCAGGAAGGTAGCCAACGCTGAAAAGTACCGTTTGTTTTGCGATGTCATACTATTGAACAGTAATAGGGCCGCCCCGCTGAAAAGCGGCAGTAGAATCGGCAGGATGATCACATGACTCATTGTTCCTCTCCGTCCACGTGATCGTTTCCAAGTTCGCAAACCGCACGGATGGACAGCACCAGTACGAATGCTGTCATCGCAAAGCTGATGACGATGGCAGTCAGCACCAGCGCCTGGGGCAAGGGGTCAGCATAGGTCTGGCTTTGACCAATGATGGGAGCAGCACCGGTCGACAAGCGCCCCATGGCAAAAAGAAAAAGATTCACAGAATAAGTGATCAGGGTCATTCCCAGTACGACCGGGAACGTACGTCCACGTAGCATCAGATAAACACCGCTCGCTGTCAGCACACCCAAGGTGATGGCAAATAACAGTTCCATCAGGACACGTCCTCCTCTTGCGGTCGGCCGCTTGAGGCCAAATGCGCCAGTGTCAGCAACGAGGAGCCTACAACGGTTAGGTAGACGCCCAGATCAAACAGCGTCGCGCTGGCCAGTTCGACGTCACCGATCACTGGAATATGCAGGTGCGTGAACCCAGAGGTCAGGAAGGGCTTGCCAAACAGCCATGCGACCAGCCCTGTCGCCCCGGCCAGCAAAACGCCGCTGCCTGCCAGGCGGCGATAATCGAGAGGCAAGCGTGCAGTCGTCCAACGAAGCCCACTGGCAATGTACTGCAGGATCAATGCTGCCGTTGTGATCAGGCCCGCTATAAAGCCGCCACCGGGCAGCTGATGGCCACGCAGAAATATAAAGACGGAAACCAGCAGGGCCAGCGGTAGTAGGAGCTTGGCCATAACCTTGAGCATCAGAGGGTGCCGATCACGTATCCAGGGGTACCCACCCAGCCCCCGCTCGGGAAGTTTGGGGTTTAGCCCGTCCAGCATGGCGTAGACGGCGATGCCGGTAATGGCCAGTACGCTGATTTCGCCCAGCGTATCGAACCCCCGAAAGTCCACCAGAATCACGTTGACGACGTTGCTGCCGCCGCCTTCCGGTACGCTCCGGTCCAGGAAGAACTGCGCAATGCTCTCGTAGGGCCGCGTCAGTACCGCATAGGCCAGCAAAGAAACCAACCCACCGCATCCCACCGCCAGTAGGCCGTCCCGTCCTCTTCGCAGTGCGGAGGACTCACGCGGTGTATGCCAGGGCAGGAAGAACAGTGCCAGTACCAGCAGGACCGTGGTGACAACCTCAACCGACAACTGAGTCAATGCCAGATCAGGCGCCGAGAACCGGGCAAACAGCAGAGACACCATCAACCCGGCTACACTGCTAAAGACGATGGCTTGCAACCGCCGACGGTGGAACAAGACGACTGAAATCGAGGCGGCCATAAGAATCACCAGCCCTGCCGAGGTAACCGGGTCGAGTGGAGTCATCGCCACCGGCCCCGTCACTACCTCGAGATCCCACAAGGCACTCCCGGTTACGAGCAGTACGCCTATCAGCATAAGCGTCATGTATCGTTGTAGCGAGCCGTTCTCTACACGTTCGGTAAACAGGACGGTCAGCCGGACCAGACACTGGATTGCGCCCTCGAACACATCCCGCGCTTCGGCATCAGGAAGTTGGTTATACAGGCGAAACAGGGGACGCCGCATTCCAAAGTAAAGCAGTACGCCACCGCCCAGCGCAATGAGGCTCATGACAAGAGGCAGATTGAACCCATGCCAGAGGGCCAGACTGTATTCGGGTAACGGTCCGCCTAATGAAACCCGTGCCGCCAGCGCAAGTAGATCGCCTACGGTCTGCTCAGGCATCAGACCTACCAGGACACACAGCAAGACGAGGATATTGACCGGCGCGCGCATCCAGAACGGCGGCTCATGGGGTGGAAAGTGAGGCATTGCCGAGGGATCAGGCGTCTTGTCCAGAAACGCCTGATGAATGAAGCGTACGGAATATGCCATGGTGAGCAGATTGGCAATGGTGGAGACGACGGGAATGACCCAATTGAACGGACCCAGCAACCCTTGCTCCAGGGTCTCACTCAAAAACATTTCCTTGCTCAGGAAACCATTGAGTAACGGCACTCCTGCCATCGACAACGACGCGACGATCGCAAGCAATGCCGTATGCGGCATGTAACGGTAGAGCCCTCCCAGCCGACGCAGGTCACGCGTACCGGTCTCATGGTCGATAATCCCGGCCGCCATGAACAGTGAGGCCTTGAACGTCGCATGGTTGATGGTGTGGAAGATGGCAGCTACCGAACTCATGTCGGTATCCAGCCCGAACAGCAAGGTGATAAGGCCCAGATGGCTGATGGTGGAATAGGCCAACAGCCCTTTAAGGTCTTGCTGAAAGAAGGCCATGGCTGACCCAAGCACCAGGGTAACCAACCCGGTAAGGCTGACGATATAGAACCACTCATCTGTACCCGAAATAGCCGGATACAGGCGTGCCATGAGATAAATGCCAGCCTTAACCATGGTGGCTGAGTGCAGATAGGCTGAAACAGGCGTGGGCGCTGCCATCGCGTGAGGAAGCCAGAAGTGGAACGGAAACTGGGCAGACTTGGTAAAGGCACCTAGCAGAATCAGCACCAGCATCAGCGGATAGAGAGGATGTTCGACGATACGTGAGCCGGAAACCAGGATCTGGCTCAGTTCGAAGCTGCCTGCAATGTGCCCCAGCAACAGTATGCCTGCCAACAGGGCAAGCCCCCCGCCGGAGGTGATCGTCAGGGCCATTCGCGCCCCGCGTCGCGAGTCGGAGCGATGGGACCAGAAACCGATTAGCAGAAACGAGGAAAGACTGGTGATTTCCCAGAAGACGAGCATCAGCAGCACGTTTTCGGAAAGAACGACCCCCAGCATGGCTGCCATGAATAACAGCAGGTAGCTGTAGAATCGTCCAATGGCCTCCTCAGACGATAGGTAGTATCGCGCGTAGAGAATGACCAGAAGGCCGATCCCCAGAATCAGCAAGGCAAAAAGAAAACTCAGCCCGTCCAGACGAAGGCTCAGGTTGAAGCCCAGGTTTTCCAGCCATGTGTACGAAACAGTGATGGCGGCTCCCTCTGCCAACCTGGAGCGCAAATTCAACAGGATGAAGAAGGCAATTGCCGCGGGTATCGAGGCCGCAATGGCAGGCAGGCGTCGACCGCCCCGATCAAACACTACAGGTAACAGGCTGCCAAGCAGCGGCAGTACGACAATCAGCACCAGCATCATACGGCGCGCCTGCTCATCACAATGTAAACAATCATGGAATGCCTTCCGACTCCCCTATTCCAGATACAGGCTCGACTCCAACGAGCTCATTAGGGGGTGGGACAAGCGACCGTCGCGTTAGTGCGCTGCATAATGGCATTCAGACAGGCACATGATTGATGATAAGACGTTAACAATAGCCATCAGGCGATTGATACCCTTATCCGCTCCCGGGGGTTCGTTCGTTACGATGGAGCTGTGTGCCTGCATCAACATCGTCCAGGCTCCAGCGGAAGCCCTCTATGCTTAATCACGCCTGCGCCGAAAACGCATGCAATGATCAATCAGTGGCTAAGAGAAGAAGGCGTTCGGGCTTGAGCTGTTGAAGACCCAATGTGTTTGAGCCTGCCGGTAACTGCCTCATAAGCCCTTCGTAACAATCCTGTTACGTCATGGTGACAGTGCTGGGTCAATGCGTAACGAAATCAGGAACAGCATCGGAACACCAAAACAGGCCAACCCTTCAAGCCACTGATTAATAACGATTTTTTAAAGTTGGCACGGCACCTGCTTTATTCTTGGTATAACAAGAACAACAAATAAAACAGATCACTTCAAAACAACAAAAACAAGATTGAAAGTGGCGAAGCGAACTGATCATTTTAGAACTTGTGAAGTGTCTAAAGTAATCCGTTCACTTAAAGACAACATAATGCATCCGAAGCATCTAGGGGTTGCTTAGGGCCATACAAGAAAAACAAAAGGCATCGTGCAGCATGGTTGAGAGGGAGCTTAGGCTCCCTTTGTGCTATTTGCAGTATCGTTCAGTCAATGAATAGTTCTGAGCACGTTGCCGGTTATCCAGCGCTAGGCAACCTGATGGAACGAAATCAATCCAGGCGGGTATAGATGTAGAGTGCGGAAATTGTTAACGCAAAAAGCATCGTTACAACGCTGAGGGTACCAGACAGTGTAAGCGCCGAAACCCTGCTTATCAGTCCCAGCCAGTCTGCTACTATCAATCCTGTGGCCATGCACACCAAAAGAGCAACTACTCGCGCCAGCATCACATCACCTGCGTTTTGCTATTTGACCATTAAGGAGCATTGCGAGATGGCACGCAATGCTGGCATATAAGTGTCAAATTGCCTCCACAAGTTCACCAAGTCACAGACCGCTTGTCGACCTGATAGCAGTTAAGTACACACACCTGTGACGGACTTCTCTTTTGTTGCACAGGCTTATCGCTGATGCCGTCCTCGACGCCATGATTCACCCACCAGGATGACTAGATAAATCGCCCATGCACTCAGCAGGACGAATACGTCTCGAGAGGACCAGTGAAGGGGATTGAAACCTTCTCGTACACCTTGAACCCCATAAAGAATCAACGCAACGACAACCGCGCTACGACAAAGCCGCGCAAACGTCATGACTGGCTCCTTAAAAATCTCTGAACACCGTGACTATAAAGTTTTCATCAGACCCATACAGTACACGAGCGTTGAAAGCAGTGGCTGGCCTGTCACCCAGTCCCAGCCAGAGCACGCTACCCACAAATTCAGGTAACCATTTTTGATTTAACGCCTGTCAATCCTTGCAGCGCCGTTTCGTCCTTGTTTGCGAATCACTTGACGACCCACTGAAAAGGCGTACGGCTTAGGGTAAAATGACTACGTAATGTAAAAGCAGATCTTGATAATGATCACGGAGGATAACCGCAATGCTGTTTGCTCTGGGTACATTACTCTGCCTGAGCGGTGCAGGTTGCCTGGCATTCGACCCGCTGGACCCTATGCTTCAGCTTGAAGGATTAGCGTTGATAGGATTGGCGCTATTGATTGTTCGTGAGGGCATACTCGAACTTAACTGAGGTATCGCCTGTAGTTGTCACGATACCTTGCCCGCCTCGCTCCGGCACATCTGATCCACCAGCTCCCGTGGATACTCGTTGAGTTCCAACTCATCACAAATGTAAGCCAATATGCTAAGACCATCCTGTTCCAGCAATCGGACCGCTGAGAGTTCACCGCATCGATAGTCATAACAGGCCCAGCTGCCTGGGTGTTTCTGACAAAGCAGAAAAGCTCGCGAGACATTTATCTCCTGCGAAACCAGCAGAGCCTGCAGCGCGGCAGTATCAACCTCACCTGTGGATTCAGACGCTTCTGAGCCGGAACGGCGCACAACCATAATTGCGTCTTGCTCAAACCTGAAGACTTCGATGTCCGATTGAGCGGTGCGACTGTAAAGGGTCGGCTGGTCCGGATTCTCGGGCTTCAATGGCGCAGGCTGGATACTCATGGGTGGGCTCATATAAGGGATAGGCGTGTCGTTGCAGCACTTTGATCAAGCGCACCTGGGTAGCCGCGTGGAAAAGGCTGATCCATATCAACGAACTCTGGCATTTCCGTATCCAGACTGTACGCCGTGCTTTGCAGCCAGCCAATAATCTATTTACATTTTTTTCACGAAATTTTCACGATGTGATCATGTCTAGCGATAAGGTCTGCCTGTTGTATCAGGGAGCAGTTTGGGTTCGGGTGGTGAAGTGAACTGAAAGGGAGCAAACAAGGTATGAGTCACTTTATTAGCAATACGTACGAGCTTTTAAAGGAGCCGGCCGGCCGGCTGATACTGGAGTGCCTGCAAAGCGTTGAAAGCTATGGTCGCTCCTGGCGCCTCGATAAAGGCTCGGTGTATGGAAATCGCCTGTCTACCCTGTTTTCTGCAAGCAAACCAGACGGCCAAGGCCGTGATCGGTTGATGGTCGTTGCCGTGGAGACCCCGACGTGCGACTGGACGGTTAGCTACCAACTCTTTTAACGCTATTTTGCCCGAACGCAGGCCGATTCCCTGATACGCGACGCGTACCACCCTTTCGGTTGCCTGTCTTGCTTTGTCTATTACCCAATAGGTGGCTGAAAAAGAAAGCTTTTTTATGGGCTGGTATTATCAAACAAATTACAATAAGGCTTGGAGATGTGTTTGTGCAGGAGGCCTAACGGCGACGTTTCTTAAACGGCTTGCAGCTAACTAGGGGGTGCCTGGCGTCTGAGCGGTACTCCCAGCGCCTTTTGAGGGAGCGGGCCGTAAGTCCCACGGGTGCGCGATATACGTATCGATTCGTCAGGACGATCCGTCTGCTGCGCTCCAGCCTCGCACGCATAATGTACCTGCAAATGCTACCCCTCCCCTTTCGCCCGATTAAACCCGTAGCCTCCACATAAGTGATGCCTGCTTGGTATGGCGGCTCGGCAGTAAGACGCAAAACGGTACGTCACGCTACACATTAGTAGATGAGCCCGCTGCACAACATCACGTCGTTGCGGACGATTTGGATGCTGTCAACGCGGGTCGGCAGCGAGGATCAAGTCCCATGGCAGCCAGGAACAATTCTTGCCACCCGAACGCTGCATTAATAGAGGCATGAGCTTGCTAGCGTGGCTCAAACGGTCACTTTTATTTTCGTTCGTCCAGGCAGTCCCATGATTACAATAGAAACGCCTACCTATTACACCGCTACCAAGAAATACAATCTGAGCTTCCCAACGCTCGATGCGGACATCGAAGCCGACGTCGTTGTGATCGGAGGCGGCTTTTCAGGAATCAATACCGCTCTTGAGCTAGCCGAGAAAGGCATCACCAATATCGTGGTGCTCGAAGGTCGTTACCTGGGCTTTGGCGGCACGGGCCGTAATGGCGGACAGATCATGGCGGGTATTGGTCATGACCTGGACAAGATCAAGAACCAAGTAGGTGAAGACGGCCTCAAGACTATTTTCGAGATCAGTGACAAAGGCGCTGACATCATCAAGGGCCGGATTCAGAAATACAATATCGATGCGGACTTCCATCATGGCTACGGCTATATGGGCTTTAACGCACGCCAGGAAAAGACACTACGCACCTGGGAAAAAGAATTCAAATCACTGAACTCCGGCCATGAGATTGCCTTGCTGACAGGCTCGGAAGTCCGCCGCATCATTGGATCGGAAGCCTACACCAGCGCCCTGTTGCACATGGGCGGCGGTCATGTTCACTCACTTAACCTGCTATTGGGCGAGGCCAAGGCGCTAGCCAGCTATGGCGTCAAGATCTTCGAGCACAGCCCTGCCCTTGCCGTTGAGTATGGTGAGCGGATCACTGTGCGCACCGGGCAGGGCTCTGTCAGGGCAAGCAAGCTGCTTTGGGCATGCGACAGCTTCCTCAACAAGCTGGAGCCGGAACTCCATACCAAAACGATCAACACCTATGCGTTCCAGATCATGACCGAGCCGCTCTCGGATGAATTGATCGAACGCATCAGCCCGATCCGTGGGGCCTACAGCGATATCCGCCCGGTCATTGACTATTACCGCGTTACGGCCGAGAACCGGTTGCTATTTGGCGCTGCTACGCCTTATCTCGACTATATCCCCAAAGACCTGAAGGCCTGGAACCGCAACCTGATGCTCAAGATCTTCCCATACCTCAAGGACGTGAAGATCGATCTGGCCTGGGGTGGCCCGATGGCATGCGGTGCCAACTTGTTTCCACAGATCGGCACCTTGTCCGGCCGGCCCAATGCGTTCTACGTACAGGGCTATTCAGGCTTCGGCGTAACGCCAAGCCACATTATTTGCAAGGTTCTGGCTGAGGGCATGAGCGAGGGTTCTGCCCGCTACGACCTGATCAGCTCGGTTCGCCATAGCAATATCATAGGCAAGGACCATTTCCGCCCGGTTATCTGCAGCCTGGGCAAGATCATGCATCAGAGCGCCGGCTACATGACAGGCCGCCGCTGATATTTCCCCAACGAAAAGGACCATTTCATGTCGTTATTCACTGTTAAACAAGGCACCGCACTGACCGATCTTGAAGCCTGGGGCACCGTGGCGGATCTGGGTTCGGAAATCCTGGAAGGCGACGGCAAGTGCTTTGGCAAGATGACCTTTGGTGCGCCGACCGATCCGGTCAGCTCTGCTTATTTTGGTACCACTAAAAGCAAGTTCCGAATGGTGTACCCGTTCAATGAGCAGGCAACGGTTGTTTATGGTGAGGTCATCCTGACTGACGAATCCACGGGCAAAAGTACCCATTACAAGACCGGAGACAGCTGGTCTGTCACCAAGGGCACACCTGTCCTGTGGGAAGTCGTCAGTGATGGGTTTGTCAAACACTACCTCGCGGCTGCATAAATCAGAGCCCAGGCAGACCTTCGTCATGATGCCGGCCACTGAAGGCAAACAGCGATGCCTACAGGCGGTAACGCGAATCGTACCGGCTTCCTCTGCCGTGCTCTATCAGGTAAATCAGCAGCTTGAGGCTCACCACTACGAGCTGCTGACTATGACGCCTCAGGTACATCAGTGCTACCTGGACGTCTACCGCGAATTTGATCCGCTGCGGCCCATCTGCTGTCACGAACTGGGATTGGCAGTCGTTCCCCTCAGCGTGGCAGCGACTCGGCAAGAAGCACATCGCTCGCGCCGATACGCCACCTTTCTCGATACCTACTCCATTTGCGATGTCATCGAAATCCTGACCTATCAGGCCGGACGGCCGGCATTTGGTATCTCGCTTCTGCGCACACGGGCACTAGGCGCATTTACAGCCGAAGAGATAGAGCGGCTGACAGGCCTGCAAAGTCTGCTGGAGCTTACGCTGCCGTTGGCCTTCATCCATGAACCTGGCGAGACAGCCCGCCTGACCGGCCTGACGCCTCGAGAGCAGGACATTGCGTTGGCACTCAAGGACGGCCTGAGCAACAAGGCGCTTGCGCGGCATCTGGATATGGGGCTGCCGACCGTTAAAACGCACCTGAATAACCTGTATCGCAAGTTCAACGTCACGAACCGCACTGAATTGATCCGGCACCTGTTTCTGTGAGCGTTCTCCTGGCGACCTCAACCATCTGGTTGATACCGGGCGCCAAGCCGCTAGTGGATGATGACCTCACCTATCAAACGGAGTGTATGACATGACCCAACAACAGGACTGGATCACCGTAGGCGCACTGGCCGATGGCTTCAACCTCGACAACTACACGTTGCCTGTCTCGAACGACCTCAACGGCAGGACGCTAGTGCTCGACGGCCCGTCCGGCGAATCCGTTACCTACCGCTTCAGCCAAAATGCGGTTGGCTGGTCCTCAGCAGACCACTCGATATCTCACGAGGCGGCCTCTCGTGTCACTTCCATCCGGGAAGGGATCTACCTGATCGACTTCCTTCAGCAGACCGACACCTCCACTGCCTCGATCAGCCTCGTGCTGGACGTGAAGCAAGGCGTTTTCACGCGGGTCTACGGGCAGCTCCCAACGCAAGATGATCAGCGCAGCGATCTGTTCAAGTGTGCCTTGTCGGGCCAGGATCTGACGCCAGTCTCGGCGCAGTTCACTCATGGGACGATACAGGGCCTTTATTCAGGTACATCACCGTCGGAAGCGAATCACCCACATCAGCCGACCCACGAACTGGTCGGCATCCGCAACTGCTACGCCTACAGTCCTCATGAGGTTTATGAACACATCTATCTCAACGAAAACCTCTACAGCTGGCATTGCCTGAGTGGCGTTGAACGTGGGCTGGCCGATACGGACCGCTGCCATTATTTCAAGCTGGAGAACGAGCTCTATCTGTTCGTATGGCGGGAAAAGATCATTCCTACGCTCGGGCTGGTGCTGATCGACCTGAAGCAACACCGCAGCGACGGAAAGATCTGCGGCCATACGGGTGATGATCTAGGGCAGTGGTCGAACTTCCCGGTTGGCTCATTCAGCAGAATCCTCAACACAACCGAGTACCCAGGCCATGAATGAGGTGAAAACCTACGTAATCACCGGGGCCGGTAGCGGTATCGGTGAGGCGTGCGCCTATCGCCTTGCCGATGAAGGCGCCCAGCTTGTACTCATTGGTCGCCGTCGGGAACCGCTGGAGGAGGTAGCCGCTCGTACAGATGGGCTGGTACTGACGGGTAATGCGGCCAGCAGTGCGGATTGGGAGACGTTCATCCCTCGGATCATCGAGCGCTTCGGCAGAATCGATGGCCTTGTGGCGTCAGCGGGCGGTCTGGGCCAGGGCACTGCACTCGAGACCAGCGATACCCGATGGCAGCAAGCAATGCAAAGCAATCTGGACACCGCTTTCTACAGCGTCAGGGCGTGCCTGCCCTCATTGATCGAGCAGCGGGGTGCAGTCGTGCTGCTAGGCTCAATCGCCTCGCTGGCTGCTGGGGCGGGAGTCTGCAGCTATACCACAGCCAAACATGCTTTGATCGGCCTGACCCGTTCGCTCGCCAAGGATTATGGCCCTGCCGGCGTCCGCGTCAATGCGGTCTGCCCAGGTTGGGTGAAAACGCCGATGGCCGACGAAGAGATGCAGCCGCTGATGCAGCATTACGGCGAAAGTCTTGAGGCGGCGTATAGCCGGGTAACCCGCGATGTCCCTCTTCGCCGCCCCGCCACATCAGCGGAGATCGCTGAAGTCTGCCGGTTTCTGCTTTCTCCTGAAGCCTCGATCATCACAGGCGCTTCAATCGTGGCGGACGGTGGATCCAGCATCGTCGATGTGCCCACGCTTGCCTACGAGCACCTGTAAGGCCAGCCACGCCAGCGCAACAGCCAACGTAAACACAGGCCCAGTGGCGGGCCTACTTTCATTCGACATAACCGCAGGAGCAGGATGATGCAGGATCAGACATCAGCAGGATCGATACACGACTTTACCGGCAAGGTCGTTCTCGTCACCGGGGGCGGCCAAGGCATCGGGCGAGGAATTGTCGAGCACTTTGCCGGGGCTGGCGCACAGGTCGTCATTGCCGACCTCAATGCGGAAAACGCAGCAGCGGTCGCGCAGGGATTGCAAAAGGAAGGAAGACACGTGACCACCCATCCGGTAGACCTGGCCGAGCGCGATCAGATCAGGACACTCATGGAAACCGTCAAACAGACCTGCGGCCGGCTGGATGTCCTGGTACACAACGCCGGCTACTTTCCACTAACTCCGTTCGCCGATATTACACCTGAAGTGCTGGAACGTACCCTGGCCGTCAATCTGTCATCCCTGTTCTGGCTAACGCAGCAGGCATTGCCACTGTTCCGGCTACAGGGCAAAGGCTGCGTGCTGGTTACGTCCTCGGTGACAGGCCCTCGGGTAGCCTATCCCGGGCTCTGCCATTACGCGGCGGCCAAGGCCGGCGTGAACGGATTCGTTCGTAATGCCGCCCTGGAACTGGCACCTCATAACGTTCGGGTGAATGGCATCGAGCCGGGGATGATCCAGACACCTGCCATGGACAACTTGGGCGACAGCGACGTCACCCGACAGATCAGGGCCAGTATCCCGCTCGGGCGTCTTGGTCAGCCGTCCGACATTGCCAGTGCGATGCTGTTTCTGGCCTCAGAGGCCGCCTCGTTCATTACAGGGCAGACGCTGGTCGTTGACGGTGGCATGACGCTGCCTGAATCCAAGATGGCCCTGGTGTGAACGCGCTACCAAATAGCCATTTTTGGCACATCTACATCTGAATGGTACGTTGAGGAACAGAACTTGCCTCAGTACGCAGGAAAGGCCTTTAACGAGCAGAAAGGTTTCCAAAATGCACCAAGACATCAAGGCTGCGTTACCGGTAAAGGCTCGAATGCATCACACCCATACTCAGGACGTATCGGAGCACTCCCACGCCATGACAGGCTGGGCATTGCATTATGACCAGGTCTCGTCTGGACGCTTCGAGGGCGAACTGATCGATATCCAGCTGGACTGGATGCATCTGACCCGCGATCGGTGCAATCAGGCATTGCGCAAGAACGGCTCGGCATGGTCAGGTGCGATTGCATTCAGCCTGCCCCTCAACGAAGCGTGCGAGCTTCATTGCGCCGGACACTCGTTGAGAGAAGCCAGCCTGTTGGTCGCCCGCGGCGCTCACCTGCCAGAGTTGCAGACGCCTGCCAATCTCGACCTGCTATGCATCACCGTTGCAGAGGCCGAGCTGCTTCCCATACTAGAGCAGCAACAGAGCCCGTTCACACTTGACGACTTGCCGAAGTGTTACCGTCTCCGCCCCCATCAGCGTTACAGCGAGTTCGTCAGGTTGCTTGACGACATCGCAAATACGCAAAGCCAGAGTCAAGGCCTCTTGAGGCACGAGGCTATCCGAAACGGTATCCGGGAAACCGTTCTGTTGCACCTTCTGGATCTGCTCGATGCTGGCGAAGAGGTTCCGGCACTGACTCCCACAGCCCGCAAGCGGATGGTAGACCGAGCCCGCGAGTATGCGCTTTCGTGTCAGGAAACGCCGCCTTCGATTTTGGAACTCTGTAACCGCATCGGCGCCAGCCGACGCAAACTGCAGTACTGTTTTCAGGAGGCGTTGGGCGTCAACCCGACCACTTATCTGCGTACGCTGCGCCTGAATGCGGCGCACCGTGCGCTTTGTCACAGTGACGGCACGGTTTCGGTGCAGGACGTAGCAGCCCAATGGGGCTTTTGGCACCTGAGCCGCTTTGCCAACGACTACGCCAAATTGTTTGGCGAAAAACCATCCGCCACTTTACGCCGTGTTCGTGAAGACTATATGACCAGTTTTGCCAAATCCGGATAACAACCCTCGCTTGACCTCCCCCACCCTAAGAAAAAACAAAGGGAGAGGTTTCGATGTACGAAGCATACAAGATCACAACAATTAGCTCCGTAT
This sequence comes from Pseudomonas sp. MAG002Y, assembly GCF_019400845.1. Taxonomy (NCBI): domain Bacteria; kingdom Pseudomonadati; phylum Pseudomonadota; class Gammaproteobacteria; order Pseudomonadales; family Pseudomonadaceae; genus Pseudomonas; species Pseudomonas sp. MAG002Y. Next base: position 52,057 of record NZ_WOEJ01000006.1, on the reverse strand, counting down.
TGTTAGCCACTTTATTTCTGACTCATCCCGTCCAGGCGACTGAAGGCGGAGCCCCTACAACAGCCTTTGGTGTCTATGATTTTGGCGCCGGGTTCACACCGCCACCGTCGCCAACAGGCACCGTTGGCCTGCGTACCAACTACTACTGGGCCAATACTGTCAAAGACCGCCACGGCCGAGACAACGGGACTGATTTTTCCCTTGGCGTCCTCTCACTCGGCCTGGCTTATATCCGCATGACCGATACCGAACTGCTGGGTGCAAAGTACGGGTTTGGTGTGATCGCGCCTTTTTTTGACATGGACGCTGATCTCAAGGTCAAGGTGGGCGGCACCACCGTCTTTTCGGACAGCACTCACGTATTCCGGCAGGCGGACCTGCAGGTGTTGCCACTGATTCTACAATGGACGCCCTCACGTAACCTTGGTATCAACGCGCAGTTCCAGATTCAAGCACCCACCGGCGATTACGACAAGAACCGTCTGGTCAGCCCCGGCCTCAACCACTGGACGTTTTCACCTATCGTCAACGCCACCTATATCAGTGATTCAGGATTCGAGGTGTCATCCAGCTTCGAGCTGGACGTGAACACCCGTAACCATTCTACGGATTACAAGAGCGGAACTGAGTACCGCCACGAGTTCGCAGTGGGCCAGCATTTCGGGCCTTGGACAGCCGGTATTGGCGGTTACTACTACCGCCAGCTCAGCGACGATGACGCACCCAACCTTACCTACGGCAACCGCGCCCGGGTACTGGCCATCGGACCTGCAGTGAGCTTTTTCCAGCCGGGGCTGCCACCTGTCTGGGTGCATGCTTACAAGGAGTTCGACGCCCGTAACCGTACCGAGGGTTATGCCGTCGCCGTGCGTTTTTCCCACAGCTTCTGAGGAATTACCATGTCCCAGTCCTATCTAGAAGGCCGGTACGCTGCTGGTCGCGCGCAGGGCGCTGTCCTCATGCTTGGTAGCAGCCTGACAATCATGGGCTCCGTGATGGTCGCGCCGGTTCTACCCAAGATTGCCGCAGAATTCGGGCCGGTAGAGCCCCAGACGGGCGTTCTCATACCACTGGCCATTACGGGGCCGGCACTGGCCATTGCGCTTTGCGCACCGCTGGCCGGTTGGCTGGCCGACCGGCTCGGACGCAAACGTCTGCTGATTCTGGCGACACTGGTCTATGCACTTTGCGGCGCCACACCTGCATTTTTGGACAGCCTGAAAGGAATTGTTGGTCTGCGACTGCTCTTTGGCTGTGCCGAGGCGGCAGTCATGACTTGCTGCGTCACGCTCATCGCCGATTACTGGCATGGCGAACAACGCATGCGCTACGTAAACGGGCAAGTCATCACGATTGGTCTGGTAGGCTCGATCTTCTTTGCCATCGGCGGCGCACTAGGGGAACACTCCTGGCGAACACCGTTTCTGCTGTACCTGCTTCCCCTCCTGCTTGTCCCGGCCATGCTCAAGCTGCTCTGGGAGCCCGAGGTTCATCATGCCTGGGCAATGCATTCAACCGAGCCTGGGCAGTCCTCCCTTCCGCCGCTAATCATCAACTATCTATTGGTGTTCTTTGGCATGGTGCTGAGTTTCATCGTCCCAGTCCAAAGCCCCACCCTGCTGGTCGGGCTGGGGGTTACGTCCAGTACGCTGATCGGGCTGTGCGCAGGGCTGGGGCTTCTCACTTCACTGGGAGGCTCGCTGCTCTGGCCCTTCGTTCGTCGACGTGTAGGGCTCGCGGGGTGCAATGTGCTGCTGCTACTGCTCATGGCCAGCGGACTGTGGCTACTCATTACCGCCCACACCTATTACCAGGTTCTGCTCGCCGTGACGATTCACGGTCTGGGCGCCGGCATGCTGGTTCCCAATTCCATGGCACCGGTGATGAATGCCCTGAGCGCGACCGCCCGTGGCCGGGGACTCGGTATCTTCACCGCCTGCCTGTACCTGGGCCAGTTCTCAAGCCCACTGATCGTCATTGCTCTGCTTGGCCAAACCGGTGATCTGCACCATGCCATTGGCCTGCTTGCCATCGCCAGCGCCATCACCGCGCTTGTGTGGGCGCTGCTCAGCTTCCTGCGCCGTGGAATCACCAGCCCGGCCCGCTCCACCCATCCCTGAATTCAGTTACAAGGAGCTCCGTTTATGAATGACATCGACCACCTGCTGGACACCCTGGATGCCACAGCCCTGAGCCTGCTCGTACGGCAAGGTGAAGTGACGCCAATCGAATTGCTCGACGCGGCGATCCAGCGGCTCGACCGGGTGAACCCGCAACTCAACGCCATCAGCGAGCGGTGCTATGACGTGGCCCGGCAGATGGCACAACGACCGGAAGCCCGACAAGGCGTACTGGCCGGTGTTCCGACCCTCATCAAGGACCTCTTCTCCCCTGTCCAGGGCGCCCGCATGACACAGGGCTCGCGCGTCATGGGTGAGGCACGCGCTGATCTTGATTGTGAAGTGGTTGCCCGTCTGCGTCGCGCGGGCTGTGTGTTTGCAGGCACCACCACGTCACCGGAATTCGGAACCTCCTACACCACCGAGTCGACCCGTTTCGGCGCCACCCGAAATCCCTGGAATACGGAACGCAGTGCCGGCGGGTCCAGCGGTGGTGCTGCCGCCCTGGTCGCTGCCCGTGCCATCCCGTTTGCTCATGGTAACGATGGGGGCGGCTCACTGCGTGTCCCGGCATCCTGTTGCGGGGTCTTCGGTCTGAAACCCACCCGAGGTCGGTTGCCTTCCGGTCCGCTGGTAGGCGAAGGGTGGGCCGGAATGGGGACGCCCCATGCCATTACGTTATCCGTACGCGACAGCGCCCTTCTGCTGGACGCCACCGCTGGGGCGGACCTGGGTGCGCCCTACGCAGCGCCGGCTCAAGCGATGCCGTTCGTCCAGGCCGTCTCGGCTGATCTCGCACCGCTTCGTATCGCGGTGATCGAGCAACTGGGGCCGTGGCCAACAAGTCCGGAAGCGTTGACGGCGGTACGTCATACTGCACGGCTGTGCGAGCAGCTCGGCCATCATGTGGAGCTTGCCACGCTACCCGTCAATCTGCCGGGACTTCTGGACCATCTCTTCAATATCATTGGCCCAAGCACTCGAAACTTTCTGGATATGGTCGGCCAGCTGAGAGGGCAGTCCGTAGGAGACGAAGAGTTGGACCCCCGTACGCGCATCATTCTACGCGAGCGGGGTAATATTCCGGCCGCACGTTATGCCGCCGCGGTAGAAAGCATCCATGCGCTGGGAAGGCAGCTGGCCTACTTCCTGATTGACCATGATCTGATCCTGACGCCAACCCTGACTCGAGAACCACCCCTGATCGGTGACCTGGACGCCTTTGACCCCAGCCTCAGCCTGGCCGAAGTAATCGAAGCCTTCCATAGCTATTCACCCTTCACGGCGCTGTTCAATGCGTCCGGCCAACCGGCCATGTCCGTTCCGCTCTACTGGACAGAGAATGGACTGCCACTCGGCTCGCATTTTGCGGCACGCTTTGGTGAGGAGCACACCCTGCTTGCGCTGGGGGCACAACTCGAACGCGCCCAACCCTGGGCGAACCGCAAGCCACTGGTCTGTGCATAAAAGTACGAGGCACAGGACGGAGCAGGTCCTGTGCCTTATTTCCGTACTAACGTGCCTCAACCTACCAGGGCAGCGACTCGCCCTGGTAGCTGACAAAATCACACTGGCAGCGACCCGCCTGCTGCTCGATGACGGCAATCAGACCCTTAGCGCTTTCGGTTGTGGTCAGTGGTGCCGAGTGGCCGCCCATGTCGGTCTGAACCCACCCCGGGTGTAACGCCAGCACACTGAACGACAACGGGGTATGCGAGGATGCCCAGCTCCTGAGCAGGCTGTTCAGGGCCGCCTTGCTGGCTCCATACAACGGCATATCTGCGGCACGATCAAGCGTGACACTTCCCATCTGGGAACTCATACACGCCACCACACCGCCGTCTGCGATGCAATGGCTTAACCCTTCGACAATACGCAGCGGCGCAACTGTATTTGTCGAGAACAACTCTGCAATCTCTTCGGTATTGATTGCCATGACATCCTGGTGATCAGGTCCATAAATCCCTGCGTTGACGATCAGACGATCCAGCGTTGTGTTCTGCAATTGCTTCTTGAGAGAAGGAATTAGTGTCGGGTCCGTCATATCGCCGGACAGCAGCACCAGCCGATCGCCGTAAGTCGCGCTCAATTGTTGCAAGGCTTCGTTATCAGACCGACGAACCAGCGCAAAGACTTGCGCACCGCGTTCCAGGTACTGCGTAACCAGCGCCAATCCGATACCCCGTGACGCACCCACGATCAATACATTCATTTCGTTCAGCTCCCCTGGCGAGATTCATCAGCCTGAAATGGCAGATGAAATCGCTCCATGAAAAGTACAAGCGGTTGTCTGGAAAAGCCATTCTTCCGCCGCGGCGGCAGGCTCATGATCTCTTCCAAGCGTTACGCATTACCTGCATAAGAACAATGATACGGAGACATGCCCTCATGATGCCCGAAGATTATCGTGCCGAGAAAAACCGTCCACTGACGGGCGAAGAATACTTGGCCAGCCTGCGTGATGATCGTGAAATCTACATCTATGGCGATCGCGTCAAGGATGTCACTACCCATCCGGCCTTCCGTAACGCCGCGGCCTCTATGGCCAAGCTGTACGACGCCCTCCATGATCCCGAAACCAGAGAAACGCTCTGCTGGGAAACCGACACGGGCAACGGCGGCTATACACACAAGTTCTTTCGCTTCGCCCGTAACGCTGATGAACTGCGCGAACAGCGTGATGCCATCGCCGAGTGGTCGCGTCTGACCTATGGCTGGATGGGCCGCACACCGGACTATAAGGCCGCCTTTGGCAGCGCACTGGGCGCCAACGCCGAGTTCTATGGCAAATTCGAGCAGAATGCCCGCACCTGGTACAAGCGTATCCAGGAAGCGTGCCTCTACCTCAACCATGCTATCGTCAATCCGCCCATTGATCGCGACAAGCCGGTCGATCAGGTAAAGGACGTATTCATCTCCGTGGATGAAGAAGTTGACGGTGGCATCATCGTCAGCGGCGCGAAAGTCGTGGCGACCAACTCGGCCCTGACACACTATAACTTCGTGGGGCAAGGCTCTGCGCAGCTGCTCGGAGACAACACAGATTTCGCCTTGATGTTTATCGCCCCGATGAATACCAAGGGCATGAAGCTGATCTGCCGTCCCTCCTATGAGCTGGTGGCCGGGATGACGGGTTCTCCATTTGACTATCCGTTGTCGAGCCGCTTCGACGAGAACGACGCCATCCTTATCATGGATCGGGTGTTCATCCCATGGGAGAACATTCTGATCTATCGAGATTTCGATCGCTGCAAGCAATGGTTTCCACAAGGCGGCTTTGGTCGACTGTTCCCCATGCAAGGCTGTACCCGTCTGGCCGTCAAACTGGACTTCATCACCGGTGCACTGTTCAAGGCACTGCAATGCACCGGCTCGCTGGAGTTCCGCGGCGTGCAGGCACAAATGGGCGAAGTGGTCGCATGGCGTAACCTTTTCTGGTCACTTACTGACGCCATGTACGGTAATGCTTCCGAGTGGAAAAACGGCGCCTGGCTACCCAGCGCTCAAGCCTTGCAAGCCTACCGTGTGCTGGCGCCACAAGCCTATCCGGAGATCAAGAAGATCATTGAGCAGGTCGTGGCCAGCGGCTTGATCTACCTGCCGACCGGATCGCGCGATCTCAAGGACCCGACGCTGAACAAATACCTGAGTACCTATTGTCGCGGGTCCGGCGGTATGGGCCATGAGGAACGTATCAAGATCCTGAAGCTGCTTTGGGATGCCATCGGCACGGAATTTGGCGGACGCCATGAGCTGTACGAAATCAACTATGCCGGGAGCCAGGACGAGATCCGCATGCAGGCGCTGCGCCATGCACAAGGAACCGGTGCGATGAAGAGCATGACTGATATGGTAGAGAAGTGCCTGTCGGACTACGACCTAAACGGTTGGACCGTTCCGCACCTGACCAATCCGGACGATATCAACATGCTGGACCGTATTCGCCAGTAATCCTGCAATGCTGTCGCCGAATCGCTGATCCGGCGCCCCGTGGAGGTAGAGGTCATGACCCAACTCAGTCCAACCCAACAAGCCTTTCGCAATGCCATGGCGTCGCTGTCCGCCGCCGTGAATGTCCTGACCACCAATGGCCCTGGTGGACGCTGTGGCATTACGGCCACTGCCGTCTGCTCGGTCACGGACACGCCGCCCACCGTTATGGTGTGCATCAACCGCAACAGTGCCATGAATAGTGTCTTCAAGCAGAACGGGCGGCTGTGCGTGAATGTCCTGGCGGGCGAACATGAAGAAGTGGCCCGTCATTTTGCCGGGATGACTGGTATCGACATGGATGAGCGCTTCAAGCGTCACGCCTGGAAGGAGGGCCGCGAGGGCGTTCCGATTCTTGACGATGCCCTGGCCAGCCTGCAGGGAAGGATTACCGATACCCAGGAAGTCGGCACCCACTCGGTGCTTCTCGTAGAGCTCGATGAAATCTGTACCCGCGAGCGATGCGACAGCCTGGTGTATTTCAGCCGTAATTTTCATCGACTGCAACGCGAGCACAGCGCTGCCTGACCGGTCGCCCCCTTGCCGCGTCATATGTGGCGCGGCTTTTTTAGGGATTACGACTCGATTGCCAGAGTGCTGGCGCGACGGCTGAGCCGATAGTCGCTGGGTGTAATGCCTGCCTGGCGCGTAAAGAAGCGACTGAAGTAGGCCGGATCCTTGAAGCCCAGGCGAAAGCATATTTCGTTGGCGGAACTACCTGTGAACACCAACAGCCGCTTGGCCTCTTGCATAAGGCGGTCATGGACGAGCCGTTTCGAGGGAATGTCTGCGGTACGTCGGCAGATGTCGTTCAGCCGCGATTCCGTCAGGCCCAACTGATCAGCGTATCGGGACAACGGCCAATGCTCGGTGTAGTGCGCTTCGATGAGTTCATTGAAGCGCCGAAACAACTGCAGGTCATCCTGCCGCACAGGCTGTGCCGCGATTGATTTTGGAGAGAGACGAAGCATGCTGATAAAGATCAGGCGAGTCAGGGCTATCAGGCCACAGGCCTGGCCAGGACGAGATGTACCCGCCTCCAGCCTTAGCAACTCAAACAACGAGGCCAGCCGCTCGGCCTCTTCGCGAAACTCAGCCTCCAGGCTGGCCAGGCCTACACAGATCGGCAGGAATCCCGACGCGGTCCAGAGATCAGGCACCTCCTGCAATAGCGACCATACCAGCTGTTGGCGAACCGTCAGGACATGTCCGTCGCTGCCCTCCTCCGTCACAAAGGCATGGGGGACCGGAGGCGGTGTGATGAAGAACATAGGGCCCTGCTCCTGGTACTGCCGGTCATCCAGGTACACCCGAACCTTGCCGGTCTTCACGTAATGCACCTGAAAGAACCGGTCATGCCGGTGGGCACGCATGTTGCGCCCGAAGAACTCCGCCAGTCTGCCTAGCGCATCGTAATGCACCTCGGCATCGGCATAACGCTGGTCGTAGACCTGACCGATGTTGATGTTGGGGATCGGCTGGATAGACACGGACGCAAGACTTTTCATGAACATCATTCTTTTTGTTGTTGAACCAAGCATACGCGAACTCAGGTAACACTTGACCTTAGTTAACATATTAAATATAAAGTTAACACATTAACTATTTACTCCCAAACAGGCATGCCCTGTTTCCACACCAATAACAAGGGAGAGCGCCATGTCGCGATCACTTAGCGAATCTGCCAATGGAACACTGTTCGGCGTCGCCCTGAATTTCCAAGGCCTTTTGCGCAGCCGACTTGAAGAGTTTCACGAACCGCCTTACCAACAGCCCCCACTGAAACCGGTCCTGTTCATCAAGACGCCCAACACCCGTAACGGGCACCAGCAGCCCGTCATCATGCCCCAGGGGGAGCGTCTGCAGGCAGGCCCAGCCCTGGGAGTAGTGATTGGCAAACGGGCCAGCCGGGTAACTGAAGACCAGGCCATGGCCTACGTGGCGGGGTATACCGTCGTCAACGAATTCAGCCTGCCGGAAGAGAGCTACTACCGGCCTGCGGTGAAGGCCAAATGCCGGGACGGATTCTGTTCCATAGGTCCTGAGCTGGTGCCGGCAGAGGCCGTGAGCGACCCGAATCTGCTCACCCTCAAGCTCTATGTAAACGGCACGCTGCGCCAGGAAAACACGACGGCTAACTGGGTACGCACCCTCCCTCAGCTGATCGCCGAGCTGAGCGAGTTCATGACGTTGAACGAAGGCGACGTGCTGATCACCGGTACGCCTGAGGGCCGCGTCGATGTCACGCCGGGTGATCGCGTAGAGGTCGAGATCGACCGCATCGGCCGCCTCATCAATACCGTAGTTGCGGAATAAGGAGCACCCCATGAAACATGCACGTATTCGCTATCAGGGTGAGATCCATACCGTTACCGTCGACGATGACCATGCAGTACGTCTGCCCAGTGGCGAACGGCTATTGGAAGACCAGGTGGAATGGCTGCCGCCCGCCACAGGCAGCATGTTTGCCCTGGGCCTCAATTATGCGGACCACGCGGCAGAGCTGGCTTTCAAAGCACCCACCGAGCCACTGGCCTTTATCAAATCGCCCAACACCTATACCGGACACAGGCAGATCACCTGGCGGCCTGACAACGTCAAGTACATGCACTACGAGTGTGAGCTGGTGGCTGTCATTGGCAAACCGGCACGTCATGTAAAGCGCGCGGACGCTCTGGACTATCTGGCTGGCTATACCGTGTGCAATGACTACGCGATCCGCGACTACCTCGAGAACTACTACCGCCCCAACCTGCGGGTGAAAAACCGCGACTGCACCACACCGATCGGTCCCTGGATCGTCGACACCGCCGATGTGCCAGACCCGTCCAACCTGCGCCTGCGCACCTGGATCAACGGTGAGCTGAAGCAGGAAGGCACCACGGCGGACATGATCTTCGATATCCCCTACCTGATCGAATACTTTTCGAGTTTCATGACCCTGCAGCCCGGCGACATGATCGCCACCGGCACGCCGGAGGGCCTTGCCGATGTGGTGCCTGGAGATGAAGTCGTCGTGGAAGTGGAAGGCGTCGGTCGCCTCGTCAATACCATCGTCAGCGAAGAAGCTTTCTTCGCCGCAGCTGCCAAAGAGGTCTGAAATGATCAAGCACTGGATCAACGGCCGTGAGGTCGAGAGCAAGGAAACGTTCACCAATTACAACCCGGCGACCGGCGAGGCACTGGGCGAAGTGGCCAGCGGCGGCGCCGAGGAGGTCGCCCAAGCCGTGGCGGCTGCCAAGGAAGCTTTCCCCAAGTGGGCCAACACCCCGGCCAAGGAACGGGCCAAGCTGATGCGCAGGTTAGGCGAGCTGATCGACAAGAACGTGCCCAATCTGGCCGAGCTGGAAACTCTGGATACAGGGCTTCCAATTCATCAGACCAAGAACGTACTCATACCCCGAGCCTCCCATAACTTCGACTTCTTTGCTGAAGTCTGCACACGGATGGATGGGCATACCTATCCGGTCGATGACCAGATGCTGAACTATACCCTGCACCAGCCGGTAGGGGTCTGCGGCCTGGTTTCACCCTGGAACGTACCGTTCATGACAGCGACATGGAAAACGGCGCCGTGTCTGGCACTGGGCAATACCGCCGTGTTGAAAATGTCCGAGCTGTCGCCCCTTACGGCCAACGAACTAGGCCGTCTGGCCTTGGAAGCAGGCATTCCGCCAGGCGTATTGAACGTCGTGCAGGGCTATGGCGCCACAGCTGGAGACGCCCTGGTTCGTCACCCGGACGTGCGGGCCATCTCATTCACTGGCGGCACCGCTACCGGCCGAAAAATCATGGAAACGGCGGGACTCAAGAAGTATTCCATGGAGTTGGGCGGCAAATCGCCTGTGCTCATCTTTGATGATGCCGATCTAGGCCGTGCGCTGGACGCCGCTCTCTTCACCATCTTCTCGCTCAACGGTGAACGTTGCACGGCGGGCAGCCGTATCTTCATCCAGGAAACGGTTTACGACCAGTTTGTCGAGGAGTTCGCTGCACGCGCCAAGCGCCTGATCGTGGGTGATCCGCAAGATCCAAAGACCCAGGTCGGCTCGATGATTACCCAGGCTCATTACAACAAGGTCACAGGCTACATCAAGATCGGCCTGGAAGAAGGCGCCACGCTCATGGCAGGTGGTCTGGAGCGTCCAGCGAACCTGCCCGCCCATCTGACAAAGGGGCAGTTCATCCAGCCCACCGTATTTGCCAACGTCGACAACAGGATGCGTATCGCTCAGGAAGAGATTTTCGGTCCTGTCGTCTGCCTCATCAAATTCAAGGATGAGGCCGAAGCCCTGCGCCTGGCCAATGATACCGAATACGGCCTTGCGTCCTATATCTGGACCCAGGACATCGGCAAGGCGCACCGTCTGGCCCGTGGCATCGAGGCCGGCATGGTGTTCATTAACAGCCAGAACGTACGGGACCTGCGCCAGCCATTCGGTGGCGTGAAAGGCTCTGGTACCGGCCGTGAAGGAGGCGAGTACAGCTTCGAGGTGTTCACGGAGGTGAAGAACGTGTGCATCTCCATGGGCAGTCACCACATCCCGCGCTGGGGTGTGTAACCACTCCCGCCCCAGGGCCAGCGCCTGCTAGCGGTATCGGCAGGCAAGCACCCGGGTTTTCGGGCTTATCACGACCAAGCAGTTACAACACAGCGCCCTGATCTTCTGTTCGGGGCTAACAAGGAGAACTGTCATGGGCGAAGTCGTCCTTGCAGCCAAGATTACACATGTTCCATCCATGTATCTGTCTGAACTGCCCGGAAAGCACCAGGGTTGCCGCGAGGCAGCCATCGCCGGTCACAAGCTCATCGGTCAGCGCGCCCGCGACCTGGGCGCCGACACGGCCGTCGTGTTCGATGTTCACTGGATGGTCAACAGTGGTTACCACATCAATTGCGGGCGGCAGTTCGAAGGGATCTACACCAGTAACGAGCTGCCGCACTTCATCAAGGACATGGCGTATCAATATCCGGGCGATCCCGAGCTGGGAGCCCTGATCGGTGGGGAAGCCAATGCCGCGGGGATCCGCACCATGGCCCATAACATCCCTAGCCTGGAGCTTGAATACGGAACACTCGTTCCCATGCGCTACATGCACATGGGCGTACCGGACAGCCAAAAGCTCAAGGTCATTTCCATTGCCGCCTGGTGCGCCTGGCATCGGCTGGAAGACAGCTTTGCCTTTGGTGCTGCGGTTCGTCGCGCCATTGAAAAAAGCGACCGCAAGGTACTGGTACTGGCATCCGGATCACTCTCCCACCGGTTCTCGGACGATCGGGTCGCCGAGGCGAATATCCACAAGTGGACCCGCGAATTCGACAAGCAGGTCGACCTGCATGTGGTGGAGTTGTGGCGGCAAGGTCGCTTCAAAGAGTTCTGCGCCATGCTTCCAGACTACGCCGAGCACTGCTATGGCGAAGGCAAGATGCACGATACCGCCATGTTGCTGGGCCTGCTGGGTGGCGCTGAGTACGACAAACCCGTCGAAATCGTGACCGAGCCGTTCGGAAGCTCGGGCACCGGCCAGATCAACGCCATCTTTCCTGTTTGACTGGTGTTAGCAGCCTCCAGGGTCCGCACAGGCTCCTGGAGGATGCACGTCCGCTGGAGTAAAAACCATGCCCCACTTTATTGCCGAATATTCAGCCAATCTTGAACATGACGCAGACCTGCCGGGTTTGTTTGAAAAAGTCCACGCCTGTCTCGGCAACAGTGGTGTTTTCCCCCTAGGCGGTATTCGTAGCCGCGCGATCCGCATGGATACGTTCCGCATGGCTGATGAAAAACATGACTATGCGTTCGTTCATATGACGCTGAAGGTAGGTGCTGGCCGCGACCTGGAGACAAGGCGTCAAGTAGCTGATGCATTGTTCGAGGTGATCAAGCATCACTTCGCCGAGCTTCAGAGCAGACGCCTGCTGGCACTGTCGTTCGAGATGACCGAACTCTCGGCCGAACTCAATTACAAGCACAACAACATCCATGCCTTTCTGAGCGAGCAGGCCGGTTAGGCAGCGCTCCGTTTGCGTCCTTACAACAACAATAAAAGGCACCCACCATGGCACAGGCAATCGATACGCTTTCGGTTTCGGAAAAAAATGATGCAACTTACCGGCACATCACTTGGCGACTGATGCCATTGCTGCTGGTCTGCTATGTCTTCGCTCATCTCGATCGCATCAATATCGGCTTCGCCAAGCTGCAAATGAGCAGCGACCTGCACTTCAGCGATACCGTGTATGGATTTGGCGCAGGCCTGTTCTTTATTGCCTATGCCCTGTTTGGCGTACCCAGCAACCTGATGCTGGACCGTGTGGGGCCGCGCCGCTGGATTGCCACGCTGATGGTGGTCTGGGGCATCCTGTCCACCGGCATGATGTTCATCGAGTCCGCCACCGGCTTTTATACCCTGCGCTTTCTGTTAGGCGTGGCGGAAGCGGGTTTTTTCCCTGGCATCCTGGTTTATCTCAACCGCTGGTTTCCAGCCCATCGGCGGGCGTCGGTCACTGCACTGTTTGCCATTGCCGTCCCTATGGCAGGAGTCATCGGCGGCCCCCTGTCCGGCTGGATTCTGGAGCTGTTCAAGGACAGCGGTGGTCTGCGGGGGTGGCAGTGGATGTTCATGTTGGAAGGTCTGCCAGTGGTGTTGCTTGGGTTGGTCGTCCTCAAGGCCCTGCCGGACAGCTTCGAGAGCGTCAGCTGGCTTGAGCCTACCCAAAAGCGTCAACTCCGTGATGCGCTGGCGGGAGAGGAGCAGCGCAAAACGATTACCTCCTTTTCAGGCATTGTTCGCAACGGACAGGTGTGGTTGCTCGTGGCGATTTATTTTGCCGTCATGTTGGCCGTCAATACCCTTGCCTTCTGGATGCCAGCTCTCATTCACGGCGCTGGCATCGGTCAAGACAGCAACGTCGGCATGCTCAGTGCCATCCCTTATCTGGCAGGCTGCTTCTTCATGATCGCTGCAGGCCGCTCCTCCGATCGCCACCGCGAACGCCGCTGGCACCTTTGCGTCCCCCTCCTCATGGGTGCGGCCGGTATCGCCATCGCCGGGCTGGCACCTCAAAACACAACCCTCGTCATGCTGGGCCTGTTCATCGCAGGCATGGGCGCAAGCTCCGCGCTGCCCATGTTCTGGCAGCTGCCCCCGGCGTTTCTATCGTCAGGCACACAGGCGGCCGGCATTGCCATGATCAGCTCCTTTGGCAGCGTGGCGTCATTCCTCGCTCCCTACTTCATTGGCTGGATGCGCGATACCACACAAAGCGCCAGCCTGGCGCTCTATGTTCTGGCGGCGCTCATCGCTGTCGGTGCCTTTTTGGTATTGCGCACCCCTGCCGCCATCGTCAATCCACAAGGAAACTAGCCATGCTCGACAACGCCTTTATCCGTGCGGCCGCTGAACGTCTTGACCAGGCCGAGCGCTCCCGGGAACAGATCGGTCAACTGTCCCTGGAGCAGCCAGGGATCACTATTGAAGATGCCTATGCCATCCAGCGCGCCTGGGTCGAAAAAAAGATCGCGGATGGTCGCAAACTGGTTGGCCACAAGATAGGCCTCACCTCCCGCGCCATGCAGGTGTCATCCAATATCACAGAGCCGGACTATGGCGCTCTGCTCGACGACATGTTTTTCGAAGAAGGAACCGACATTCCCTTCAATCGATTTATCGTGCCACGCGTGGAAGTCGAGCTGGCCTTCGTCCTGGGCAAGCCACTGAAGGGTCCGAACTGCTCGATTTTCGATGTGCTCGATGCCACCGAGTATGTCATTCCGGCGCTTGAGATCATCGATGCGCGTATCCAACAGATCGACCCCCATACCAAGGCTACACGCAAGGTCTTCGACACCATCTCCGACAATGCCGCCAATGCCGGCGTCGTCATGGGCGGCAAGCCGATTCGCCCTCACGCTATCGATCTGCGGCGCGTACCGGCCATTCTTTACCGCAACGGGGTGATCGAGGAATCGGGTGTCTCCGCAGCGGTGCTTAATCACCCGGCCAAGGGCATTGCCTGGCTGGCCAATAAACTGGCCGCCTATGACGTCACGCTGGAGGCGGGCCAGATCATCCTGGGCGGCTCATTTACACGCCCCGTGCACGCAAGCCCGGGCGATACTTTTCATGTGGATTACGACCAGCTCGGCAGCATCGCCTGCCGCTTCGTCTAAGACCGGTTTGGCCTGCGGCAGCGCGCTCATGCCCAGGCCAACCTCCCGCCGTGAGGATTTACCATGCAGCTTCCTATCAACACCTTCAAACAGCGCCTCAAAGGCGGTGACCCGCTGATTGGCCTTTGGATTGGCCTCGCCAATGCCTACAGCGCTGAATTGGCCGCCAACGCCGGTTTCGACTGGCTGCTGCTTGATGGCGAGCATGCGCCCAATGATGTCCGCAGCCTACTCGCTCAACTACAGGCCGTTGCGCCGTATGCCACCCACCCGATTATACGGCCGCCCATTGGCGATCCTGTGCTTATCAAACAGCTTCTGGATATTGGCGCCCAGACACTGCTTGTGCCGATGGTCGAATCCGCTGATCAGGCCAGGGAATTGGTAAAGGCCATGCGCTATCCGCCGGAGGGTATTCGCGGTGTAGGCAGCGCCCTGGCACGCGCCTCACGCTGGAACACGATCCCCGGCTACCTGGATCACGCTGATGAACAGATGTGTCTCCTAGTCCAGATCGAGAACCGAACCGGCCTGGATAATCTGGATGCCATTCTGGAGGTCAATGGAGTGGACGGAGTGTTCATCGGTCCTGCTGACCTGTCTGCCGCACTGGGGCATCGTGGCAATCCAGGCCACCCAGACGTTCAAGCCGTAATTGAAGAGGCGATTGTTCGTATTGCTAAAGCCGGCAAGGCGGCAGGTATTCTTTCAGCCGATCAGAAGCTCGCCCAGCGTTATATCGAGCTGGGCGCAGTCTTTGTAGCGGTGGGGGTCGACACGACGGTGCTGATGAAAGGCCTTCAAACGCTGCTAGGCCATTTCAAGCACAACACTCCAAAGCCCACACATGGTGGCGGTGTCTATTAAGGTATGAAGCACCGAGCCTGAACTGAACCGGCGGCCCTTGGGCCGCTTTACCTGCACAGCTGATCAACTGTCATCCCGATCGGGATAGATAAGGCGCTCTTCGTCGTCATCCTCCGAGCCAGGCCGCACCTGTTTGAGTTCTTCCAGCAAGGCGATTAGCGTCTTGAGCTTTTCCTCACCAAATTGCTCCTGGATGCGCTGGTAGTTGGCCTCCATACCCGTGGCCATGGATTCGAAGCACGCCCGGCCACGATCCGTCAGGCTCACGTAAACACGCCGCTGATCCTTGGGTGTTTTCCAGCGCTGCACGTACCCGTCACGCTCCATGCGAGACAATACACCGGTCATGCTGGGCTTGAGAATGCAGGCCTGCTTTGCCAGCTGATGGCTCTCCATTTCACCCCGCTGCCAGAGTATCCGAATGATGCGCCATTGCTGTTCGGTAAGGCCGTGCTCATTCAACAACGGACGGAAAAACCCCATGGCCGCTTCGCGGGCCTGCAATAAGGTAAGCGTAAGAGAAGGACGCGGTTTCAGCATGACAATTAGTCACCAAGAGCCATGAAAGATATCGTTGCACGGGCCGGACGCCAGCCCAATGAATAGATTGGCAGATATACCGCCATTTACCAACGGAGCGGGACCATCGCATATAATTAACATATTAATCAACCATTCTGAATTCCTCTTCGTCCCTCACCCTATTCAAATCGATTGGTGCATTCACGGTAGCGCAAGCCGCCTTGCCTCATCACACCGGGTGATGCCTTGCGGGTGGCAGAGAAGATCAAACCCTGCGGCAGCGACATGCAAGCTCTCTTGATTGACGACTCCTAAGCTCTGGACATGAAGCCTCACCGCTTGCCTTAGAGCCTTGAGAATAGCCAGGAATCCCTTATGTCTACTGCCGAACTCATTACGCCTCTCGAGACTGTTACCCGTTTTCTGTCGCTTACGCATTCCAGCTTCGTGGATGGCCAGCCCAGCACCGCTTCTCGCGGCGATGTCATTGCGGTAAACGATCCCGCTTCGGCCCAGGCCATTTCACAGGTAAGGCTGGCCGAGCGGGAGGAAGTAGACCGTATCGTCGAGTCCGCCCGCGCTGCGTTTGTCGCGGGCACCTGGAGCAGGGCTCGACCGGCTGATCGTGAGCGCATCCTCCTGCGCTTTGCTGATCTCGTCGAAGCCCACGGCGAGGAACTGGCGCAACTGGAAACGCTGGAACAAGGTAAATCGATCCATATTGCCCGCGCGATTGAAGTCGGCGGAGCAGTTGAATACATGCGTTACATGGCCGGGTGGGCCACTAAGCTCGAAGGGCAGACGCTCGACGTCTCGATACCTGTTCCAACCGGCGCCCGTTACAACGCTTATACGCGCCGTGAGGCAGTTGGCGTAGTGGCAGGCATCGTCCCCTGGAATTTCCCGCTCATGATCGCCCTGTGGAAAATCATGCCGGCCCTGGCCTGTGGCTGCTCTATCATCATCAAGCCCTCGGAAGAAACACCTCTTACCGTGCTGCGGGTAGCCGAGCTGGCCATAGAGGCCGGCGTTCCGCCCGGTGTGTTCAACGTACTGATCGGCCGCGGCTCGGTAGCGGGTGCCGCACTGGTGGCGCACCCCAACGTCAGCAAGGTGTCCTTTACCGGCTCTACGGCCATCGGCAAGCAGATCGGGACTGCCGCCCTGCAAAACATGACACGATTCTCCCTGGAGCTCGGTGGCAAGAACCCTATGGTGCTGCTACAAGACGCCGACCTTGAAAAAGCAGTTGCAGGCGCGCTCATGGGCGGCCTACTCAATCAGGGTCAGGTGTGCGCCGCCGCTTCGCGCATCTACGTGCCGCATGCGCTAAAAGCGGACTATGTCGAAGCGCTTAGCGCCGCGGTAAACGGCATGAAGATCGGGCCGGGGCTGGACCCAACCACACAAATCAACCCGGTCGTTTCACGCCGGCACCAGGGCAGTGTTCTTCAGCATCTAGAGCTGGCACGCCAGCAAGGAGCTACTGTCACGACGGGAGGCAATGCACCCGACCTGCCCGGCTATTACATCCAGCCTACTGTGCTGGCCAACGTTGAGCACCACATGGCGGCGGCGCGCGAAGAGATTTTCGGACCGGTATTGTCCGTTATCGCTTACGACTCACTGGATGAAGCCATCCATATGGTCAACGACAGCCAATACGGTCTCACGGCCAGTCTCTGGACCAATGATCTGACCCGTGCCATGGACCTCATTCCCCGCATCGAGGCGGGTACGGTCTGGGTCAACAGCCACGTACCGGTCGACCCGAACCTGCCTTTTGGGGGCTACAAGCAATCCGGTATTGGGCGGGAGTTCGGCCGCGGCGCTGTCGAAGCCTTTACCGAACTCAAATCCGTGTGTATTGCCTACTGAGCCTGATGAACGCGGCCTGAGCATGCTCAGGCCGTCATCGACTGGCTACGATAGTCCCGCGGGGACCTTTCGAAGTGCTTCTTGAACGTCCGGCTGAAGTGAGCCGAGTCGGTAAAGCCCCATTTGAAAGCAATGTCTGTGATCGACTCGTTGACCAGACGCTGATCGAGCAGATCGGCAGCGCTGCGTGCAAGTCGGGCACGCTGGATATAACGGCAGACGCTATCGCCCTCTTCTTCGAATAGCCGATACAGCTGGCGGATGGAAATGCCCAGCTGCGCCGCCAGTTTGGCAGGGCTCAAGGACGCATCGGCCAGCTGGTCGTGGATCAGTTGTTCCACTCCGCTTCGCAGTACGCCGCCCTTGGCCTGGAGCTCAACGGCCATTGTGGGCGCACTGGCTGTCAGGGCGGGTTTCAACAGGCTGATCAGCGAATCCTGGAGCGCCTCACCTTCATCATCCTGCCACTCCTGTGCCGGCATACCCTCGGCCAGCTGGGTACAGATCAGCCGAAGCAACCGGCCGCTGGCACTGCCTGAATTAAGCTTGCCAAAAATATGCTGTTGATCGGCCAGATGCCTGGACACCGCCTCGCGGGGAAGATGAATCGAGCAATGCTCCATCAAACCAAGCGGATTGATTTCGCAGGTGCCTGCAGAATCAACCAGCGCCATCTCACCGGGCACCAGATCGATGGTATGCCCATGCTGCGTGATCTGTGCTCGCCCGGATCGCTGCATGACCAGAAAGCAGTATCGATCACCATCTTGATCATGCCCTCGTTTGCGAGCCAGGCAGGCCGCGTTGGTCTTGACCATGGCCAGTTCAAGTCCGGCTATACGCCGCTGGGTAAGCTCGCCGATAAACAGCGAACCGGTCAACGAGGGCTGCGCGGTAAACCGGCGGCCACAAAAAGCGCGAATCGTTTCTAGCCAGATTGAAAACGCATCGAGACGTTGGACTTGCATGGCATTTCACCTCGGCTGTCATTCAGCCTGTTGTTCTTGTAGATAGTTAACATGTTATCAATTTACTACGAAACTACAGAGGTGCAAGCCCTGATTCCATATGAGCTGATGACCGACCTCTCATTTCACTATGCCATGTTCCCTGCCACTGCGGCAGTTTGCGCCCGCCAAAAAAGACTAAATGGCGATAACCCGTTAAACTACGCCTTTTTTTGTTTGGATTTTGAAAGTCGAGGGGCGATTTCGAAGGCGAAATACTACTCATGCCAATGAGCACACGCTGCCCTGAGGCCAACATCCACTGCAATACCTCGTCGCATTGCGAAGCGGCGACTGTTTTAGCTTGTACTGAAAGGAAGTAATACCATGGTAATGCACTACTCCACCGGCACTGATCAAGTCGCTTGCGGCCGCAGCAGTCCTAATGTCTCTACCCAGCCTGATCAGGTTACCTGCAAGACATGCCTGCGCTCGGCGGCTTATGCAGCGGCAACAGTAACCGACACTCAGGCTCAGGAGATTGCTGCTCCCGTACCGGCTGCCAAGGCACAGCCTGTTGAGCAGTCCGTAACCTACCGTACCCGTAGCGTTGCGTTTGCCGAGTGGCAAAACAAGCTGGCCGATGGCAGCCGCCTGCCTCGCGGTCGGCATTTCAAGGGGCCACAAAAGAAAGCCGCGTTCTAATACGTTGCAGGGTGCCAGCGTAAGGCATGACCTTGCCCTGGCGCCTGTATCAGGTGGCCGATCCCGGATAACTACTGCCGCCGATAGGTCAAGCCTGCCTGGGTCGTTACACTTGCCATCCTATCCGCTACGAACAGAACACATGACCCATCGCCTCTTCACTGGTTTTATGCTCATGGCAGTCCTGCTACTAAGTGGATGCCAGAGCCGCTCGCTGACACCCGTTGAAACCACCTTGCAGGCGCGTCCCCTCCCGCTTGACCAGGTCAGCCGCCAGTCGGAATGCCGCTCCCTTGCCGAGCTCTACTCCAGTTGCTACGTCGCCCTGGCAACCTGGACATACGCCAAGACCGAGCAGAAGGCCACCCCGGAGGAACTCGAAGCGGCCATGCACGCTGCCAAAGCCCGCGCATTGAAACTAAACTGCCCGACGTTCTGGGAAGAAGACTGACGCCCTGCCTAAAGGCGATTGATCGGAATTTTCAGGAAGGTCGCCCCGGACTCATCTGCAGGTGGCATTTCACCCGCCCGGATATTGATCTGGATCGACGGCAGAATAAGCGTCGGCATCGATAGCGTTGCGTCCCGACGGCTGCGCATCTCAACAAAGGCATCTTCGGCAATACCGTCGTGCACATGGATATTGCTGAACCTTTGCTCAGCCACCGTCGTCTTCCAACATACCTCTCGCCCAGCGGGTGGATAGTCGTGGCACAGGTACAATGTCGTCTCGGCCGGTAGCGCCAGTATCCGCTTGATGGAACGGTACAGTTGACGGGCACTGCCACCGGGAAAATCGCACCGTGCGGTTCCTACGTCAGGCATGAACAATGTGTCGCCTACGAATACCGAATGCTCCGCTACCTGATAGGCCATATCCGCGGGTGTATGCCCTGGAACATGCAGCGCACGCGCCGCTAAACGGCCAATGTGAAACAGCTCGTCCGGCTCGAACAGATAATCGAATTGTGAGCCGTCCAACCGGAACTCAGGCTCCAGGTTGAAAACATCACGGAAAACGCCCTGAACCTGGCGGATGGGAGCGCCAATGGCAATCTTGCCTCCCAGCATACGTTTCAGGTAAGCCGATGCAGAAAGATGATCGGCGTGGGCATGGGTCTCAAGCAACCATTGCACCTTGAGACTATGCTCCTGAATAAATGCAATGATCCGGTCAGCCCCATGTGTGCTGGTTCGCCCGGCCTTGGCATCGTAATTCAATACCGAATCGATGATGGCGCATTCCGAACCATCCGCCTCGAATACCACATAGCTGATGGTAGCCGTGTCGGCATCGAAAAATGCCTGTACTAAAGGAGTCATGTCTATTACCTCTCCATCGATCTACCTTTTTACAATATATTGAATTATATATTGTATGAAAATAGACTGATTGGGCGCATGACGAGGAAGGGACCAATGGCAACTCAGCTTTCTACCACCGAAGTCGCTCTGCTCAGGGCCTCTGCTTCAAAAGCCTGCACACTGCTGAAAGCGCTGGCCAACGAAGACCGCCTCCTGCTGCTCTGTCAGCTGACCCAGGGTGAGCGCAATGTGGGCGAGCTGGAAGACCTGACGGGTATCCGCCAACCGACGCTTTCTCAACAGCTGAGCGTCCTTCGGGAAGAAGGACTGGTCAATACGCGTCGCGAAGGCAAGTACATCTATTACGCCCTTGCCAGTTTCGAGGTCGTCTCCGTCATGCAGACACTGTCCAGCCTGTACTGCGGTCAGGCCCTGAAAAGCGTGCAGTAAAGAGTCATCTCTACGTTCAACCTGTCTGCGCTAGCGCCATAGACTTTTTGTTGTTTCCTACGCTGTCTGGAGTTGCCCATGGACTACCCCATCAACCGACTCGATGAAACGTTCGCTACGTGCGGACAGCTACAGCTCGATGACCTGCCTGGCATCGCTCAGCAAGGCTACCGCAGCATCATCTGCAATCGACCGGATCATGAAGGTGGACCAGAACAGCCTCTTAGCGAACAACTTCGGCGCCATGCCGAAGCATTGGGCTTGAGCTTTGTCTATCTCCCTGTCATACCCAGCACCCTTCATGAGGGGCAGGCCCAGCAGTTACAGGCGTTACTCAGCACGCTCCCCCATCCGATTCTGGCGTTCTGTCGCACAGGTAACCGCTCTACCCAACTGTACCGAATGACGTGCGAGAACGAAGCGGCAAGTAGCCAATACGACGTCGTCATCATGGGCGGTGGGTCAGCTGGTATCGGCGTCGCTGCCAGCCTGCTGCGCCGTGCCCCTGAGCTGAAACTCGCCGTGGTCGAGCCCAGCGATCATCATTACTATCAGCCCGCCTGGACGCTTGTAGGGGGTGGAGCCTACGACGCAGCGGACACGGTTCGCCCGATGGCCAGCGTCATGCCGCACGGTGTCACTTGGATTCAGGCATCGGTCAGCGCGTTCGCCCCGGAGCGCCAGAGCGTGCTGCTCAGCAACGGTAAGCAACTGGGTTATCAGCAACTGATCATCTGTCCCGGTCTGCAACTGGCGTGGGAGCGCATCACTGGGCTGGAAGACACGCTGGGCCAACAGGGTGTGACGTCCAATTACCGGTATGACCTGGCCCCTTACACCTGGGAGCTGGTCCGAAACCTGAGGCATGGGAAGGCGCTATTCACTCAACCGGGGATGCCGATCAAATGTGCCGGTGCGCCCCAAAAAGCCATGTACCTGTCCTGCGATCACTGGCTGCGACAAGGGGTGCTGAAGAACATCCAGGTCGAATTCAACCTGGCAGGCGCAGCGCTGTTTGGCGTACCGGCCTTTGTCCCACCTCTGATGGCGTATGTAGAGAAATATCAGGCATCACTGGCTTTTCAGTCCAATCTGGTCGCTGTCGACGGCCCTGGCAAAACCGCCTGGTTCGAAGTTACCGCCGCTGACGGTAGCGTGAGCCGTCAAGCCAAAGCGTTCGACCTCCTGCATGTGGTGCCACCGCAACAGGCCCCTGATGTAGTTCGGCGTAGTACGCTGGCCGATGCGGCGGGCTGGCTTGAGGTCGATCCGGCTACCCTTCAGCATCCTCGTCATCCAGACATATTTGCCTTGGGTGATGTGTGCGGCACCAGCAACGCCAAGACGGCGGCAGCGGCACGCAAGCAGATCGTGGTCGTAGCAGAAAATCTGCTGGCCTTGCGCAAGGGGCATCCCCTGCCAAGCCGATATGATGGTTACGGCTCCTGCCCACTTACCGTCGAAAAAGGCAAGGTGATCCTGGCCGAGTTTGGTTATGGTGGAAAGCTTTTGCCGACCTTTCCCTTTGATCCCAAGGTGCCGCGTAAATCCGCCTGGTTGCTGAAGGCCAGCGTACTGCCCCGCTTCTACTGGAACGGCATGCTCAAGGGCCGTGAGTGGCTTACCCGCTGCGCCCAGAATTAAGGGAACCCGCTTCGTGCTGCTGGCCTCTCTTCTCGGAATCGGTATTGGCCTTGTGTTAGGCCTGACAGGCGCAGGTGGAGGTATCCTGGCGATCCCGGCATTGACGCTTGGTCTGGGCTGGGCCCTCTCTCAGGCTGCTCCCGTTGCGCTGCTTGCAATCGGCATCGCGGCGACCCTGGGTGCAGTGGACGGGCTGCGCAAAGGTCTGGTGCGATATCGGGCAGCGCTACTCATGGCCGCGTTGGGACTTTGCTTTTCGCCACTTGGAAGTCAGCTGGCGCATCACTTGCCCAATCGTACCCTCATGCTTTGCTTCTGTCTGATCATGTTGTTTGTTGCCATCCGCATGCTGCTTCAGAGTCGGGCTACGGTAGATCAAGCCTGTACGACTCACGGCCCGCTTCAAAAAAATTGCATGCTGGATCCAACGACTGGTCGCCTGCATTGGAATGGTCGATGCCTGGCTACGCTTTCGATCATCGGAAGCCTGTCGGGCCTGTTGACCGGCATGCTCGGTGTGGGGGGCGGCTTTCTGATCGTCCCGGCCTTGCGCCAATGCAGCGATATCCGCATGCAGGGCATCGTGGCCACTTCGCTGATGATGGTGGCGCTGATTTCCCTGGGTACCGCAGCCGGTGCGCTTTATCGCGGCGTCACGCTTGGCTTGCAGGCAGAGCTTTTCATAGGTGCTACGCTTGTAGGCATGCTTGCCGGGCGCCTGCTGTGCAAGCATTTACCGGCCCACCTCTTGCAGCGGTCGTTTGCGGTGCTTTGCCTGGGTGTCTGCGTTTACCTGTTCATGACTGTTTTCTAATCAGCTCCGATTAATCTGGTCCTTTAACCGCAAGAGAGGATTCAGTCGATCAAACTGATCTGGGTTTCAGACAGACCCTTACTACCGTAAGACCACGGGAACGCTTAGTACAGCAGACGACTATCTTAGCCAGCACACTTCCACGCTTCACCCATCATTGAGAGCAATAGTTGGCACCAGTAGGATCGATTTCACGCATAGTAGGCGTGTGCGATTCAATGACCTCATCGAAACCAACCACCCCATCGAAGAGGTCATTATCATGAAATACGCCATTGCTACTGCCCTGCTTGCCTCAGCCTTCGCTACCGGCGCGTTTGCTGCAGACTCTCGTTCAGCACAGGACAATATTCCGGTGGAACAGTATCACTACGGCATGAAGATTGATGTCGCCAAAGTCATTTCGATCGAAAAGGCCGACACGAACGACCTCAACAATGCCGAACCTGCAACCATGGTGTATCAGGATCATCAAGGCAACGTGCATAAATTGCAGTACCTGGAAAGCGTTGAACGGCAAAATACGAATGGTTGATACGACCAGTACAAAGCCCCGGCCACGCGGGGCTTTGAGACTTGGCCTGCACCAGCAGCACTCCTTGCTCCCGACTAAGCGCAACGTCCCTATCACACCTCCAGAGCAGATTTCCAGGCGGCTCTGACCTCTCGATCAGGCCATCGGACATCCGATGCTCATCCGCATGACCTAGCGCTGCGCCCCTTCTGAACACACCGCAGCACGATCAACTTGACAGACCTCCCCACCACACCAAAGATTACACAGAACGTAATCGATTTACGATTTCGACTGATATTTTGATTGATCTCCAGAACTGCCTTTCTCTGACCGCTAGTTGATCCGCGCGCCCATTTTGCCTGCACAAATAAAAACAAAAGGTATTGGCAATGCAGAACCAAATAACCAGCTTTCGCGATGCTCTCGATTCACATCCCGTATCACGCTATCAATGGCAGATACTGGCGTTGCTGGCGCTCTTGCTCATCAGTGACGGTTATGACGCTCAGCTACTGGGCTACGTGGTGCCATCTATCGCCCAGGAATGGGGACTGGAGAAATCGGCCTTTGGACCGGTCTTCAGTGCAAACCTGATCGGCCTAACCGTTGGCTCTCTGCTCGTTACACCACTTGCGGACCGCGTAGGTATCCGGCGAGTGCTCATGAGCTGCGTTCTGCTGTATGCCTGCCTTACCTTCGTCACCGTCTATATCGACTCGTTGCAGGGACTGGCGATACTGCGCTTTTTTTGTGGCCTGGGGATGGGCGGCGCTATGCCCAGCGCAATGGCACTGATGTCGGACTACTCACCACCCAGGTTGCGTACCCTAATGGTCACATTGGCCGCCTGTGGGTTCTCGTTTGGCGGCGCAGCGGGCGGCTTCGTAGCAGTGGCGTTCATGGATCGTTTCGGCTGGCATGCCGTATTCGTCATAGGAAGTGTAGCCCCGCTGCTGCTCTTACCTTTCCTGCTCATGCTGCTACCTGAGTCTCTGCCACGTCTGCTAAGGGATGCCCCGCCCTACGCCCGGCTGACCGCTGTCACGTCCCGCATGGTTGCCGGTTGGCAGCCGCCAGCACCAACCGTTGACAGTCAACAGGAGCCTGCCTCTGCCATAGCCGTGGTAGATCTCTTTCGCAACGGATACGCGAGACCTACCCTGTTTCTCTGGGCGACGTTTTTTGTCAGCCTGATCCTGCTGTATTTCATGATCAGCTGGTTGCCCTCTCTCCTTCAGGAAAGCGGTATGCAGCGAAACTCGGCAAACCTTGCCACGTCGATGTTTTTGTTTGCCGGTACATTGGGTGCCATGCTCCTGGCATACTTCATGGACCGGGTGGCCAGCAAGGTTCGCTTGCTGAGCTGTATCCTGGCGGGCGCAGCCGCATTTACCGTGCTGCTTGGGCTGACACATCAGTATCAGGCCCTGCTGTTGGTGTTCGTATTTGCCGCGGGCTTTTGCACCATAGGCGGTCAACTGACCTTGAATGCCTTCGCAAGCAATTTCTACCCCGCGCAGGTACGCGCAACTGGCGCAGGTTGGGCGTTGGGCATTGGCCGCTTTGGCTCGATTCTCGGGCCTCTCCTGGGTAGTCTGCTGCTCGGCCTGCATTTGCCAGCCCAAACCATCATTGTGCTGGCTGCTATTCCGGCTATCCTGGCCGCCTTGCTGATTCTCAACGTTAAAACCCCCTCACACAACGCGACGCCGATTAGGCAACATGACCATGGTTACTCCCACGGGCCCATCCAGCGCTCCAGTGATCAACCGCCGGAGCTCAAAGGTGAGGCGCCTCTGTAATCGATCATCTCAAGGTTCCGCTGGGGCAGACGACCAACGTCCTGCCCCGCCTGACTTGAGAAAGGCCTTCTCCCCTTAATCCTTGAGTAAAAATCAAAAGTATTCTGAGGATTAAGGGCTTATTCAGATGATATCAACCGATCACACTGAGCTCCGAACCCTTTGCTTGGGACGCAGCCGTGTCCCTCCAATCCTTTCGGAGAGCCCGTTATGAGTATTCCTTCCTTTGGCCTTGGCACCTTCCGTCTCACAGGACAGACCGTCATCAACTCGGTACGCCACGCTCTTGACTTGGGCTATCGTGCAATCGATACCGCACAGATATACAACAACGAAGCAGACATTGGGCAAGCGATTGCCGAAAGCGGTATCGCACGCGAACAACTCTTTATCACGACGAAAATCTGGGTAGACCACTACGCAAAAGACAAACTGATTCCCAGCCTGCAGGAAAGCCTGAAAAAACTCCGGACCGACTTCGTGGATCTGACGTTGATTCACTGGCCCGCACCGGGTAATGGTGTAGGGCTACCCGAATTTATGGAAGCATTGGCCCAGGCGCAGCACCAGGGCCTGACACGCCAGATCGGTATCTCCAACTTCAACATCGAACTGACCCGACAAGCCATCGACATTGTTGGTACAGATGCCATTGCCACCAACCAGATTGAGCTTAGCCCTTACCTGCAGAACCGTAAGCTTGTTCAATATTTGCAGGAGCAGAATATTCCAGTGACCTCCTATATGACTCTGGCCTACGGGAAGGTACTCAAGGACCCTGTCATTAATGCCATTGCCCATAAGCATCAGGCAACGCCAGCGCAGGTTACGCTCTCTTGGGCGTTACAGCTGGGATATGCAGTCATCCCTTCCTCGACCAAGTTAGAGAATCTGGCCAGCAATCTGTTAGCCCAAGAGCTGCGTCTGGATCAGGAGGACATGGCAAAAATCGCCTTACTTGAGCGAAACGCTCGTGAGGTCAGTCCTGAAGGGCTTGCACCCGCTTGGGATTAATCACCTGCATGACCGTAACGTACGGTACTCTTCGAATGCCGCTTTATTGTCTTCAGGCCGTATGCTGACCTGCCCTGTTTCTTTCCATGCTAGGAGAATCGCTGTGACCAACGCCTATGCTTCTATCGAGATCAATGTGGATGCTGAGCAGATATGGCAACTTATGGGAGGCTTCGGCTCCCTGCCTGGCTGGCTGCCGTTTGTAGTCGAAAGTCAGCTGAGTGAAGGGGGTCGGGTCCGGCATCTGAAGGATATCGAAGGTAACGTCATCATTGAGCGGCTGTTAAGCTTTAACGAGGCTGAAAAAAGCTACCGCTACACCATCATCGAAGGACCTGCCCCGATCAAGGACTACGACTCTACGCTGCGTGTACTCACGGATGTATCAGGAAAGAGCGCCAAGGTTGAATGGTTCTGTACCTTTACAGCGACCCATATCAGCCAGGCGGAGGCTGAAAGTCTATTCACGCAGTTCTACCAAGATGGGCTGACGGCGCTCAAGCAGGCAGTCGAGGCTCGGTAGCCGCTTGAAAACATAAAAGCAACGATACGCCTGCTTTTGCAACCTCACGGCGGCCCTTCGAGGCCTGCCGTGATAAACCTGAACGGCCCGCTACTCCGCTTCGCTGAACTGCATTTCCGGCGGCTGAGTACGAAACCCGTGCGTGAGTTTGCCCAAGTAGATAACTCCGAGTGTGAGCCAGCTCAGCCCTAATAGAATGGCCATCGAGTCCAGGCTGATCATGAGGTAGAGATCTGCGCTGAGCCCCAGCAACGGGCAGACGACAGACAACAGGATTTCACGTATACCGCGCTGAGTCGCACCGAGATAAAAGTGAAAGATTACCGCAAGGTTCACCAGGCTGAACGCTAGAAATGCGCCGAAGTTGATGAACGAGGTCGATGTCGCTAC
The DNA here is from genome assembly GCF_019400845.1 of Pseudomonas sp. MAG002Y. Lineage (NCBI taxonomy): Bacteria > Pseudomonadati > Pseudomonadota > Gammaproteobacteria > Pseudomonadales > Pseudomonadaceae > Pseudomonas > Pseudomonas sp. MAG002Y. The sequence goes on along the minus strand of NZ_WOEJ01000006.1, from coordinate 24,395 downwards.
ATCCAGCTTCAATGCCAGTAACGCAACAATGCCACACAGGAACAGATTGTTGACTGGCGTACCGAAGCGCCTTGAAAGCTGACCGAAAAACGACTGGGGAAGCACACCGTCACGGCCCATGGCAAACAGTAGCCGTGAGACGCTGGCCTGCGCAGCCATACCAGACGTGAACTGCCCCACAATCAGCCCCATCAGAAACAGCGAAACAAAGATATCGCCGCCAATGTTACGGGCAATCTCATAAGCTGCAGAGTCGACATTGGCGAACGCCATGCCTGGGTGTACCCGCTGGACCCAGTAAGATGCCAGGATAAACACCAGTCCGCCGACTAGAGTAACCAGCAGGATTGCCTTGGGTATCGTACGCTCCGCATTCCGGGTTTCCTCCGTCAGGGTACTTACGGCGTCGAATCCAAGAAACGAATAGCAGGCTATTGCCGCGCCGCTCATGACCAGCGGCCACTGCAAATGACCGTCCATAAACGGTGCCAGCGTGAACAACGGCTCGCCAGAGCCCTGTACATAATGGACGCACAGCACCACAAAGGCAGCCAATACCAGGAATTGAACCAGCATCAAGGCTGTATTAATCGTACTGGCGAGCTTGAGCCCCACTACGTTGATCACCGTAGTAAGTGCGATGAAGCCCAATACCCAAACCGCTTGAGGGATAGCGGGAAATGCGGAACTCAGGTAGGCAGCTCCAATCAGCCAGATCGCCATAGGCAGAAACAGGTAGTCCAGAAGAACCGCCCAGCCGGCGATAAAGCCCAGCTTGGGGCTTATAGCCTTGCGTACATAGGTATACGCGGAACCTGAAACCGGAAACGCCGCCGCCATGCGACCATAACTGATGGCGGTAAACAACATGGCAACCAGCGCTACCAGGTAGGCGGAAGGCACATGCCCACCTGTGTTCTGGGCAAGAATTCCAAACGTGCCGAGCACAATAATGGGCGTCATATAAGCGATGCCGAACAGCATCACCGCCCCTAACGAAAGGGTGCGTTGCAGATGGGCCATGAACAACTCCGTATAGTGATTGTTGGTACCGCGCTTACGCGGTCGGGTGTTGTGGCAGTGCTGAATCAGCAAAAAAGATAATTGTTGTTATACGTTTATTGGCCTAGATAATAAGTTCGCGAATCCCTCCCGGTTGCTCGATCAGCTCCCCCGGCAAACTCAGGCGACGGTCATCGAGATACCGATAATCCTTGCGCACCGCCTGAAGCTGGCTCAGGTCCAGCGATGCGCTCAAGTGCGCCTCTTCCCGACCGGCCTCAACCAGCATGTTTCCAAAGGGATCGACTACCGCACTGCCTCCTGCAAAGGTGAGGTCGCCATCGCCTTCACCCACGCGGTTCACCATCACGGCAAACGCCTGATTTTCGATTGCGCGGGCCATGATCGCGGCTCGGTGTAGAGGTCCATAAGGGTCCATGTTGCCGTTGGTTACGATAATGAGCTGTGCACCCAGTTGCGCCAGCGCGCGGGCGGTTTCGGGAAACTCGATGTCATAGCAGATCAGCAGACCGACCCGAACACCGTTCCACAGACAGGTCGCAAAGCGGTCACCAGGCGATAGCACTCCCTGATCCGACGACCACAAGTGCGTCTTCCGGTAACGCAGCGCAATTTCATCCGGGGTAATCAGAAGCGTGGTGTTGTAATAACGCTCGCCATCCGCTTCAGCAAAGCCGATGGCGACCGAGACCTGTCTGGCATGCGCAGCCTGACGAACCCGACTGATCGTCGGGCCATCAATGGGCTCGGCGACATCTGCCACGTTTTCATGGGTTGGAAAACCGCTGAGGTGCGTTTCTGGAAACACAATAAGCTGTGTATCCGGTGCACAGGCTTCGATAGCCGTCAATGCCGTTTGCAGGTTGTAAGCCTTGTCGCCATCACGGCCAGCCACCTGGGCCAGTTCAATCTTCATGAATGCTCCTTGATACATCAGCCGTATCGAACACATTGGTTTGGCAGTATGGTGCCCGCGGTTTGGCATGATAATCACGCCGGTGGGTTAACCCTTTTGAGGTAGGCATGGGTATGGAACTAAAGGATATCGCCTGGCATCAGTCGGTTGGTCAACTGATTGATGCGCTCGATGCGCCCAACTTCTGGATCAGGCTGGTACGATTACTGGCGCGCTATCTGCCCTTCGACAGCTGGGTAACACTGCTTTTCAGTGCTGGCAGGCCCGTTGTACTGGCAGAAAGTCTGACCAGTGATGGCGGACCTGATCCGCTGTTTCAGGACTACATCAACGGCCTGTATCTTCTTGACCCGTTCTACATCGCCTCTCGTGAGCGAGCCCACAATGGCCTGGTTCGGCTTGACGACGTCGCACCAGAATGTTTTGAGCAAACCGATTATTATCGCCTCTACTTCCGACTGAACGTGGTCGCTGACGAAATCCAGATCAACTGCCAGATCGATGCTGATCAGACGCTTTGCCTGTCCCTTGGCTCGCGCCAGCGTTTCAAACCTGACCAGATAGCCCTGCTCGGTCTGATTCAACCTTGGATAATGGGTCTCATGCGTCAGCGCCTACGCTTCGAACAAGGCGCCAATACGCCCTCTGTTCCAGCGTGGCAACACCGGCTGGAGACAACCAGCCAACGCAGCGAAATGCCGTTGACCACCCGTGAGATGGACGTTGCACGTCTAGTACTGAGTGGCTGCTCCGGCAAGGAAATTGCGCGGAAGCTGGATATTTCTGTCGAGACCGTCAAGGTCCATCGAAAACACATCTATACCAAGCTCAACATCAAATCCCAATCCGAGCTGTTCGCGGTGTTCTTTCAAATCAACTGATGTATACCGGCTGGGTAGCTACCGTGCTGGTAATGCTGAGCCTCATCAATAACCGACAGGAATTACGACAGACGTCGTAATTTTGGAGACCTGTACGTATTCTCCACCCAAGGTTACTCCCAGGCAGAATTGCTATTGATATGTGCCCTCGGCGCTTTTAACCGCCGAAGTCGTATCAGCCTGAATAGAGTTTTTGCAGAGGGTATTAGGGGTAAATAAACGTAAGCAGGAGGATTGATTGTACTCAGCCGAGCACCTGACCGGCTCGTTTCGCCCTGCTCCGGTCTGCTTCAATCAACGGTGTGCCAAAGGGCTCTGGCATGCCTCAGACAGCTCACTCTTTTTTCTAGTTATTTTCCTCAAGAAAACCAACGCTATACCGATAGCCTTCTAATGAAAGCCTCCAACTGGCAAACCATGAGACGCCAGGAAGGCACTGCACTCGGGTTGAAGTTTCCGGGCGCACATTCTCATTAGAGGCATTCAGGTCTTGGAAAGGCCTGCTCGAACAGAAGGTATAACGACACATGTCCACCTCAGCACTGGCGCTGATGTTTGTCAGCTGCATCCTTTTATTTTTATTCATGGCCTATGTGGACCAGGTTGCAGACCGTTATCAACTGGATAAGGCTCGTCTGCGGGCAGACCTGAATGACCGGATTTACCGTATCGGCACCTTGTCGGAAACCTTTCCAGCCCAGTTCATGACACCTGAACTCAAACAGCTTCTAGTCAGGCTTGAACTCAACCTTATTCAGCGCATCGGCCGCCTGGAAAAACCTACCGAAGCCCTGACGGAGCGCGAGTCCCTCCTGCAGGAGCAGGAAAAACTCGGTCTGGACATTTCGATCGAGAATCAACCATGCCCTCTGTCAAGCGAGGCGGCCTTCAAAGAGGTGAGCTTTCAGCTGGAAACCCTTAATAGTCAGGTTCACCGCGCCGTACAGGATGGTCTGCTTACCAAGGCGGATGCTTCCGGCTGGTTCAAGTCAGTCAGATATTGGCTTGCGCTCAGCAATATCGAAATGTTCGATAACATGGCCACCCAAGCGCTTGAGTCAGACCAGCCCCGCCTGGCAAAGCGCGCTTATGAACGTGGCCTTCAATATATTCGCAACCAATCTGATCAAATGGCGTTTCAAGCCCAGCGCGAAGCTTTTGAGAGCGGTATAGAGACCGCTGAGAATGCCATCGAGAAACAGACCCAGGCCGAACAGCAACTCAAGGCGCCTCCTGTTGAAGAAAAGGCACCTGAGCCTGAAGAGGGCAGCGAATGGAAAAAGAAGCCACTCTACGACAAGAGCGAGGTGTGAGCGTTAGGCCAGATACTCAACACAGTCCGCCTCGCTCGGCAGCGGTACTTCCCACCGATAGAGCATCCGCTGGATATCCTGATTTCGCAATGACGTGTTTCGCCTGGCGTTACGCTGAAGAATGACCCGCTCCGGCTGCTCAAGATAAATGATTCGTATTGAGGCGTTGTATTGGTAGAGCAAATCCAGGGTCTTCTTGCGCATTTGGCCGGACAGATGCGTTGCGTTCCAGACAAAGGCCTCCCTGCTCCGTAACAACGACTTAGCGGTATCCACCGCATAATGAGCGACGGCCCCTTCGTTCTTGCCATGAGCAAGCCCCAGTGCGTCCCGTGCATCATCGTAAGAAACGACCGGCAGCCCTGGCAGGTTTTCTGCGACCCATGTGTTCTTGCCACTGGCAGGCAGACCCGCCATGACCACCACATCGGAGCCCTCCTGCTCCCGATAATGACTGAACGCCGGATGAATACGGGCACCGCGAAAATAGCTCATCCGTGTGTAATCATCAGGAAAAGCCTTGGCTGAATACAGGCAGCTTTCTTCCTCCGCCAGCTGTTGAAACAACACGATATCATCCAATACGTGCTGCTTGTTCGGGTAGATACGCCCTTCTATATCCGCGATGGCCATAGCGATCAACATCCAGAGCGGTAGCTCCCAGGACAGGCGATGTGCCAGAAACTCTGGAGAATGTCCTGAGCGATCACCGCTCAACGCCCAGAACGGCACCTGATGCACACTGATGATTCGGCAAATGGTTTCTCGCAACGAGAATGGCACGCCTGCCTTCCAGAGCAATATGCGGGCATCAATTGAACCACGACGAGAGTGTCCCGGTTGGCCGATACGCCCAGTGACCTCATCTATAACAGTAGTGTCCGGCTTGGCAATGTCGTGCAAAAGTGCCGAGTAGAACAGTACGAAACGCTCTTCAGTACTTGCGCGTTCATAGGCACTTCCACCTACCATGGTTTCAACCACCATACAGGTATGGGTCCAGACATCGCCTTCGCCATGATAGGCAGGCTCCTGCGGCGTACTTGCCAACCGAGTCAGTGCCGGTATTGCTTCTACGCACCCCTTGAAGTCGGGCTGCTGGCCTGGTGCAGCAACCAAGCGCTCAAGTGTTTGAAAATCCATATTCCATTTCTCCTTGTTATTGTTTGTTCAAACATTCCCACGTCACGATAGGTACTGGTGCATAGAGATCAACATCGGGCGCAAGCTCATTGGGAATGTAGGGCTGACGCAAGTGATGCTCATTGGCGTCCAGAATGGTCTGCACGAAGTCTGGCCTGACCCACTTCATCCGTGCGACTGTTTCGCAGGCTGTCTCGACTTTCAGGTAAAGCCCTTCCATCAGATCAGAGGTATCGCATTGAGACCATGCCTTACTCAGGTCTAGCCCTTCACGCCGCACTGTATCTTCGAACCGCTCTCTCCACCAATCGGTTCGGGCCCAGGACTTGCCAACCAGTGCCAGCAGGTCTTTGAGCCTTACAGGCGCAGGACCCTCATACAACACAGGTACAGACAGGACAGGCCCGCCGGCTAACAACACGCGGCGCTCAGCGGTTGACAGAAAGATCTGCCTACGACGATCCCAGATGTCGAACTCGAAAAAGACACCCGGCAACTGATCGTAGAAAACCGAATGCTTCTTGCTCATGACCTCGCCAAACATCACGTAGCGATCCTCGAGGCGTTCGAGCAGGAACAATTCATGGACGCGTGCCCATTGCTTGAACAGATTGAACTGTTTTTCACGTGAGCCGCCGATGAGGTAATGCCCACGCGACTGAAGCAAAAGCTCTGCTCTGGAGGAAAAGCTGATTGCCGCATTAGCGCCATCAAGCTTTTCCTCCACCACGATGAATTGCTCTTTCAGCGTGCTTAGCTTTACCTGGTCATGATCGCAGTCACCAGGTTGCAGGCGCGACGACTCCAGGTGAGGCGTTCGCGGGTATTTAAATAATTCATGTAATTGCGCATAGACGCGCGGGTCGAGAGTCATGGTCTTCTCCAAACAAACAGGGAAAACCGACAACGCTCAGGAACGATAGATGACAGCTACGCGCAGACCAACCGCTTACCAGGACCGTTGTCGGATCAGATGTAAAGGTTGATGCAGGGCACTGGCTTCACCACGTTGGAAAGGGGGTCAAACGAAGGGCACGAATTAGGCCCGATTAAAGCTTCGTCTGTCAAACATAAAACCAGCTATTCGTTATGTCCGTCAAATAGTGCAAAAAGCCGCCCGAGGGCGGCTCTTGTATAGCTCACGTTATTTCAGCGGCCCGACGGCAGTACAGCTGTTAGCACTCTGTACATACTTTTGCAGCGTGGCCCACTGAGGACGATCCTGGCCATTCAAGGGTTCTACTGAAAGCTTGTAGCTACCCCAGCCCGGACCAGCCGCCCAGTACGTGGCAGGAATACAGTTCTGCTGGAGGTATGAGAGCAGATTATCCATCAGTGGCAGCCAGCGAGCATCGTCACCTGGCACGCCAAATTCAGCGATATAGCCCTTCTTCCCGTTCTTTTTCAGCCAATCCACGAAAGGCTTTGCACGATTGACGCCCAGCATCGCGTTGAGCTGGCTGGTATCTTCCGGGCTATAAGTACCGCTGCCGTCCTTGTCCAGATAGACGTGCGCTGCAAAGATGATGTTATTGGCCGAGTCCTTGAGGCTGAGCAGACTGTCATTGTAATAGGGCCATAGCGATGCATTGGACCAGGCATTACCTTCCACAATCACCGGGTGAGTATGATCCACTGTTCGTACGCCATCGATTCCAGACTGGGCAGCCTTGAGCCAGTAACTATCCATGTCATGCGGCTTGGCCATGATGTCATACCCATACAGGGCAGGATGGCTGGCCCAGCGGTAAGCAATTCGGTACATCAGGTCCCAGAAATGGGTGTAGGTAACCTGCCCCGCCCCAATGATATTGCCGTTGTAGCGCCCATTGTTATGCACATCCATGATAACCTTGATGTTGTATTTCTGGGCCAGGTTCATAGTGGTCTGGATCAAGCCAACCTGGTTGGGATCAAGCATTGTGCTGAGCTTAGGCTGTATGCGCTCCCATAGAATAGGAAAGCGGATCAGACGGATCCCTTTCTGATTCCACTGCTTGAAATCCGCCTCTGTGGGATACAGGTAGTCAACACCGTTTTTGCCGGGTACGACGTGTGGAGCAAACGCTGCGCCTGACAAATTCAAGCCAACCAGATCTAGCCCGCTGCGGGTGACAGGCGTTACCGGTTGCACGACAGGTTTCGCCGGTTGGCTAGGCGTAGCGGGCTGTGCAGGTGCAGGGGCAGGTGCAGGAGTTGCTGGTTTTGCTGGCATGGCAGGCACTGCTGGTGTAGCAGGCGCAGTCACGGGTTGACTCGGTGTAGCAGGTGTTGTCGTAACAGGCTTACTCGGCGCAGGAGTGGCAGGCTTTGATGGAGTAGCAGGCTGCGCAGGAACTGCCGGCTGAGCCGGTTTAGCGGGTTGGCTTGGTGCTGTTGCGTCGGTACCGTTTATAGGTCCAAACGCAGTACATCTGGTGTTATTGACGTACTTTTTGAGAGTTGGCCATTGAGGACGCTCAACACCATTTATAGGCTCCACAGACATAAAATAGTTACCCCAGCCCGGACCTGCCGCCCAATAGGTGGCCGGAATACAATTCTGCGCCAGATATGCCAGCATGTTATCCATGATGGTATTCCAGCGAGAGTCATTGTCCGGGATGCCAAACTCACCGATGTAGCCTTTCTTGCCGTGCTTCTTTAGCCATTCGATAAAGGGCTTGACTCGCTCAACGCCATACATGGGGTCAAGCTTGCTGACGTCAACGGACTCGTAATTGCCGCCCGCATTGTTATCAAAGTAGGTGTGCGCAGAAAAGATAAGGTTATTTGAAGGATCCTTGAGATCGAGTAACGTATTATTCCACTGCTCCCAGCGCGTAGCCTCGGCCCACCCGTTGCCTTCGACAATAATGGGGCGAACGGTATCAACCGCACGTACGCCATTGATGCCGTATTGAGCTGCCGTGTTCCAATAGTTCAGCGCACCATTAGGCTCATTCATGATGTCGTAGGCATAAAGCGACTTCTGGCTGCTCCAACGCTGCGCGATCTTTGTCATGATCTCCTGATATCGCGCATAAGGCACACCGCTTGTTCCAATGATCTGGCCGCGATATCGAGCATAGTTATGAAGGTCCAGAATGATCTTTACGTTATGCTTTTCTGCATAGCTGAACGTGCTATCGATCAATTGCACATACTTAGCGTCCAGCGCACCGCCAAGCGTAGGCTGCAGCCGCTCCCAGATAATTGGGAAGCGCACCAGTTTTATGCCCTTCTCACTCCACTGCTTGAAGTACGATTCTGTCGGAAATATATAATTGGTTCCGTTGATGCCGGGCAGCACGTGTGATGCGAAGCCAGCCCCAGACAAGTTCAGCCCCACCAGGTCGACCGATGCCACAGCCGAAGACGAAACCAGTAACGCCGCCAATGGTAGCGCGCATTGCCTCATTACTTTGAAAGCCAGACTACGGGAACGCCTGCTTGAGCTTTTCATGAATTCCCCAATAAACCTAAAGTGTCATTTCTGAAGTGCGCACTTAACGGCCGAACCTAAAAGGCTCGTATCAAGACTGTTATCGTTTTGGTCTTCAGGCAGAACTAACTACCTTGCTTGGTGGCCGAGCGTGGCTGTACTACCGGGGATTGAGAAAAGCGTGCCACTCAAAAAGCAGTGAAAACAATATCAATATGACACTATTGTTTTTCGTCAATACATATAAAATATATTTAAAATCAATAACTTATAAAAATTTTTCTCTGTATTAAACAGCTGTTTGTGAAACAGTTGTTTTAGGTTTTTCCAAAGAAACACGAATTACTTTCGACAACGTTCACAAAATTTAGGGGTAGAGAAAGCAGTTTTAAAAAATTCATAAAATTTACACGCTTACCAAGCATGAAAGAGTTGACAAAATGCTGTTGGCCAAGCGTAACGGTTTGGGACCAGCAGTGACATTTTTTGTCACAAGGGTCGTGCCTTGAAGACAAATCAGCCCAAGCTGAAGGCGGTCTACCAGAGTCAACGCGTATTGAGACTACTCAGCTAGCGGCGTGCAACAATGCCAAAAAAGGTGACTCAACATCTGATACGGTTTTTTATTAAGAATCTGAATCTGTTTTGCGCACGCCTAGAGCCCTACTGTAGCCACATGGGTAATGCCGGTAGAGAGCTGCTCTAGCAAACACATCCATTCGCTACGATGCCTGTCTCAATGCTTACCCTTCCCTGCTATCGCAAGAGGTTTCAATCATGAGCGACGTCTTCTTTATGTCACTGTTTGGCTTTCTGGCCTTCGTTCTACTGGGATGGGGGTTTTACGCTGGCGTACAGCTAAACAAAGATAGAAAGGACGTGCAGAAGAACGACCGCTAATGCATAGAAAGGCCATCAGTGTCTCGACGCAACCGATTTCAATCTTCTGTTTTAAGTCGTAAGCGCTCGTATAGACACCAATACGGTATAGGCATCAACCACCAGCGCTGCAGCGAAAAGCATGAAACGTTACGAGCGACTTGCTGACGAAATTGCGAACCTGATTCGAACCGGTGTACTTAAGGCGGGTGAAAAAGTCCCATCGGTACGTCATGCCAGTCGTACCTACACGGTCAGCCCTTCGACTGTATTTCAGGCTTATTATCTGCTGGAAGATAAAGGGCTGATCATTGCCCGCGCCCGCTCAGGCTATTACGTACGTGAGCATGCCAAGCGCCCGCTGCATGAGCCTGAAATTACTGGTCACAAGGCTGAAACCACTGAGGTGGATGTCAGCGAACTGGTCTTCTCCATCCTGAACTCTATCAAGGACCCTGCGACCACTCCATTTGGGTCTGCCTTTCCCAGTCCACAATTGTTTCCGCTTCCTCGCCTTGCCCGCAGCATGACCCACGCATTAAGACACCTTTCAACCCAGGCCGCTATTGCAGACATGACGGCAGGCAGCAATGAGTTGCGCCGTCAAATAGCCCTTCGTTATAGGGTCAACGGTACTCGTCTCCCGCTTGAGGAGTTGGTTATTACCAACGGGGCGATGGAAGCCTTGAACCTATGCCTGCAAAGTACAACGAGCCCAGGCGACCTGGTTGCAATAGAGGCACCTGCTTTCTATGCGACGCTTCAGGTATTGGAGCGTTTAAAATTGAAGGCCGTCGAGATCCCCGTTCATCCACGGGAAGGTGTTGATCTTGATGTGCTGGAGCACAGCCTCTCTCATCTTCCTATCAAAGTTTGCTGGCTCATGAGCAGCCTGCAAAATCCTTTGGGCGCCAGCATGAGTTTCGAGAAGAAACAGGCGCTGTACACACTCTTGAAGCAGCATCAGGTTCCATTGATTGAAGACGATGTCTATGCCGAATTGAATTTCTCCAACCAACCGTTACGAGCCGTGAAAAGCTTTGATGATGATGGGCTGGTCATGCATTGCGGTTCGTTTTCGAAATGTCTGGCGCCGGGTTATCGAGTGGGCTGGGTTGCTGGCGGACGCTTCACCGAGGCCATTGATCACCTCAAGCTCATGACGACCATTTCTCCTTCGGTTCCTGCTGTAGCGGCCATTGCAGACTATCTGCAACATGGTGGCTATGACCGACACCTACGAAAATTGCGCCATGCATTGGAAACCCAGCAGAGCGCCATGCTGGACTCAGCCGCACGGCACTTTCCGAGCGAAACCCGCGTAACCCGCCCAACCGGCGGTTATTTCCTATGGTTTGAATTTCCAGAACGGGTCGATACGCTTCAGTTGCTCCGTATGGCCATCGCTCAGGGTATCAGCCTTGCTCCCGGCCCTATCTTCTCGGCCAGCCAACGGTTTGGAAACTGTGCAAGGCTGAATTATGGCCATCCCTGGACGGCTGAGAGTGAGAAGGCAATGGAAACGCTAGGCCGCATGATCGATACGTTCTGAACAACCCAGCGTCCTTTATCCCACTCTTAGCCTCTGCCTGCTGCAACTGAAAGTTCAACTGCAACAGGCCAATCAGGCCAGGCGTTAGCAATGTAACTGGCCGGGCATTAATTCCATTTCAGGACGGCTTTAACGGTGATTCCCTGCTTGGAATCTTCAAATGCCTGATTGATGTCCTTGAAATCATAAAACCTGACAAGCTTGTCGAACGGAAAGCGCCCCGCCTTGTAGTACTCGATCAGCTTGGGAATAAAGAGGCGTGGCACGGCATCACCTTCAATCACACCCATCATGGTCTTTCCTTCCGCCATGATCTCGTTATGAACATCAATGGTCATCTCGGGGGTTACGCCTACAATCGCCGCCTGCCCTAATGGCCGCAGCGCCTGCAGGCATTGGCGAACAACCGGCGGAACCCCTGTAGTTTCAACCGCATGGTGCGTACCGCCCAAAGAGACAGCCTTGATTTCCCTGACCACATCAACCTGACTACCGTTGAACACATGCGTAGCGCCCAGCTCCTTGGCCAGCTGAAGTCGGCTCTCATGCACATCAACTGCAAAAATCTGAGCACACCCTGCAATCTTTGCCGCCATGATCGCGCTCAAACCCACAGCACCGCAGCCATATACAGCAAGGCTATCGCCAAACCCTGGGCGAAGGCGGTTGAGGACTGTTCCACTACCCGTCTGGATACCACAGCCCAGCGGCCCTAATAACGCTAGGTCCACTTCCTTATCGACCTTGACGACATTATGTGCGCTGGCAATCACGTAGGTGCCAAAGGATGATTGACCAAAAAAGGAAGAGAGCTCGGTATCTCCCTGGCGAAGCCGACAGGTATGGTCCTCCATGCGGCCGCCAAAATTGAGATCGTTAAAGACCCTGCACACTGTAGGATGCCCGGTCAGGCAATTTTCGCATTTACCGCAGTGCGCAAACGACAGGACCACATGATCGCCTATCTCCAGATCACTAACATTACGGCCTACCTGCTCGACAATGCCCGCGCCCTCATGACCAAGAACTACAGGATAAGGCGACAGCCCCAGATCACGCGCGACGGCGTCGGTGTGGCAAACCCCTGTCGCAACGATCCGAATCAGCACTTCGTTGGTGGCAGGACCTGATAGCGTAACCTCCTCAAGACTAAAAGGCTGTCCTTTGGAGCGCGTAACCGCGGCCATTATTTTCATTGTGGGGCTCCTGGTAAATGTATGAGCAGAGACGGCTCACTCAAAGCATAAAAGCGGCGCTGAACCTTCATTCAACATGGCATTTATGCATAAACTTAACAAGCATAACCATCAGACCTCTCACAGAGAGCCTCACTGACTTAGGCCGCTTAACCCACCAAATGCCAAAGCGACTTATGGCTGCCTAAAAACCTGTAAGAACTGGTTCGTGTTTTTGAATAACACCCACCTCACCTCTAGCTACTGCGCAAGATTCTGCCACTGGCTTTCGTTTAGCCTGCGGCCATATCTCTAACCGCCAATCCCGCGCATGGGATTAATTTACGCATCTCCAGAAAAGCGACACGCCGCCCGCCTGGACATGACTTGTATACCGAGCAGGAAGCAGAGGAACCAGGATGTTCTCCCCAGCCAACGAAACCCAGTTCATACTTGAGATTCCCGGCGTCTCTCATGATTTTCAGGTGCTGGAATTTGCAGGGCGGGAAGCATTGAATACCGCCTTCCGTTTCGATATTGAATTGATCAGCGAAAGACCCGACTTCGATCTTGAATCCTTACTCAACCAGCCTGCCTTCCTGACACTGGACCAGACGGGTACAGGCTTCAATGGCCTGATTCACAGCGCCGAACAAGGCGAGTCAGGTCAACGCATGACGCGCTATCGTGTCACGCTCGTGCCACGCGTTCATTATCTCTGCCATCGGCATAACCAGCGTATCTTCCAGCACCTTAACGTGCCGGACATCATCGCTACCGTTCTGAAAGAGCATGGCATCCTATCCAATGTCTTTCGTTTCCAATTGGGCTCGGCTTACCCAGAACGTGAATACTGTGTTCAGTACGATGAGACCGATCTTCACTTCATCAATCGGCTTTGTGAAGAGGAAGGTATTCATTATCACTTTGAGCATACCCAGGCCGAACACATCATGGTCTTTGGTGATGATCAGACCTGCTTCCCAAAACTGAGCCCTGCTCTTTTCCAGCAAGATACCGGACTGGTTGCAGATCATCAGGTCATACGAAAGTTTGCAGTCCAGGTTGAAACACGAACAACCAAGGTTAGCCGCCGGGACTACAACTTTGAAAAGCCCAAGCTCACCATGGAAGCGTCTCACACCGGCGAGGCTGTGCCAGAGCTGGAAGATTATGACTACCCTGGCGCCTTCATGGACCGCGCCCGTGGCAAGCAGCTAAGTCAGCGCACCCTGGAACGTCATCGCTCGGATTACCAGATCGCTCGCGGTAAAAGTGACCTGCCAACACTTGTTTCCGGCCACTTCATGCCCTTGACCGAGCACCCACGCAGTGAGTGGAATGACTTGTGGCTACTCACCGAGCTGACACACGAAGGCAAACAACCTCAAGTATTAGAAGAATCCATATCCTCGCATGTAGATGACAAAGATGGCTTCCAGCAGGGCTATCGCAACTTCTTTACGGCAGTGCCTTGGGACACGATCTTCAGACCAGCCCTGAAGCACCCTAAGTCAAAAATCCTGGGTAGCCAGACCGCAATTGTCACAGGCCCGGCTGGAGAAGAAATCTACTGCGATCAATACGGCCGCGTCCGCGTGGAATTCCATTGGGATCGATTGGATCAGATGAACGAGCACAGCAGTTGCTGGCTGCGTGTTACCAGCAACTGGGCCCATGAAGGCTATGGGGCCGTCACGATTCCCCGAATCGGAATGGAAGTACTGGTGACCTTTCTAGAAGGTGACCCAGACCAGCCGCTCATTACAGGCTGCCTGCATCACGCCGCAAACCTGGTGCCGTACAACCTGCCCGCCAACAAGAGCCGGACAGTCTTCAAGACCAGAAGCACGCCTGGCGGCAACGGTTTCAATGAGCTGCGAATCGAAGATAAAGCCGGTGCAGAGCAGATCTACGTACATGGTCAGCGCGACATGGACATTGAAGTGGGCAATTGTGAAACCCACTCCGTAGGGGTTGACCGAACCAAAACCATTGGTCAGGACGAAACGGTAGTTATTGGTCAGAACCGCCTGCGCATCGTCAAGGTGGATGACCAGCTGCTGGTAGGCGGCTCGAAGGTGGATAGCGTCAGTTCAACGTATCTCATTGAGGCAGGTGAAGGTATTCGCCTTGTTTGTGGCGAAAGCGTCATTGAGCTTCGTGCAGACGGTCAGGTCAACCTGTCCTGCGTTGAGTTCAATATTACTGCCAGTGGCAACGGGCAAATCAACACTACAGGCGGAAAGCTCGACATCAACATGCCAGACGGCAAATCAGCAACCGAGCCTTTTGGCGAAGGCGTCAAGAAAACCATAGATGCCAATGTTGACGCCGTGTTCAACACCTCTGGCCAGCCCTCTTAAAAGTAGAAAGGATTCAATACATGAAATATCAGATTCAGGAAGGCCGCTTCCTTTTACCCGATGGCTTCGCAGACCGGACAGTCAATATATTTGCTTTGGGAGGGGTACCAAGCTCCTTCACGTTCAGCATCTCCCGAGATGCCTTACACCCAGGCGAGACACTACCTGAATACATTGACCGGCAAATAGGAATGCTGTCGGCACGGCTACGCAAGTTCAAGCTTGTGCATAGGCAAGAAGCCGTACTGTCAGAGACCCAACCCGTGAACGGTATACAAATCGACTCACATCATCAGAGCGATGGTCGCCTTATCTATCAGCGGCAGGCAGCTTTTTTGATGAAAGACGAGCGAATTCTTGTGATTTCTGCCACCACCCAGTCCCCGTTTGATACCTACCACAATAATACCTGGAGCTCGATCCTTTCGACGTTTGAGCTGGCGTCAGAGGATCTTTCCTAACCGCATCATTGATGCATTAACGCAGGCAAGCGTTCCGTTGCTAAACAGACAAGGAATAGTTGATGTACGAAGCAGCCAGGCTGCACGACAGCATTGTCCATACCGAGGCGTTGACAGGCTTTCTGATAGGCGCAGCCATCGGAACGGCCCTTATCATTGGTGCTGCCTTTGCCGTATGCACAGGCGGACTGGGCGGTGTTCTACTTGGGCTGGCGCTAAGTACGGTGGGCGGTCTTCTTCCTGAATGGGGAGAAGAGATCAAGCAGAAAGACCAGACAGTAACAGGCAGCATCCTTAGTGGCTCTCCCAATGTATTCATCAATGGGCGTAATGCCGCGTATGCCGAACAAAGTGAAGTCATTTGCGACAAGCATAGCGATGAGCCGCTTGTAGCGGAGGGCTCTGAAAAAGTCTTGCTTAATGGCTTGGGTGCTGCACGCAAGGGGGACCGTACGACGTGTGGAGCCACTATTGAAAGTGGCTCACACAACGTGTTTATCGGGGCAGAAAGCCATGCCTATCTTGAAGTTGATGAAGAAGTTTCTACAAAGCTCAGGATAGGTGTTGGGATTGGAATGTTTTTGGCCGGGCTTGCCACTGGACGGCCCAATCTTGCGTCACTGAAAAACCTCCGAGCATTGACCCCTTGCCTGATGAAGTTTGCTGGTGTCTTTGTCGCTGGTCAGGCTCTCGGTATGGCCTTGAGTGCCGGAGCCAATTCCATCTTTCATGCGGCAAGCGGACTTTTTGGTAACCCTGTAGATGCCGTCAACGGACGTAAGGTGCTTTCCGAGGATTCGGAGACAGATTTCACCTTACCCGGCCTTTTACCTATTACATGGTCGCGCTTCTATGCGAGCGACATTGAGCAAATAGGTCTACTGGGTCGCGGTTGGGTGTTGCCTTGGGAACAAACACTGCAACTCGAAGGTGATGCTGTCCTACTGAAAGACAGTCAGGGGCGAGACGTCAGGCTCGATGCTTTGAAGCCCGGAGAGAGCACCTACTACCCTGATGAAAAAATCACCTTGGTCTGTACAGAAGGCGGCCACTACTTATTAAAAACGCTGGACGATGTTTACCTATATTTCGGTGAACTTCATAGGAATGCTAAGCCGGCCCGCTTACAGCGTATTGAAGATGCATTAGGTCATTACATCGCCCTGCTCTACCGAGATAACCTGCTGACCGATCTCTATGCCTCAGGTGAATTGCACCTGCACTTGGGCTATAACGAGGCACGTGATCGTCTGGTCCGCATTGAGCGTATCGTAAATAAGCGCTCCGTCGAAACCCTGGTTCGTTATGGCTACGATACCTTGGGCCAGTTGGTATCTGTAACCAACCGGAACGGCGATATCATTCGGCGCTTCGCCTATGATCAAGGGCGTATGAGTCTGCACGAAAGTGCGCTAGGGCTGCACTGCCACTACCGCTATGCAGAGTTTCCAGACAGCACTTATCGCGTCATCGAACACTGGACAAACGATGGTGAGCACTACCAGTTCAACTATGACCTGAAGCAACAGGTTACTTATGTATCTGATGGTCTAGGTCGTAGTGCCAAGGTTCGCTATAACGAAGCCAAACGAGTCGTGGCCTGTCAGTACTTCGGTGGCGAATCGTATGCCTTTGATATAGACGATGCAGGCAACACAACGAGCATCACCCTGCCAAACGGCAACAGCATGCAGTTTGAATACGACGAGTTCAGCCGTTTGGTTGCTGAAACCGATCCCCTCGGCCGTACAACCCGCTATGAGTACAATCGCTATACCGAACAACTCGTTCGCCTTGAGCACGCAGATGGCAGCACTCATGAATGGCAGTACGACCGTAACGGCATACTTCTAAAAGAAACCGACACGCTTGGCGAACAAACTCACTACATAAGCGATGAAGACGGCCGAATCCATACCATACGTGACCCTTTGGGCAACCAGACCCACATGTGGTGGAACGAGCTGGGGCAGGTGCTTCAGTCCCAGGACTGTTCAGGCAACCGCACCCACTATACTTATGACGAACACCAGCACCTGCGTGCCATCACCAATGCCCTAGGGCAGACCACCCGCCTGCACCGTAAACCCGATGGCGAAATCCTGCGGGTGGAGCATCCAGATGCCACGACAGATCACTACAGCTATAATGCACTAGGCCATCTACTCAGCCATGCGGATGCTGACGGCCATACAACTTACCTAAGCCGAAACATTCGGGGCTTGCCGGTAGAGCGCAAGGACGCCAAAGGCCAGCGGGTTCGTTACCACTATGATCAGGCGCTGCGTCTGGCTGCTTTGGTAAACGAAAACGGGGCGGCCTATCGCTTCGCCTATGACTCAGCTGACCGCCTAATTGAAGAAGTTCGTATAGACGGTCTGCGTCGCCGTTTCCACTACAACCTATCCGGCGCACTGGTCCGCATGGATGAGCATACCGCTGACCAGGCGGGACTAGGTCAGACACGCTCAAGCGAATTTGAGCGCGACGCTATAGGTCGTTTGCTCAGCAAAGTAACTCGGGATGCTCGCCTGGATTACACCTATGACGAAATGGATCGGGTCGTAGCCATCGAACGGCAGCCCAGCGAGCACGGTAAAGCGCTGGGCATACGGCCGGATTTTCTTAGCTTCAGCTACGACAACGCTGGCCGCCTGGTAGAAGAGCAGTCAGCCTTGGGCGCACTAAGTTACACCTACGATGCGTTAAGCAACCTTACTCAGCTCAGCCTGCCGGATGGCCGCACACTCAATCACCTTTATTATGGCAGCGGCCATCTGCACCAACTAAACCTCGACGGCTTGCTGATCAGCGACTTCGAGCGTGACGCCCTGCACAGGGAGACCTTGCGTACCCAGGGCAGCCTGACCAGCCGCTTTGGATACGACAGCTTTGGCCGTAAACGCTGGCAAGCCGCCATTGAGTTGCCGCATGAACAGCTCTCGCAACTCAACGAGCAAAAGAACAGCCTGCTCGGCCATCCTGAACATCCCGCCACGCTCATCCATCGTCGCTATGAGTACAGCAAGGCCGGCGAACTGTTGCGGCAGGCTGACAAGCACCGTGGCACTACGGATTACAAATACGATGCCATTGGCCAACTGCGCAGCCGCGAACCACACCATCCGCAGCTCGGTAATGAAGATTTTGGCTACGACCCTGCCGGTAACCTGATCGGCTCCCAGGCCTTGAGCCCGGACAACCGCCTCAAGGCCTGGAAAGACCTGCGCCTCATCTACGACGCCTGGGGTAACGTGAGCGAGCGGCACAGTTCAAATGGTTATCAGCGCTTTACCTACGACTGCGAAAACCGCCTGGTTAAAGCCGAAACCTATCGCGGCCATGACTCACTCAGCCAAGCAAGCTACGAATATGACTGCCTGGGCCGCCGTATCGCCAAGCATGTCCTAACAGAGGACAAAACCGAAACGACCTACTTCCTCTGGCAAAGTCTGCGCATGCTGCAGGAGCAAAAAGCGGATCTGCACAGCCTGTATATCTACGAGCAAGGCAGCTACGCCCCGCTCGCTCGGTTAGATACTGATCCGAGCCAGCCTGATCAAAAGCCTAAGCGCTACTACTTTCATACCGACCAGATCGGTACCCCGCTTGAGGTCACGGACGATACCGGCCGTATGGTATGGCGTGCCTACTACAAGACATGGGGTGCGTTGGAAGCGCTGGCTCCCAGAGAGGTCGAGCAGAACTTGCGGTTTCAGGGGCAGTACTACGACGCTGAAACGGGCCTGCATTACAATACGTTTCGTTATTACGATCCGGTTGTGGGACGGTTTACAACGCAGGACCCAATCGGGTTGTTAGGGGGAAGTCATTTATATCAATATGCAGTCAACAGCCAGTCTTGGGTTGATCCAGAAGGCCTTACCACTTATAACACTATGAATAGTATAAGTGGTTTTCAAAAACATCACATCATCCCCCAAGAACTTAAAGCACATGAAGCCTTAAAGGCAGCAAATTTCAATATACATAATTTAAAAAACATAATTTACTTACCAAAATACGTTGAGAATCATGCAGCTAGGACAGTCCATCGAGGATCACACCCCAAGTACACTGAAAACATTAGAGCAGACCTAGACGCATTACATAGCTATGGAAAGTCTAAGAATTGGAATTCAAGTCAGTATCGTGAAGCCTTAGAGAAGCTTATAATTGATAATAGGCAAGGCTTAAGATCTGGAAGAATATTATTAAACAAAAATTCAATAAGGATAGGAGGATGCTGATGTACCTAATTGATATAGACGAAAAATATCCCAACAATTACTGGCTCGAATATGACACAAACATTTTTCCTGACTCACTAAGCTTGAAGATAGGAAAGCCTGTAAATCCGAATGATTTTAAAGACATATATCTATCTGCAAAATCAAACGCATCAATCAAGAATTTAACTTCTTATGATTACCTGTTTAGTAATGGCCCTGACGTCATAAGCAAAAGGCTCGCCAAGCTACTTACAAATTTTTCCAAAGATTCTATACAGCTTTTAGAAACAAAAATAAGACATAAAGGCAAATTCCATGAAGGGTTTTACATAGTAAACTATTTATCTATACAAGAAGCTTTTGATATGGCCAACTGTATATACAAACCAATAATTGATTTTCTCCCAGATGGACCTAAGAAGTTTACAAAAATTACTTTAATTGATCTACAGACTGAAAAATCAATATTTAGATGCAAAGAATGTCTCTCAGAA
Source organism: Pseudomonas sp. MAG002Y (assembly GCF_019400845.1). NCBI lineage: Bacteria > Pseudomonadati > Pseudomonadota > Gammaproteobacteria > Pseudomonadales > Pseudomonadaceae > Pseudomonas > Pseudomonas sp. MAG002Y. The sequence goes on along the minus strand of NZ_WOEJ01000006.1, from coordinate 4,536 downwards.
GTAGCAATTTCTAACGATGTCGCCAGAGAGATAAAAGAATCCAATATTAAAGGAATACAACTTCTCGAAAAGAAGCTCAGGCTTTAATTTTATCTATCGAAGATAAAGTGTCTGAATCGATTAAAAAGAATTGTGCCTATTCTGCCATTGCTGGAGGATAAAGCCAGTCGTTCTTTGTCCTTTCAATGAGCGCAAGAAGCGAGCGGTGTTATAGACCCAGAGATGATCTTTTATATGATTCTGCAATTGTTTAAGCGAGGCATGGTGAAAGTCCTTGCTAGTGGCCTATTTAATCGTGCGGCTCAAGCGTTCCACCTAATCATTGGCCCAGGGGCGGAGGAGCCTAGTTAGCCGGTACTCAATGCCGTCCCGATGGCTCACTCGTGTAGATACAAAACCAAATCGCCAGATGAGCCCAAGCGCTATTACTTTCATACCGACCAGATCGGTACCCCGCTTGAGGTCACGGACGATACCGGCCATATGGTATGGCGTGCCTATTACAAAACATGGGGCGCGCTGGAAGCCCTGGTCCCGAGAGAGATTGAGCAGAACTCGCGGTTTCAAGGACAGTACTACGACGCTGAAACAGGGCTGCACTACAATACGTTTCGTTATTACGATCCGGTCGTGGGACGATTTACGACGCAGGATCCTATAGGACTATTGGGTGGTAAGAACCTATACCGCTATGCTAAGAATTCAACTTTATGGATTGACCCTTTAGGGTGGGCCCCTTGGGCTAGGGGTGAGTTTAGCAACTGGTTCAATAGCGCATCAGTACAAGACATAATTAATAATAAAAGCTCCGTGAGTGATGCCTTGCGTGGCACTGGCGGAAAACATGAAATGTTTCCAGTAGCTATAGCATGGAAAGCGAAAGAGCTAGGATTTACCGCCGAAGAGATAATGAAGCATGTCGTTCCAACAGAAGGCCTAGAGTTTAGTGGAGTAAGCGATCGTAGAGGATCACTTATTCCGGACGGGGAACATCACAAAAGTAGAGCTTCGACTTTTTTCCATAAACATTTACAAGCCGCCCTGTTAGAAGCCAATACAAAAAGAGAAGCAAAAGAAATAATTGCTAGACACCATCGTAAACATATGAAAATAGGAAGCTGTTAGCATGATAAGCGATCATATTCACCTTTGGCTAGGGAATAACTTTCAGTCTGAAGAGGAATACATGAAGTATTTTGAAAAGGACTATTCAACAGGAGGAGATTTTGATGATCCAAGCTTTAAGGTTTGTGGCTTCTGCAAAGACATTGGACATTTAACTTATGACGAGGATTACATAGCTATAATTCCACGCAAAGAGAAACCTGTGCCCATTGATGACTGGCTTAAAGAAGCCTACATAGACGATAGTGAGCACGCACGCATAAAGCTAATCTGTGAAAGAGCAGGGCTTAAAGAAGCAAACACTATGCTCATATATAGCGATGGAGACTTATCGATTTCAGAACCGCACAAGGAAAATTACAATAAACTTATATACATAGGAAAGTTTCTCGAATCTTAAAAAGATTTTAAGTTGACCTGCGAGTTAAAAGCAACTTTAGAATCTCGCCTATCATGACAGATAGGCGACATACCCTCATAATAGAAAACCCTAAAATTCGAATCAGCGGTTGGCGCTAGCCCTCCTAAATATATTTTTCTAAATAAGACATACCAGAATAATTTATATGTCTTATTTGGCGAAAATACTTGGCCAAATTTTCGGAAATTAAAAGGATAATTTATGAGCGACGCGCTAACTGTACTTAAAGATTTTATGACAGAAATGAATGAATGGGAGAACGAATATTATGATTTACTTATGAAGCATATTGAATGCGGGGAAGATACAGAGCTTATAGATGATCAATATAGAGAAAAGTTAAAAATAATACTTGAGCGATATGTCTTAAATGTGGGAAAAAATTACAGAAGATTAATTTCCTTAAATCCTGGATCGCCTACAACTTACAATTTTGAAAGAGACGTTATCAAACCAATTGAAAGCACGCCAAAACAAATAACATATTTACACCAGCAATCCGTAGGATTTAAAAATGAATTTAAAATAACGCTAAAAAAAGTGGAAAACACATGGAAAATAAGTAAGCGCCAGCTTCTGGATGAAAATGACAAATGGTATCCGGCATCTATTTAATTTTAAAAAGATAATATTACTATGCCAGAGTAGACAGGCCTGAATGCAGAGCCGTCTGACTTGATTTCATTTGGGCTACTAGACTAACTAAAGCGCTATCGTAAGCGGCAGCGGATGATAATTCACCGCAATCATACGATGCTTTCTCCTCGCTGAATGGTAGGGCTGATGTTGATGATTTTTTCTGCTATCGGACAATTTCGTCAAGAAAGGTGTGCCTTTGATGCACCATGATTTTTTGAGCCAAGCCAATTATGAATTCGGCTGCCTAGGCCGTTGCATTGGCACTACATATCTTAACAGAGGGCAAAACCGAAACGACCCGCTTCCTCTGGCAAGGCCTGCGCATGCTGCAGGAGCAAAAGGCGGATCTGCACAGCCTGTATATCTACGAGCAAGGCAGCTACGCCCCGCTCGCCCGGTTAGATACTGATCCGAGCCAGCCTGATCAAAAGCCCAAGCGCTACTATTTCCACACCGACCAGATCGGTACCCCGCTTGAGGTCACGGACGATACCGGCCGCATGGTATGGCGCGCTTATTACAAAACATGGGGCGCGCTGGAAGCCCTGGTCCCGAGGGAAATCGAGCAAAACCTGCGCTTTCAGGGACAGTACTACGACGCCGAAACGGGCCTGCACTACAACACGTTTCGTTATTACGATCCGGCCGTAGGCCGCTTTACAGCGCAAGATCCCATAGGGTTGCTTGGCGGAATTAACCTCTATAATTATGGTGACAATCCGGCCGTTTGGATTGATCCTACAGGACTCACTTGTTCCAGTGATGCTCGTAAATTAGCTTCAAACCTAGGACCTAAGCCCATCGGCGGTGGGCAGTATGATGCTCATCACATAATTATGTCTAATTCAAGAGATTGGCGAATGGTTGCCTTGCGCAAAAAATGGAAGACTTAGGCATCGATATCAATTATAGAAAGAACGGTATTTGGCTGCCAAACACTAGCAAAGCACGAGTACCTGGAACTACAACTACTGCCCACAAAGGCGAAGGGGTTCATAGCAACATTTATAAACAATATGTCTACGATAAACTTATCAATACAGCTGATAAAAAGTCTTTTCTTACCGAACTTTCGGAAATAAAGTCAAGCCTTAACAACGGAATGGTATTTAACAAATGATTATTAATGAAACAGAAGTGGCTGACGCTCTTTTAGAAATCAAAGAAATCTTAGCTTCCACTGAGATTAGACCCACTATATTTGATCCTGAGCAAGATGATCTGATTTGGTCTAAATCTTTGCCATTTTTCCCAATACCATTTTTTAATGAGTCTAGGGGAATCAAAACTACTTCTATATTAAAAAGAAAACCAAAAACTCTAAAAAACGTCTACGCGGCAAGAATTACGAAAGGGGGATTCCCTTCTAATATCTTTGACTTCGACGGACATGGCCGTATAGTTTCCGAGTACATATCCTATCAAAAGGGAGACTCAATTATTACTATCCAGTATGACGATATGGAGGAACCCATCCGTATTTTCAAAGTAAATAAAAAAAACGGAAAATATACATCATCTATAGAATTAAATGAAGACGGAGAATATACGTTCGAGAAATATATTTATCCCGAAGATATAATCTCTGAGGCACTTGTCTGCGGAACAAATCATTTAAAACCATATGCAAGAAAAAAGATTACTTACAACTCAAAAGGCGGCATAGAAAACCTGTATCATGTGTTTAATGGCGAAAAAATATATACATTTAAAGCCAGCTAAATTTACATATTAATTAAACCAATAACACAGCGTGAGAGAGAGTTAAAATAAATAATACATGCAAGATACTCATGGCAGTTGTATATTTTCACATAAATTCGAAACACACCTTTTCCTTAGTGTATGACACGATTTGGGTTAAAGATAAAATTTATAATAAACGGTAGTAAACCCAAGCCAGCTAGGAATATGACTGCCTGGGCCGCCGTGTCGCCAAGCATGTCCTAACAGAGGACAAAACCGAAACGACCCACTTCCTCTGGCAAGGCCTGCGCATGCTGCAGGAGCAAAAAGCGGATCTGCACAGCCTGTATATCTACGAACAAGGCAGCTACGCCCCGCTCGCTCGTGTAGATACAGAGCCAAACCAGGCAGATGCTAAGCCCAAGCGTTACTACTTTCATACCGACCAGATCGGTACACCGCTTGAGGTCACGGACGATACCGGTCGTATGGTATGTTATCCCTACTACAAGACCTGGTACGCTAGAAACGCTCGCACCAGAGAAATTGAGCAGGACCTGCGCTTCTAGGGGCAGCACTACGATACTAAGAGCCGCTAACAAAACCCCCTTGAATCTAAGTTTGGCTATGTCCACGATAGAGGCATGAGACATCGCAAAGAGATT
>NZ_WOEJ01000055.1:0-560 GCF_019400845.1 Pseudomonas sp. MAG002Y | reverse complement strand
AACCTGCAGAACATCAGCGAGAACGCTACTGCCGCTCGCAGCCGTACTCAGGATGCTGACTTTGCTGCCGAAACATCGGAAATGACCAAGCAGCAGACCCTGCAGCAGGCTTCGACTGCGATCCTGGCCCAGGCCAACCAGCTGCCAAACGCTGTACTCAAGCTGCTCAACTAATCAGGGCTGCTTTGTTGAAAGGGGAGGATGCGAAAGCATCTTCCCCTTTTTTGTTTGTGTCTTTTGTATGTGAAAGTCGCTACCAGCGGCACGTGAGCTGCCTAATGCGGTTGAAGGCAGGACGCGGCATTTAGCATCTCTAGCTCCGCTGGGCCTGTCTTTGCCGGGGCTCTCTACGCCTTACTTGCCTTCCAAGAAATCTCTTGGCGCTTTTGTTTGAGCCAGGCAATTTCTGTTGTAGTGCTTTATAGAGACTAGGGTTTGTCTGAAAAGTCTGCACGCATGCATCGCTCGATACAGGCCAGCGTTACCATGGCCTTGAAGCTGCTAGCCAGCTTGTCAAAGCGAGTACAGAGCCGACGCTTTTCTTTTAACCAACCGAATAG
>NZ_WOEJ01000054.1:0-564 GCF_019400845.1 Pseudomonas sp. MAG002Y | reverse complement strand
TAGGGTTTGTCTGAAAAGTCGCGTTTGTTAGCCTAATGCCGTTGTGGCAAGCGGAGGCAGACATGACAGGTCGCTACGAGCTTTCGAGTCAGCGCTGGGCATTGATTGAAGACATCGTTTCTCCTCCCCAGACCATGGGCCGTCCTCGCCGGGATGATCGACAGATGCTCAATGGTATCTTCTGGATCCTTTGCTCCGGCGCCAAATGGCGTGATCTACCCGAACGCTACGGCCCTTGGAAAACGGTCTATCAGCGTTTTCGCCAATGGCGGGACGACGGAACGTTTGAGCGCGTATTGACTCGTCTGCATCTGCGGCTTCGCCAGGATGGCTTTATCGATCTGGATACCTGGATGGTGGACTCTACGACCATTCGAGCTACCCGTGCCGCGGCAGGAGGCGGAAAAAAAGGGGCCCGGACGAACCTGTAGATCATTGCCTGGGACGCAGCCGGGGTGGGTTAGGTACCAAGATTCACCTGCTTTGCGATGCCAATGGTTATCCGCTGAGCTTTACCCTCTCGCCTGGTCAGCAGGCCGATTCGCGCAACTTTATTCCGTTACT
>NZ_WOEJ01000053.1:0-567 GCF_019400845.1 Pseudomonas sp. MAG002Y | reverse complement strand
CTGGGCCTGATGGTTGATGAAGAGAAAGCCTACGCCCCGCTCAAGGAGTTCAGAACCTCGGCCGTGCTAGCCATGGTGATTGGCGTTGTGCTGATCATGCTGCTCCTGGGCGTGCTGATTCGCGTACTGATGCGTCCGCTCACGACCATGAGTCAGGCGATGCAGGACATCGCACAAGGAGAGGGCGACCTGACCCGGCGTCTGGCCATCAATAGCCAGGACGAGTTTGGTGTGCTGGCCGCTGCCTTCAACCGCTTTGTCGAGCGTATCCATGGCTCGATCAGCGAAGTATCGGCCAGTACCCGCCAGCTCAACGAGGTCTCCCGTCAGGTGTTGGCGGCCTCCAACTCCTCGCTGCACAACTCGGACAATCAGGCCGGACGTACCGGAAGCGTGGCGGCAGCCATCAACCAGTTGGGGGCCGCCACACAGGAGATCGCCCGCAACGCTGCCGATGCGTCCGTACAGGCTACCAGTGCCCGGCAGCAGGCCGAGGAGGGTCGCCGCGTACTGGGCCAGACCCTGACGGCGATGGAAACCCTGTCCGCCAACATCAGCGCCTCCTGC